>CALWJB010000097.1 GCA_944380895.1 uncultured Clostridia bacterium | reverse complement strand
TTTTTATAGGTGAATTTTCAATGTGCTGCCGATAGGCTGTATCATCAGAAATCATATTTTCGAGTTTGGGATAGAAATAATCATCAAAATGAATTGCATCGATATTATAATTTTCTGCAATTTCTTTCACTCCGCTGCATACTAATTTACGTACTTCGGGGTACGCTGGATTATAAATTAAGCCATCTTGATGTTTAATAAGTTTATTTTTGAAAATTTCAGTTTTACACGGATTGGAGCTGCACATTTTTTCAGGCACAGATACCGAAGAAATGCGAAGAGGATTTATCCACGCGTGAATTTTTAAATTATTTTTGTGAGCCGTTTCCACCATATATTTTAAGGGATCGAAATTAATATCTTCGCCTTGATTTCCGGTTAAGATGTGGGAAGTAGGAAATATTTTTGACGGGTACAGCGAATCACTGTGAGACCTGACGTGTTCCACTAAAGTGTCGATTCCGTGATTTTTTGCAATTTCTGTTATGTACTGAAAATTTTTTTCAAAAGCTTCTTTTTTATCTTCAAATTTTGAAACATCCAAATCCATATACGGTATCCACATGCCTTGTAAAAAATTGTTTTCTGTTTTATTTTCAATCTCTGTGTCTGATAGCGTTTGAGTTGTAGGCAGTGAGTTCTCAGGTTTGCTAATTTGTATATATTTTGCAATCAAAACCGCAAAAAATAAAGAAAAACATGCAAATAAAAAGTATCTAATTTTTTTTCTATTAAATATGATAATCACCGCAACTTTAATTTATTTATAGTGCTTGCCATATTTTCGGATTTAAATATACAAGTGCCTGAAACGCAAATATCAATAGGATAATTTTTTATAATTTCGATTGTTTTGGTGTTTATTCCACCATCGAGTTCAATCTTAAAATTAAAGTCATTTTTTTGCGATTCATTTTTTAAAATCAAAGCTTTTTGAAGTTGATTTTTCATGAAAGCTTGACCTCCGAAACCTGGTTCAACCGTCATTATAAGCACTACATCTATATATTTTAAATAGGGGAATAAAATTTTTGTGTCGGTTTTTGGCTTTATAGAAATGCCGACTTTTTTTCCGCACTCTTTTATTTTTGAAATCGTTTTAATTATGTCCGAGTTTGACTCAGCATGAAATGTTATTATGTCTGCTCCTGCATCTGCAAAATTAGGCACGTACTTTAAAGGTTCACTAATCATCAAATGTACGTCAAACGGTAATGATGAACATTTGCGTATAGATTTTATCACACAAGCCCCGAAAGTGATGTTTGGAACAAAATGACCGTCCATTACATCAAGGTGAATCATATCGGCGCCTGCTGTTTCTACTTTTTTGATTTCATCGCCTATTTTCGAAAAGTCGCAGGCAAGTAGCGAAGGAGATATTTTTATCATAATTTTTTAAGCGTGCATAATATATAAAGAACGCTTAAGTTCACAACCTTTCATAAAAGAGTTTGAATTTTATGTGTTCGAAGTATGTTTAAATTAGGAGTTGATAAAAATGAAGAAAAATAACGATTGTTGTCCTTCTCGGTGCGGCTGCGGTGTTTTGAGCACTATTCTTGGAATTATATTTGGTGTTGCCATAGCAATACTGTTTTCTCTCGGCCTTATTCCAGGAATTTTAACCGGCGTGTGGATTGCGTTTGCGCTTGGAATAGCAATTCTTCTATATGCTATAATAGCAACTTTGATAAATTCACGCAATGATGTTTGCTCATGTTCGGACAGTTGTTTTTGTAGTTACATAAAGTGTATTCTGTTTGGATCTGTCGGAACAATTCTTTTAGCTTTGGCAGCGCTTTCAGTAACTTTGGATACGGGTTCTACCGCTATTATCATTTTGATAGGTATAGGAGCATTCTTTTTAATATTTATGGTTTCGGCTTTCGTTTCTTATATCAAATGCCTTATACAGAAATCGTGTTCATAAAAAAGTTATCTAAAAATCAGGTATCTGCTTGACTTTTGCAGATGCCTTTTTATTGCTTGCAAAATTTTTAATATTTGTAAAAGAATGTATGCTAAAAGTGAAGAAAACGCAGAAAATAAGCAAAATTATGCTTCCAAAGTGAGTGGAAGTTGCTTTTGATATTTCGTTAACTTGGTTGACTGATGTCGGAGCAAAAGTTTGTAAAATTTTTTCGGGGTTTTTTATAATTAGCATTGTAACTACAGATGTAAATATTCCATTAACTATTCTCATAATTAAAAATTTGCCGTATTTAAACGGAAAATTATTAAGTTGTGCTATAATTTGAGTATGAGCGCATATGCCTCCAAAACCTATAATCCATGAATATATGTAGTATGGTATAGATGGGTTTTTCGCACTTATTATGCAGCTTTGAGTCACTTCCAATACTGATAATATAACAGAGTTTGATATTTGGCGAGGAACGTTTATTTTGATTAAAACACACGAAATATAATCAATCACTCCAAGTTCGTGTATAACCGATACAATACCGAAAAACAGCGTAATGAGTGCACACATACTCAAAAGTGCTCTGCATGCATCATTACACGCTCCGATCAAGATTTGACTGAAATAAAAATTATTTTTTTGTAAATAAATTTTTTTGTTATAAAAATCAGTTTTTTTAATTCTTTCAATAACCCCTAAAATTATTCCGATTATAATCGACGAAGATACTTGAATGAGAAATAAAATAATTCCGACCTTAATATTATTAAGAAGTATTTGTCCCAAAGCGGAGATTATAAATGCGGGCCCGAAATTCACACAAAAACACATCATTCTATTCATTTGCTCTTTATTTATGGAACCGTTTTTATATAGTGATTTTATGCAGTATGCACCAACAGGATATCCGCCGAACAAGCTCATAATTATGGCAGGAACCGTGCAGGGAGGTAAATAAAATAAAAATTTTGATACTCCTTGAAATATAAATTTTAATTTTTCTTCTATCCCCGATAACGAAACCATCGATGCTGCGACCATAAAAGGGAACATCGAAGGAATTAAAACGTCAAGACAGCAATTTATTCCGTTTTTTATCCCCGAAGATACGCTTTTTGGATACATGATGAGAACTGCAAGATAAACCGTGACAATTATAGAGAGTATTATGTATTTTGAATTTTTTATATTATGTTTTGTCCTTGTTTTATTAACCATTGTAGCCATATTGTTGACACCTCTCGTAGAATTATATGCAAGCTTTTGTTATTTTTATTTATTTTTTGCATATTAATATTCATGTAATAAATAAAAGAATCGGAGGAGAAATTTTGAATTTTAAACTTAAACGAAATTTTTCTGCCGAGGTCAAAAAAGCAAACAGTTATGTAAAAGACAATGTTTTAAGCTCGGTGCATATCGAGATGAAAAGCAACAGAGAACTCGTATTGGAGGGTTGCCAGAAAATCGAAGAATACGATGAAAATATAGTTAAAATTAAAGTTCCGAAAATGTGGATATCGGTTTTTGGGAGAGACCTTGAATTGCGGTGTTTAAATTCCGACTCGCTTATAGTTTCGGGGTTTATTTGTTCCGTGGAGTTTTTGACTTGATTTTGGAATATGAGTGATGCTTTTGATTTTGAACATAATAAGAAGTATATGTGGGTATATTGAATTTAAGGTGATGGGAGGCAATCCCGATAAATTTTTAAATCTTTCGGTAAAAGAGAGATGTTCGCTCTGGGATGTAAGAAAAATAAACGGTGATTTATTTGCGAAAAGTACTGCTGAGGAATACAAAAAACTACATATCAATGCACGAAAGGCAAATTCAAAGATAAGAGTGCTAAAGAAGAAAGGAATACCTTTTTTTACTCGTAAATATAGATCTCGAATGGGAATAATTGTAGGTATAACTGCATTTTTAGCGGTGCTTTCAATATTACCGCTTTATCTTTGGAAAGTCGAGGTTGTAGGCTGCGAAACGGTAAGCCCTGAAGAAGTAAAAAAAATTATGCATGATTTGGGAGTTTCGCCGGGAACATTCAAATCGGGAATAAACATTCCGATATTAAAGCAGCAGATGATGCAGCGTATGGACAGTATTGCATGGATATCGATAAATCTAAAAGGGAGTGAAGCGATTGTAGAGATAAAAGAAAAGCAATTTATCCCGGAAAAACAGATACAAGGTGAGCCATCAAACATAGTGGCGCTCTACGATGGAAAAATCGAAAGAATGGAAACATATAGAGGTACACCAATGGTATCGGACGGCGATGTGGTAACGAAAGGTCAGATTCTTATAAGCGGAATAGTTGAAGATCTTTCGGGAGGGGCGCAGTTTGTTGACGCCGAAGGAAACGTCTATGCCGAAACGCACCGCATAATTTCGGAGAAGATAAATATGAAAAGAGTAATAGCAAAGAACGTAGGCGATGAGATAAAAAAATACAGAATAAAAATTTTTAATTTAGAGATACCAATTTGTTTTGGCAAGATACCTGGTGAAAATTGCATTTGTGAAACTAATGAAAAAACATTTAATGTACTCGGACATAAAGTACCTCTTTGCATATATAAAGACAGTATACATATGCAAGAGGTTTGTGAAGAACAGATCAGTGAGGAGGAGGCTGCCAAAGAAGCTGATAGATTAATAGATGAATTTGTAAGGCAAGAAATTGGGGAAGATGTTAAAATAAAAGATATTGACCGAAAAAACGGAATAATTTTGCCGAGTGGTGAAGAATACTATAGGGAATGTCACTATTGCTTGCTGGAAAATATATCAAAAAAAGAAAGTTTAGTGTTAGAAAATTGAATCATACTGCGCGCTAAAACATTTTGCACAATTTTTTAAAAAAAATTTTTTATTATTTGTCAGTTAATTTGTTTGACATATTGGTAAAAATACTCTATAATTGGTATTTGTAAAATATTTTAAGAATATTCTGCATTATTTAAAGAAATAATATATTTATGTGATAAAGTAAAACATATTATTTTTTTATTCTATCTCCTGTAGGGTGCTTTTTACCTTATAGGAGTAGATGAATGTGTTTGGGAGAAAATATGCGTTTGTTTCTTAAAAATGTATTTTGAAAAATTATTAATATTGTATTTGAGATTTTAGGAAGGATGAAATTCATGGTTGTCGATAAGACAAGGGTAATAATCGTAAATAGGCAAAAAGAAGTTAAGATTCCAACAGGTATTCGTATGCTTATAAGAAGGTGCTGTAACGCAGTTCTCAAAATGGAACGGTTTCAAGGTTCTGTAGAAGTCAGTGTTACAATGGTTGATAATTCTTACATACAAAGTCTTAATAAACAATATAGGAATAAAGATGTTCCCACAGACGTCCTTTCATTTCCGATGATTAAGGATGGAAAGTATGAGATTGACCCTGACACTAATGCTCAAATTCTGGGTGATATTGTTATATCTATGGAAAAAGTTCTTGAGCAGAGCGAACTTTATGGGCATTCTTTCAGAAGAGAAGTTGCATATCTTGTTGCTCACGGAATGCTTCATCTTTTGGGATATGACCACGAAAATGGCGGTATTGAGAAGAGACGTATGAGAGAAAAAGAAGATCAAGTTTTGGATTCGCTCGGATTTTCAAGTGCAATTTCTTATGTTCGTGAAGAGGAATAAGTGAAGATATTAAAGAGTTTTAAATGCGCTGCTAAGGGTGCAATTTACACGATAAAAAATGAAAAAAATATGCGTATACATACAGTAATATCGTTTTATGTTTTAATTTTTTCGTTTTTTTTTCATCTAAGCTTTGTAAAATATGCGGTATTGTTTTTAACAATTAGCAGCGTTTTGACATTAGAGATGATTAACACTTCAATAGAAGCGATAATTGATATGTGTTCATCGGAATATAATTCTGTGGCAAAAATTGCAAAAGATATAGCTGCAGGTGCAGTTATGATTTCTTCTATTGTTGCAGTTATTATAGGTGTTATGATTTTCGGTGATTTTGATGCCTACATTGACATGTGGGCTTTTTTTCGCTATCACAAAATATTGTTTATTTTGTTGATATTTTCGATTTTTCCGAGTTTATTATATGTAAAATCCGGTCCAACCGAGATAAAGCATAAAACTATTTCGGTGATTAAATTATTAAAAAAACATATCGATATATAAAAATTAATTTTGGATGGTATAATAATGAAAGATGAAAGTAGGAAATCACTTTTTGTATCTATTGTTGGAAAGCCAAATGTGGGTAAATCATCACTTCTTAATATGCTAGTTGGCGAAAAAATTTCAATAGTTTCGCCAAAACCTCAAACAACGCGTAATAAAATCATAGGAATACTTACAAAAGAGAACACGCAAATAGTTTTCACCGATACTCCAGGAATGTTAAAGCCGAATAACAAGCTGGGTAACTATATGCTTAGTGAGATTAATAATTCGTTTTTTGGTGCAGAAGCAATAATTCATGTTGTTGAAGCCGGAAAAAACGTTCATAATGACGATATAAAATTTATTAAAAAATTCAAAAAAATAGGTATTCCTGTAATTTTAGTGATAAATAAAATTGATGCTCTCAGACAAAAAACTGGTATAATAAAAAATATTGAAAATTATTCTGAATTGATGGATTATGATTCCATAATTCCGGTTTCTTCTGCCACAGGTGAAGGTCAAGCGGAACTTTTGTGTAAAATTTTTAAATTAGCCAAGCCGTCCGTATTTTTTTATGACGAAGATGATATAACGGATCAAACTCAGAGAACTATTGCATCAGAGATTATTCGTGAAAAAATGTTGTATATGTTAGATCAAGAATTGCCACATGGAATAGCAGTTTTTATTGAAAAATTTCAATTTAGAAGCGATAATGAAGTTGATATTCAAGCGCTTATACAATGTGAGAAAATAAATCATAGAGCGATGATAATCGGATATCACGGTAGTATGATTAAAAAAATTGGTATGTTTGCTCGTAGCGAACTCGAAAGAATGATGAATTGTAAAATTAATCTTAAACTTTGGGTAAAAGTGAAAAAAAATTGGAGAAATAGCTGCACGACTCTCCGTGATATGGGTTATGTGCCGGAAAGAAATTAATTAACAATAATTTTATGAAAAATATATATCTTTTTTTGCTAGTATAATATATAATAGGATATATTCGATTATAAACATTAAAAATGATGGAGGTAATGGGATATGTCTGGAGAATTTTCGCTAGATGATACTGGGTGGAAGAAATTTGCTTCTACTGGAAGTGTTTACGATTATCTAAAATATAGATATAAGATTGATGCCGAAAAAAATGGTATTAATCAGAAGATTTTGCCTGAGAATCGTGGTGTCTTTTGTGAAGATGGAAGTAAATGGAATAATAATAAAGGCAGTGGAGCTTAGTACAGGAAAGCGCCTTTTACAGGTGCTGACGGATGATCTTGGAATTATTACTGCCATTGCCGGGCGTGAAAATTTGGGAAAAACTAATAAATTTTCCGTACTTCATGTTCTTATGTATTGCAGATTTGTTTTGTTTAAAAATAAAGAATACTATAATGTGGATGAATTTGATATTTTAAATATTTTTTGGGGGATAAAAGATGATTTGAAATCACTTGCAATTTGCCAGTATTTTTGTGAACTGTGCATTAGTTTAAGACCTGAAAGTACAGTTTCTAAAGATTTTTTGAAGCTTTTTTTAAATTCGGTTTTTTATATTTCTAAGAATATCAAAAATTTAAAGCTGATAAAAATAATTTTTGAAATGAAGGCACTTTCGCTATGTGGTTATATGCCGAATCTAATTTATTGTTGTAAATGTGGAAAATACGATGCAAATAGTATGGTTTTTTCGATAGATAGTGGAAAAATAATTTGTGATGATTGTTTTTCAGTTGAAAGTGGTATGTATGCGGTTCATATAACGAGAGGCGTATTATACGCTTTAAGACATATAATTTATTCTCCGTTAGAAAAAATTTTTTCGTTTGAACTTTCAGATAATGCGCTAAAAATTTTATCAAATCTTTCGGAAAAATATGCAAAATATCACTTGGATACTAATTTTAAATCTTTAGAAGTTTATAACAGATTGTAAATATGATATAAAATCTGTAGTTTTAGATGCTACAAAGCATGCAATTAACCCTATAATTGTAGGGACTATGAATGAAAGAGCGGTCCACTTTATGCTACCCGTTTCTTTTTTTATTGTTAAACATGTTGTTCCACACGGAAAGTGCATAACTGAGAAAAGTATTACACATATTGCAGTTTTATACGTCCATCCATTGGATATGAGTAGTGCTTTTAGTGTCCAAAATGATTCAAAATCAAGGATTGTTCCTTTACACATGTAGCTCATGATAATTATCGGAAGTACGATTTCATTTGCCGGGAATCCCAACAAAAATGCCATTAATATTACGCCGTCTAAACCTATAATTTTAGCGAAAGGATCCAAAAAATTAGAGAAATAGAAAAGTATACTTGTATTATTAATTTTTATGTTTGCCATAAACCATATCAAAAGTCCGGCGGGAGCAGCCACTGAAATTGCTCTACCTAGCACAAAAATAGTTCTATCCATAACCGATCTTATAAGTATTTTGCCCAATTGAGGTTTTCTATATGGTGGGAGTTCTAATATAAATGAAGATGGTAAGCCTTTGAGGAGAGTAAATGATAGTAGTTTGGACACAAAAAATGTAGTAAGAAGTCCTAAAATTATAGTACATGTTAATATAATTGATGAAAACATAAAACTGGAAACGGATGTTGATAAATTTATGAAAAACATTGATATGATTGCAATTAATAGCGGAAAAGCGCAGTTTATTGATTGCAATTTTTTAATTTAATATTTAATTTCGCGTTATCCCAAAATACACAATCTATAGTGTTTGTTATAAATAATATTTGTGATTTTTTATTAATATTTTTAATTATTATAGAAGCTTCAAAAGTAGATTTTTGTGAGATATCAGCATTGAAATTTTTCGATAGTCCGTTTTTTAAAGCGGATATTTTTTTAATAAAAAAGGGATTGTTTTTAAGTCCCGCCATAATTGTTTGATAAAATATTAATTTATCTATATAAATCCCATTTAAGTTATTACATTTACATTTTTTGTTTAATTTATAAATTTTTGATGCACATATATAATCGTAATTAATCTTATCTGCTCTACATTTTTGCATCATCTTAGAGTTGCAAATTTTGCATATAATTTTATTGTGTAATAAAGGATTTATTTTTTTGTACCCATATTTTTTAGAAAAATTTATTATTTTATTTATTTTTACCCATTTTTCGCCATTTATAATACTTTTATGGGATCCTAGAGCTATTATCCAATTTGTAATTGAATTTATTTTTCCGTTATTTTCACGATAATTTCTTTTGTTGTATGAAATTATTCCCACTGAAGAATCGCATTCCGCTTTTCTAAAACATACATTTGCTCCAATTTTTTCAAAATAATTTCTTGCATAGTCATCCGCCGAACAATAAACAGGATTTGTTAAAATTTTTTTGATGCTAGGAATTGAAAATTTTTTACCCAATCTTGATTTTATGTTTAAATTATCTAAATATTGTTTAGTTTTTGTTAATGAATGACATTCTAAAAATTTTGAATAAATTTTTTCAACAATTTGTATTTCTTTAGTATCCGTATTTAGATAAAATTTATATTTTGAATTTAATTTAAAATCTTTAATATACATTTTGCACGATTTTAATCCCAGTGGTGTGGTTCCGCCCAGCCATTGTCCGTGTTTAGATAGCATTATCATATTATCCCTAACACGCTCGGCGATTGTTTCACGCTCAAGCTGCGCAAAAACCGATGCGATATACATCATAGCTCGCCCCATTGGAACTGATGTGTCAAATTGTTCTTTTACACAAACAAATGATATATTCATTTTATTGAATTTTTCTATGAGCTTAGAAAAATCGCTAATATTTCGGCTTATTCTGTCTAATTTATAACAAATTATATATGAAAAATTTTTGTTTTCGGCATCTTTTATCATTTTTTTAAATTCGGGTCTATCTATATTTTTTGCTGAAAATCCTTCATCTGTATAAATTGTCAAATTGCAATTTTGCGGTTTATCTATATGATTAAATATATACTCTTTACATATATTTATCTGATTTTGAATTGATTCTCCTGTGTCTGTTATACAAGATTTTCTACTATATATTGCTATGTTAATAGTCATAACACATTCCCCCTAAATTTATATATATTTAAGGGTATTTCAATTATTTCTATTTTATAATAAAATCAAAACTATAATAACAAAAATATTATTATTTTACGTATAAAATTTTATTTTTTAAAAATTATTTGTATAAAAATTGGAATTTATATCTAAAAGATTCGCGTTTTTGACGAATAAAAATTTTTTATAGTTTTGTGATGACATTTAAAATTATCTCTTTTAGATTCGGATGAATATTATACTTATTTTTATAAATAATTCTTAAATTTTTGATATTTTAAAATGCAAAAATTATAGAAAATCGAATGTTATATATAGCTTTATCTTTAAAACAATATACAACTATTAAGATATGGCAATTAGGAATTTTTAATAATTTTTTAGATTTATTGTGTTTTAATCTAAGATAATCTTTTATAAAAAATAACAAAATTCAAAATCATAAAAATATGATATATATTCTGAATCGATAATTTAAAATATTAGAAAAGTCCTGAGATTTTTCCGTGACCATCCACGTCTATACATTCAGCAGCCGGTGTTTTAGGCAATCCCGGCATACGGAGTATACTTCCCGCAATGACTACTATAAATTCTGCACCGTTAGAAAGATAAATATCCTTGATGTTTATTTCAAAATTTTTAGGAGCACCTAATTTCCTGGGATCATCAGAAATTGAATACTGAGTTTTTGCGATACAAATCGGCAAATTACTTCTTCCAAGTTTTTCAATTTCACGTATTCCGTTTTCGGCTTCGGGAGAGTATATTGCATTTGAAGCGTGGTAAATGTTATGCGCTATTATGGCTATTTTTTCTTTAATAGGTGCATTAATATCGTAAATGGGGGAAAAACAAGAATTTTTTTCACAAGCTTCTATAACTTTATTTGCAAGTTCAGTTCCACCCGCACCTCCTTCTGAATGAATTTTACAAACAGAAAAGTCACATTTCATACTCTCTGAGAATTTTTTTACTATCCCAATTTCACGTGGTGTATCAGTTTCAAATTGGTTGAGAGCAACTAAAATCGGTACGCCATAATTTCTCATATTAGAAATGTGTACTCCCAGATTGCAAATTCCTTTTTTCAGGGCTTCTGCATTTTCTGATTTTAAGTTTTCAATTTTTTCTCCGCCATTATATTTTAGTGCTCTAACTGTGGCCACAATGACTATGCATGACGGTTGTAAATTGGCTTTTTGACATTTGATATCCAGGAATTTTTCAGCACCCAAATCTGCACCGAATCCCGCCTCTGTTATGCAGTAATCTCCTAGTTTGAGAGCAAGTTTTGTCGCTCGAACAGAGTTGCATCCATGTGCAATGTTAGCGAAAGGACCACCATGCATTATTATTGGATTTCCTTCGGTAGTTTGTACTAAATTTGGCTTTATTGCATCTTTTAGTATCGTTGCCATGGCCCCCTCGGCTTTTAAATCTTTAGCATATATAGGTTTTTCGTCATAGGTGTACGCAACCAAAATATTTCCGAGCCTTATTTTTAAATCGTTTAGATCCGATGCCAGACAAAGTATCGCCATCACTTCGGTCGCAACGGTTATGACAAATTTATCTTCTCTTGGAATACCGTTTTTCGCTCCGCCCAAACCTATGACAGCGTTTCTAAGGGCACGATCGTTTGTGTCAATGCAGCGAGTGATTAAAACTCTTCTAGGGTCTATTTTCAGATTATTACCCTGATGTATATGATTGTCCAGCATAGCGCAGAGCAAATTATTTGCTGACGTTATGGCATGCATATCGCCCGTGAAGTGAAGGTTTATATCTTCCATAGGCAGCGCCTGAGAATATCCTCCGCCCGTTGCGCCTCCTTTTATCCCGAACACGGGACCCATAGAAGGTTCTCTGAGCGCTATTACAGTTTTCTTGCCAATTTTGTTCATGGCTTGACCAAGACCTATTGTTACAGTGGTTTTTCCTTCGCCTGCGGGAGTGGGATTGATGGCTGTAACGAGAATAAGCTTTCCGTTTTGCAAATTTTTTGTTTTTTCAAAAGCCGAGTCGTTTATTTTAGCTTTATATTTTCCGTAGAGCTCGATGTCATCTTCTGAAAGATTGATATCT
>CALWJB010000096.1 GCA_944380895.1 uncultured Clostridia bacterium | reverse complement strand
CGATAACTTGCGTAATAAGCGAAAAAATTTTTTCGGAACTCCTAAAATCACTGTCATACAGAAAATTGTCCACAGAAATAATACCCACAAGCATTACCTTTGGAAAGTTAAATCCTTTCGCAACCATCTGAGTGCCGATTAAAATATCATATCCGCCTTCACGAAAGTTTTTGATGCTTTCACTTAGAGATTTTTTGCAATTTTTTACGTCGGAGTCAATTCTTAAAATTTTGGCTTCCGGTAATTTCTCCGACAAAACAGATTCTATCTTTTGCGTACCGGCCCCAAAATAAACCAAAGTCTTTTCTTTGCAAAACAAACATGTATTCGTGTTTTCAACCGAATAACCGCAGTAGTGGCACATAAGCCTATTATTCGCTTTATGATAACTGAGAGAAACACTACAATTTGGGCACATAGCAACTTTTGAACATTTAGAGCACTTTAAAAATGAATTGAAACCACGTCTGTTAATAAGAAGTATAGCTTGATTGCCTCGAATTATGGTGTCCTTAAGAGATTCGATAAGACGACAGCTAAATAAAGTTTTTCCGTTTTCCTCCGAATTTGCATTCATATCCACAATTTCTGTGCTTGGTAAACGCAAATTTTTATATCTGTTTTTTAATTCGCAAAGATTATACCGACCACTAAGAGCAGCATGATAACTCTCTATCGAAGGCGTAGCAGACGAAAGAACAACATGTCCTCCCCATTTTTTTGCACGGTAAACAGCAACTTCCCTGGTATCATACATGGGCGGAAACTCAGATTTATATGTAAATTCGTGTTCTTCGTCAATCACAATCAAACCAATATCACTAAGTGGCACAAAAATCGCACTTCGAGTTCCAACAACAACGTCTATCTTTCCCAACCTGATTTTTTCCCAAATATCGTATCTTTGCCAATCCGTCAGTCCACTGTGAATCACGGCGGTACGTTCACCGTACCTTGCTTTGAATAAACTGACAAGCTGAGAAGTAAGTGCAATTTCCGGAACCATAAAAATAGCGTTTTTACCACTTGCCAAAGTCTTATCAATGGCTTTGAGTAAAACCGATGTTTTTCCGCTTCCTGTTACTCCATAAAGAAGAGAGACTGTTTTTTGTTTCGATTTATTATAAATAATACTATTATAAGCAGTTTTTTGTTCATCATTTAAAATAATTTTCTTTGGTGTATAACTATTTGTACATTCAAAAAAATCTTTTGGACTTTTATACTCTATAATTTTTTTCGATTTTAAAATTCCCTTTTTAACAAGATTATTTACAGTGCTTGCACTAACACCTGTATAATAGCTAATTTCTTTTATATTTGAATTTGGATTTTTGGCAATATATTCACAAACTTTCTTTTGAGATTCCCTTTTTAAAAAACAAAAATCTGTAAATTTTTCCGAAATATTATATACATTTATACCCCTTTGACCAACAGTTTTGTCTATTTCTGATATTTCATGAAATATTCCCTTACTAATAAAACATGATATTATTTTATTATAATTTGGAAATTTTAACGAAGAAATTTTTTTAAGGCTTACGGGATTATCTCTTAGATCTTTCATCAAATTCAAAAAAATTTTTTCGCTATCATTCATTTGTTTTTTTTCTGTATCAAAATTAATTTTATACCGTATATTATCCAGATTTCCTCCCGAACCCGCCGGAAAAATTAGGCGAACAACATCATAATATGTACAAAAATATTTATTTTTCATCCATTTTATAAGATCAATCATGTCACTTTTTATTAGTGAAACCTTATCAATAATGGCAAAAATTTCTTTTAAATTCTCACAATCAGAATTTTCTTCAAAACCCAAAATTATGCCGCGTCTCCTTGAGTTACCTTTGCCAAATGGAACAATTACCCTCTGCCCCACCTCAAAATTAATCTCATCATTCGCAACATAACTATAAAGCACATCGGCACTGTAAGAAATTTTCTCCAGCGCTACTTTTAAAATTATATTTCTCATAATAATTCACCATAATTTATTGCATGTATACATAAATCAATTGCATATTGACTTTAAAACATTTATCAATCAATCAGGCTCTATTATCCTATATTTATGCTGTTTAAATTGTTTGGTTGCAATATTTACGGCTTTTTCTTCCAAAATTTTCCCATGAAGAAGTGCTTCATCTGTTATCTGCCGGGCTCTTTTGGCCACGGCAACTGCCAAAGGATATTTATTGGCTTTTCCATTTAACATATCATCTACTGACAACACTCTCATTATTCAAAACCTCTTTAATAATATTTTTTCTATGAATTGCTCTTAATTTTTCAGAATCTATTATCTTTGATATATCATTTGCGCACTCTTTTAAATTGTCATTTACAACAACATAATCATAATTTTTGGCAAGCGCAACCTCTCTTTCGGCTTCACGCGTTCGCATTTCTATGGCTTCATCGGAATCTAATCCTCTATTTTTCAGTCGCTGTTTCAAAATCTGAACCGAAGGCGGCAAAACAAAAATACTCACAGCCTCTGATGAATTTTTCATGACCTGCTCGGCACCCTTGACCTCTATCTCCAATATGATGTTTAGACCCTCGTTTAAACGATTTTCAAGTTCATGCTTGGGAGTGCCATAATAATTGCCACAAAATGTGGCCCATTCCAACATATCTCCTGAATCTACCTTGTCCATAAATTCGGATTTTGTCAAAAAATAATAATCTTTACCGTTGACCTCTCCCGAACGTGGACCTCTAGTAGTGCAAGAAACAGAAATCTCAAAATCATTTCGCAAATTCCTAAGCTCTTTTAATATCGAATCTTTTCCTGTTCCGGAAGGACCGGAAAGCACAATCAAAATACCGCGACTTGCCATTCAAATGCCCCTTTCAATTTCAAAATAAATTTATCCGGTTTGCTGATATTTGGAAGAAATAACATCTGAACTGAGTGCCGACAAAACAACATGATCGCTATCCATGACCAAAACTGACTGAGTTTTTCTGCCACAAGTGGCGTCAATCAAACTATTACTACTCTTAGCCGTGCGCGTAAGACGCTTGACCGGCGACGAATCCGCACTCAAAATTGCAACTATTTTATCGCTCGAAACAAAATTTCCAAATCCAATGTTTAAAAGCATTCTTTCACCCGTGAACACAAAGATATAAAATATTGCCATGCCATATATAAACCCAAAATTCATACATCGCACGGCAAATACAACGATATAAAATTGAACTGGAGGCGCCACCCAGATTCGAACTGGGGATAGAG
Organism: uncultured Clostridia bacterium; assembly: GCA_944380895.1. Classification (GTDB taxonomy): domain Bacteria; phylum Bacillota; class Clostridia; order Oscillospirales; family Acutalibacteraceae; genus UMGS1491. The sequence continues at coordinate 3,191 of CALWJB010000096.1, read as the reverse complement.
GTTTTGCAGACCTCGGCCTTACCACTTGGCTATAGCGCCATAAATTAGAGTACAAATTGGAGCGGATGACGGGGCTCGAACCCGCTACCTCCACCTTGGCAAGGTGGCGCTCTACCAGATGAGCTACATCCGCACCGTGGTGCCTCCGGGTGGAATCGAACCACCGACACAAGGATTTTCAGTCCTTTGCTCTACCAACTGAGCTACAGAGGCATCTTAAATTTACAACTTCATTATTAACTAATACTAACCAAACTTCAAATATATTCCACATCTAAGAATAAATGGCGACCCGGAACGGGCTCGAACCGTCGACCTCTAGCGTGACAGGCTAGCGTTCTAACCAACTGAACTACCGGGCCATCTAATATGTGGTGGGAACAACAGGACTCGAACCTGTGACCCCTTGCTTGTAGGGCAAGTGCTCTAACCAACTGAGCTATGCTCCCGGAACCTTAATCCTTCAAAAAAATCTCCACCGGGATAAAGCCCCCTGATGTCGAAAGCAATCTAGCTCTCTCCGACAACACAAATAATATCATCAAATAAAAAATTTGTCAAGCGTTATTTTTAAATTGCTTAATTTTTTGAGTTAAAATTAAAATCTCATTTTTTTGAAAAATTTATTGATTATGCAAAATTTTTTGAAAATATCAAAACGGCTTCATCTATCTATCGATATTGACGTCTGTGTGAAAAATAATTTCTGCGCCTAAACCGCACAAATCCAGTATTTACTCAAAATATTCAATAATTATAAAATTTATTAATTTAAAATCGCCAAATTAAAAAATATTTATTACAACGCTCAACTTAATCTATATCATGTGACTTCATTAAAGTTTTCATCAAACTTCTCAGCAATAATACCTTAACCGTTCATATATTTGTATGATTTTGCTATTTCGATATGAGAATTCTCAAATAAACACTATATGTGATAAATCCAAGCATTATCATTTTTTGATTTTATAAATTAATCATAAAAAATTACAATTAATAATTTTGATTTATATAAAATTGATACGCCACTGCGCATTCTATCTTCTTCTTTTGCATTCTACAAGCTAAATCGTATGGATCCATGATACTTCCGCAGTTAAAATAATTTTTTGCCGTACATCCACCGCTACAATAAAATTTTGCCCAGCACTCACGACACTTTTCTTTATGATATATCGTCGTATTCAAAAAGGGTTTCTTCCGCTTCTTATCGAATGTACCGCTATTAATGTTCCCCATTTTAAATTTCTCTTCTCCCACAACCTGATGACACGAATATATATCACCGTTGGGCGTAACCGCTACATAATCATTGCCGCAGCCACATCCTTTCAGACGTTTTAAAATACACGGACCTTCATTAATATCGATACTGAAATTAAAAAAATCAACATCTCTACCGCTAAGATTCATGTCGATGAGCTTATTGCAAAGATTCTCCTGCTCTTTTAAAACTTCATCCAAACACTCTTCAGTTATCGAGCTCTCGAATTTATCTCCGCAAAGCGCCGGTTCCATCGAAATATGCTTAAATCCGAGATCATATATATGTAGTACATCATCACTGAATTTTATATTATCTTTTGCGTATGTGCCGCGGACATAATAATTTTTATTTCCTCTTTTTGCAACTAATTTCTGAAATCTAGGAACAACAACATCATATGTCCCTACCCCACCACGCGTTACACGGTATTTATCATTTATCTCTCTGCGGCCGTCAAGAGAAAGTACTATATCAAACATTTCTTTATTTATAAAATCAATTTTATCGTCATCGAGCAAAATCCCGTTCGTAGTTATCGTAAATCTAAAATTTTTATCGTACTCCTTTTCCAAGCTCCTTGCATATTTTACGGCCTCTTTCACAACTTCAAAATTCATAAGAGGCTCTCCGCCGAAAAAATCTATTTCAAGATTACGAATACTACCTGAATTTTGAACAACAAAATCAATCGCTTTTTTTGCTGTTTCCAAAGACATCAATTCACGACCACAACCAAAATCGCCCTTTGACGCAAAACAATATTTACACTGCATATTGCAGTCATGCGCTACGTTCAAGCAAAGAGCTTTGACCGGAGAATTTAAATTTTCTTCTGTTGCCAAATTTTCATGCGTATCACTTGAAAAAAGTTTTCCGCTCTCATATATTTTAAAAATTTCGCCATATGCCTCTTTTATTTTTTCTTTACTATATTTATCAGCAAGTTTTTTAACTATATAGTTCTCCGTATAATCAAAAAAATTCCCATCCAGACAATCTAATATATCGTAGCTTATATCGTCAACAATATGAATCGCTCCACTGTTTCCGTCAATTACGAAATTAGTATCTCTGAATTTATATTTATGTACCATAAACACCTCATGCGCATATAATTAGATTTTTAATCTGCCGAACGCAATTTTACCGCCTTTTCAAACATTTCATAATAATTTACGTCAAAACGTTATCTTTCGGGGAAAACCAAAAGATAACGCCATTTTACACTATTTTTGAATCAACCGTTATTTTTTAGATTTTTCGCATTTTTGATTAATTACCGTGTTATCAACTTTTGACGCTGTTTGACAAGAAACTTGGCATTCCCCGCAGCCTGTACCTGTTATGCTCTTTTTAAAATCCGCCTTATTGATGGTTTTGATATGTTCCATATTTAAACTCTCCAATCTAAATTGATTTTTTTACGGTCATATTCTAACACATATCAAAAATTTTTTAAAGACCCACAATTAAGAATATATAAAAATTTTTTCATATATACTTATAAAAGATTACAAAAAACGGAGATGAATCAATGCAGTGGCATAAAATGAGCGCAAAGGAAATTTTAGCAAAGCAAAACGTAAATCCAAACGCCGGGCTTGATGATGCCGAGGCTAACTTACGATTAATCAAATATGGCGAAAACAGTATCTCTCAAACAAAAAAAAGAGGCTTTTTTAAAAAATTATTCGCTCAGTTTTCTGATTTTATGATAATTACTTTGATTTTTGCGGCCATAATTTCACTTGTTACGTCATTTCTTAGAAACGATGTGAATTATTCGGATTCTTTGATAATCATTTCCATTGTAATAATAAACACCTTTATAGGTATTTTTCAAGAAAACAAAGCCGAAAAAGAAATCGAGTCACTCAAAAAACTTGCAACTCCTCTTAGCAAAGTGGTTCGTAACGGGAAA
>CALWJB010000095.1 GCA_944380895.1 uncultured Clostridia bacterium | reverse complement strand
TTTAGTGCACCGAGGAGTTTATCATTATCACGCTGATGAAGCCCAATACTAGGTTCGTCCAATACGTAGAGAACGCCCATAAGTGATGAGCCTATTTGAGTAGCCAGACGTATTCTTTGGCTTTCTCCGCCCGAAAGTGTTCCGGCAGATCTTGAGAGAGTCAAGTATTCAAGACCTACATTTTTCAAAAAACTAAGTCTGTTTCTGATTTCTTTCAAGATAGGCTGAGCAATAGTCTTGCTTTTTGGGTCGAGACTTAAAGAATTTATAAATTCCAAAATTTTATTTACAGGCATATCACAAACCTCGGAGATGTTTTTATTACCGATCGTAACCGAAAGAGAAACAGGAGATAATCTTTTTCCTTTGCATTCATCGCAAGGTATCTCGTTCATAAAAGTTTCTATTTCCTGTTTAATCCATGCGCTTTTGGTATCTCTGAATCGTCTTTCAAGATTTGTAATTATGCCCTCAAACTTATTTTTGTATGTTGTTTTTCCATATGCGGTTTCACGTACAAGTTCAAGTGTTTCGCCCTTGGTGCCATAAAGAATGATATCCAAAATATTTTTAGGTAATTCACGAATTGGTGTATCGAGAGAAAATTTATATTTCTTTGCAATGGCAGTATAGTACATATTAGCTATAGAATTGCCTTCCATAGACCAGCCTCCGCCTTTAATACCGCCTTCACTTATTGATTTTGAATCATCGGGAATAATCAAATTGGGGTCAATTTTCATAAATATGCCAAGACCGGTACATTTTTTACACGCTCCAAACGGACTATTAAAAGAAAACATTCTGGGCGCAAGTTCTCCAACGGCGATATTATGTTTGGGGCACGCAAAGTTTTTAGAAAAAATTATATCTTTTTCCATATTCACGTTTACGACAATTATACCGTTTGAGGTATCGGAAGCGATCTCCACGGCATCGGATATTCGTGAGCGTTCGTTTTTATTTATGACGATTCTGTCAACAACGATTTCAATACTGTGTTTCTGATTTTTGGAAAGCACTATTTTTTCGCTCAAATCATGAATTTCGCCATTAATTCTGGCTCTTACGAATCCGTTTTTTTTGGCGTTTTCAAGTTCTTTGGCGTGTGTGCCTTTTTTACCGCTGGCAATAGGGGCGAGAATTTGTATTTTAGTGCCCTCACCCAGATCCATAATTTTATCTACGATTTGATCCACGGACTGACTTGTAATTTCGCGGCCGCATATAGGGCAGTGAGGTACGCCGATTCTTGCATAAAGCAGACGCAGATAATCATATATTTCTGTAACGGTGCCGACGGTTGACCGCGGATTTTTGGATGTGGTTTTTTGGTCGATCGATATAGACGGAGAAAGACCTTCTATGCTTTCGACATCCGGTTTGTTCATCTGACCTAAAAATTGTCTTGCATAAGATGACAAAGATTCCATATATCTGCGCTGACCTTCGGCATATATTGTATCAAACGCAAGCGAAGATTTTCCCGAACCGGATAACCCTGTAAAAACTACGAATTTATTTCTCGGCACTGTTAAATTCACGTTTTTAAGATTATGTTCTTTCGCACCTTTAATTATTATATTTTCGTTCACTTTATCACCTTCTTAAAAAATTTTAACAGCAAAAGAATATATTATAATTCTGCACAACTGCAGAATCAATTATACTCTTTTACTGTTTTCTTGGGTATATAATTTTAAAAAAACAATATTTTAAATTTTTTTAAGTTGTTCCCAACGCTTTCGCAAGCCGCCCGTTGTGGTTTGAGGGATTGTATAATCCCAGCAGCAGTTTCCTTCAATGACTACCGGTCCGTTTTGTGTTATTGCGATATCCCAACCGATTGAGCTGAATTCAGGAAAAATATTATGTAATTTCTTTACAAGATCGATTGATTCGTTCCAAAACGGCAGCTTATAATTTTTAAATTTTATGTTGGAAATGGGATGTTTGTCCATAATTTTTTTATGTTTACGAAACGCATAACCATCCAGTCTGCCGGTTTTTTCATCAACGTGTACGACAGCGCCTTCTTTTGCAAAGTTATCAACTATAGAATTTTCACTGCAGCCTACTCGTAAATCGCTGCTGAGTATATGTACATCGGTATTAAACCGAGTAGTTACGATTCTCACGGTACTCAGGGCTACAGGACTCAATTTTTTGATTTTTCGTGATTTTCCACATATTTTTGCACAAAGAAAATTCTTTTGCCGGTGATATTTTTGAATTCGTCTTTAGTTATTTTTCCCTTGGTAACATGTCGGAATGTCATATCGTTATCTGTTTTGTTAATTATCATTGCATTATTACCGCATAGTCCGGATAATTCTTTTACAAAATAAGTACCGTTATCTAACGATTTGAGTGCAGAGAATGTTTTTTTATATTTTTTTATCAAAGTATTTTTTCTGGGAATTATATTTTCTCCCTTGAACGCAAAGTAAACGTCCGCCAAATTTTCGGGGTAGTATTTTCTTGTTTTTTCGTCAAACGTCAATTTATCGGCCAAAAGTTTTCTGTTTTTTAAAGGACTCACATTCCCGTGATGTACCGATAAAAGTTTAAGTTCGGACCCGGTCATATAGTCGTCTTGATTTCGGTAATTTTTTATATCCAGTCCGTATCTTGTATATTCTTGGTTTACCTTGAAGTGCTTTTTATACCATTTAATATTATCTTCGATACGTTCTTGTCTGGTTTTGCGCCTAAAGCTTGAAAATCCGTCCAGATTAGATGGAGTATCCACTATTTTTTCAATTTGATTTTTTATTTTTTCAGGTATTTTATTTCTGGTATAGATGTCTGCGCTAACCGGAGTTGCCGGGAGAAGGATTCCGAATGTAAAAATCAGCAAAGTCTTAGCCGCAAATTTTTTGATATTCATATTTTTTAATCACCTTTCTTATGGTTTCTAAATATCTGTAAATTATACAGATATTTAGAAAAATGTCAATATTTTATCTCAATTTTTGAATTTCGTCTCTCAAGAACGCGGCATGTTCAAATTCGAGCATTTGTGCAGCGAGTTTCATTTCTTTGGTAAGATTCTTTATCAGTTTATCTTTTTCGGCTTTTGAGAGTTTTTTATAATTTTCTTTTTTATTTTTTATATCTTTTTCAGAGATTTCCAATATATCGTTTACTTTTTTAATAATAGTTTTTGGAGTAATACCGTGTTTTAGATTGTATTCATTTTGGATTTTTCGGCGTCTTTGAGTTTCCTTTATGGCTGATTCCATCGAAGGTGTAATATCGTCAGCATACATAATGACTTTTCCGTTTGCGTTTCTGGCAGCGCGACCTATAGTTTGTATCAGAGATCTTTCCGAACGTAAAAATCCTTCTTTGTCTGCATCGAGTATAGCAACAAGTGAAACTTCGGGGATATCAAGTCCTTCTCGGAGTAAATTTATGCCTACCAAAACGTCGACATTTCCAAGACGTAAATCACGAACTATCTGCATGCGTTCGATTGTATCTATATCGCTGTGCATATAGGTTACTTTTATTCCGACATCTTTCAAATAAGTTGTTAAATCTTCCGCCATTTTTTTTGTTAAAGTTGTAACAAGAACTCTTTCGCCTATTTTCGAGCGCTTATTTATTTCTCCGATTAAATCATCTATTTGATCTTTTGTGGGTCTGACGAAAATTTCAGGATCCAACAGTCCGGTCGGACGTATTACTTGTTCTGTTACATTTTGACTTTTTTCGAGTTCGAAATCTCCGGGAGTTGCGCTCACAAACACAACTTGATTAATTTTCGAATAAAATTCATCAAAATTCATAGGTCTGTTGTCGTAAGCCGATGGGAGTCTGAAACCATAATTTATTAAATTTTCTTTTCGTGATCTGTCTCCTGCATACATAGCTCGCACTTGCGGCAAGGTAACGTGAGATTCATCTATGAACATCAAAAAATCTTTTGGGAAGTAGTCGAATAACGTAAAGGGCATACTGCCGGGAGCTCTGCCCGAAAGGACTCGCGAATAATTTTCAATACCCTTGCAAAAACCGATTTCACTGAGCATTTCGGTATCATAATTAACTCTTTCGGTGATTCTTTGTGCTTCGATCAATTTGCCGTTTTCACGAAAATATTTTGCGCGTTCGTCGGCTTCTTTTTTTAGTTCTTTGATTGCCGACTGCAGTTTTTCTTTAGGCACGATGTAGTGCGAAGCGGGATAAATTGCGGCATGTTTTAAAAGTGCTCTGACTTCTCCGGTGACGGGGTCAACTTCGCTGAGACGCTCTATATAATCGCCGAAAAATTCAACTCTTACAATCGAATTTGAAGAAGCTGCGGGAAAAATCTCCACAACATCGCCGCGGACTCTAAATTTATTTCTGGTAAGATTAACATCATTTCGCTCATATTGGAGTTCCGTCAGTTTACGGATTAAATCATCTCTGTTTTTTGTGGTTTCGGGGCGCAGAGAAATAACCATAGTTTTATAGTCAATCGGACTTCCCAAGCTGTATATACAAGAAACGCTTGAAACTATAATGACATCTTCACGTTCGGAAAGCGCAGAAGTAGCCGAATGTCTGAGCTTATCTATTTCGTCATTTATAGAGGAATCCTTCTCGATATATGTGTCGGTGGAGGCGATATAGGATTCAGGCTGATAGTAATCGTAGTAAGACACAAAATATTCAACAGCATTATTTGGAAAAAACGTTTTGAATTCCGAGCAAAGCTGAGCGGCCAAAGTTTTATTGTGGGCAAGAACCAGAGTTGGTTTTTGTACTTTTTCAATTATATTTGCCATTGTAAACGTTTTTCCCGATCCCGTCACACCTAGGAGTGTTTGTTCTTTGTTTCCTTTTTTGATTCCATCCACGATAGAATTTATTGCTTTCGGCTGATCGCCTGTGGGAGTATATTCAGACTTAATTTCAAACTTCATTTAGGTTTCTCCTTTTTTGAAATAAATAATACTAACATCCATTATACTGTTTCATTATATCATATTTATATATTATGCATAAATAGTTTTGGTTTTATGTGTGTAAAAAAATCGTATGGATCTTGAATTAATATTCAAAATCTTTTATAATAAAAAATATATAAATTTTTTAATTTTGGTGGGAGGAGCGGTGAAATGATTAAGATAAAGAATATCTCAAAAAGGTTTGCAAAGACACTTGCACTCGATAAAGTCAGTTTTGAAGTCGGCGATGGTGAAATTGTGGGACTTCTTGGTGAAAACGGTGCGGGAAAATCCACACTTCTCAGGGTTTTGAGTACAATGCTTATTCCGTGCGAGGGCAATGCCGAGATTAACGGTTTTGATTTGCTTAAAAATCCCGATGAAGTGCGCAAGAATATAGGTATTTTATTTGGCAGTGAGGTAGGACTTTATGAAAGACTAACGGCCAGAGAAAATCTTGAATATTTTGCAAGATTAAACGGTATGAGTCCGAAGAAAGTGAGAGAGCGCGTTGACGAACTTGCTGAGAGATTTTCATTTTCGCAGTATCAAAACAAACAAGTCGGAGCATTATCAAAAGGAATGAAGCAAAAGGTTGCAATTGCAAGATCCATCATACACGACCCTTGCGTAATGCTGTTTGATGAGCCTGATTCAGGGCTTGATTTTAAAGCTGCAAAAACTATATTTGATTTTATGGAAACATGTAAATCCGAAGGAAAAAGCATAATTTTCTCAAGTCACTCAATGGAGAATATAAAAAATTATTCTGATCGTATGGTGGTAATACATAAAGGCAGAATAGTGAAGACCTTTGTGATCGAGGAATACAGAAAAAAATATTCCGAACGCGAAATAAACAGCATACTTTTTAATCTTGTTTGTGGTGGTGAAGAAGATGTTTAAGCAAGCGATTATGATTTTTTTAAAGGAAATGAAATGCATAGTAAGAGATACACGAACATTCGTTTTTGGACTTTTGTTACCGCTTTTATTGGTTCCGGGCATACTTTTTGCAATAAATTTTTCTCTAAGTTCTTTTATTCCCGGTTCGCCCGTGAGCATGAGCATAAAAATGGCATTTAGCGATAAAAATAATGCTTTTTATAGGTTTTGCAGTGCGCAAAGCCAGGCCGTTATAGTTGATGTTCAAGACTCAAAAAAGGCTATTAATTCCGGAGAAATTGAAGTGTATGTTGATGTAAATTCCGAGCTTGACAAAGCAATTTTAGATTCTGACGGATGGAAATTGGATGATTTTGTAAAATATCAGTATGACGAAACTGATATGAGCAGTACTGCTGCGAGATCGCTTATTTCTAAGTATGAAAACAGTTTTGAGAGACTTGTTGCGGCTGCCAAAGATGAAAATATAAGCAGCACCGACGAGCTTTATGAATTTTTGAACGTTGACGTAGATGCTCAGCTGGCAGACCAATACGACGATGAATTTGATTTGGGAGAGAACATAAATTTAATTTGTTTTGTTCTTTTGGTACCGACGATGCTTGTTCTTTATTGCGGTACTTCTTCGATGGGCACGGCGAGTGAACTGGGAGTTGGCGAAAAAGAGCGTGGAACACTTGAATCTTTGCTTTCTACGGGCGCGAACAGAGTATCGATAGTTTTGGGCAAACTTTTTGCGACCACTGCAATGGGTGCAATGGGCGGATTTTGTGCTGTCATAGGTCTTATTGCGTATATGAAATTCATGTTTTGGGGCAGACCTTCGCAGATTAATTTTTTTGATGGAATGTGCTTAGTATTGGTGACGCTTTGTGTATCATTATTTTTTGCATCGGTCAATCTTACAATCAGCATTTATTCAAAGTCCTATAAAGAATCACAGACATATTCTTTGCCGCTTGTAATGCTTTGTATGGCTCCGACTTTTTTTACCTACGGACTTAGTCCCATAGACATAGATTTTGTAAAGCTGTGCATACCGATGTATAATGTTGCGTGTGTTTTAAAGGAAATTATTTCAAAGTCTGTCAATATTTTGCATGTGGGATTTGTTGCGGGATGGCTTATAATTTATTCATTGGTAGCGATTATCGTTATGATGAAACTCTTTAAAAAAGAGGATGTAATTTTTAGAATATAGCATATATTCAAGGTCGGATAATTGAATTATCTGGCTTTTTTTGCAGAGAGGAAGATTAATATTAACGAAAATAGATTTATGCGAACCGAGATGTTAATCGGCAAAGAGGCTTTTAATAGACTTCGAGGTTCAAAAGTAGCGATTTTCGGACTTGGCGGAGTAGGATCATTTGCGGCTGAGGCGATTGCTCGTGCGGGAATAGGAGAAATAGATTTATTTGACGGAGATATTGTTGATATAACCAATATAAATCGTCAGCTTTTGGCGCTTGATAATACTGTGGGCAGACCAAAGGCGGAAGTTATGAAAGAGCGAATTGCAAGAATTAATAAAGATGCTAAAGTTCGTTCAAATTATATATTTTTCGGAAAAGATACCTGTAATAACTATGATTTTTCGAAATATTCATACATAATCGATTCGATAGATACGGTAAGCTCGAAGCTGTTAATGATAAAAAAAGCTTATGATGCGGGGATACCGATAATAAGCAGCATGGGGACTGCAAATAAACTAAACCCTTGCGATTTTGAAGTTTGTGATATTTACGAAACAAAAAATTGTCCACTTGCGAAGATTATGAGAAGAGAGCTGCGTAAAATGAAAATAGATCGCTTGAAAGTTGTATTTTCAAAAGAAGAGCCGAAATTCACACCGAACATATGCGATGAAAACGGAAAAAGAATAAATTCCAGTATATCTTTTGTGCCGCCTGTTGCGGGTTTTATTCTTGCAAGTGAAGCTGTGAAAGACATCATAGACAAAAAAGAGGTGTAGAGATTGGGTTTTCGGAACTGGATAACAAAAGTTTTGGATAAAAATGAGATTTTCAAGATATCCAAAGAGTTTGACATACCTCTTTTAAGTGCTGCGATACTTTTGTCGCGGGGCGTGAGTGATAAAGATGAGATTAAAAAATTTATTTGTTCGGATATAGATTATTCATGCCAAAAAAATTGGTATGGAATAAAGCAGTGCGCAGAAGCGGTGAAAAGTTTAATAAACGAGAATAAAAAGATATGTATCTACGGGGACTATGATGCTGACGGTGTAACTGCAACGGCTTTGATGTATGAATATTTAAAAAGTGTCGGTGCGGAAGTTATTTACTATATTCCCGAGAGAGACCGCGACGGATACGGGCTCAACAATAATGCGATTGATTATCTGTGCCGAGAGGGTGTAGAGGCAATCATTACGGTAGATAATGGTATTTCTGCACTTCGAGAAATAGATTACGCAAATTCTCTGGGAATAAAAGTAATTGTTACCGACCATCATAAAATACCATCAGAGCTTCCAAATGCAGAAGCTATTATCGACCCTAACATTCCTTTTGAAGGAAAAGTTTCTGATTTAAATTTTGCGGGAGTAGGGGTTGCATTCGAGCTCATCAAAGCTTTGGAATCAGGGAATTCTGATTTTGATTTTGAAAAATATTTAGATTTGGTAGCGGTAGGAACAATCGGAGATTCGGTTGAGCTTAGAGGTTTGACTCGAAATATAGTAAAAAAAGGCATATCGCTTGTTGAAAATAGTGCAAGACCCGGAATAAGAGCGCTTATTAAAGCGTCGAATCTGCAGGGCAGAAAATTAGATGCGGTAGATATTGCATTTTGTATGGTTCCGAAGATAAACGCGTGCGGACGAATGAATAGTGCCGAAACAGCCATTAAAATTTTAACCTGTAATGACAAAGAAGAAGTAGATTTACTGTGTGAAAATATTATGGAGTTTAATAATCTGAGAAAGGAAATAGAAGAGAGAATTTTTTCTGAAGCCACAAAATTTTTACTTGATAATCCTGAAAATTTATATCATAAAGTTATAATTGCGGTAGGGGATAATTGGCATAGCGGAGTTATTGGCATTGTTGCGTCAAGAATTACAGAAAAATATTGTAAACCTTGTGTTTTGATAAGCAAGGGCGGAGATTTGGCGATAGGCTCATGCAGAAGCGTGCCCGGTTTTTCAGTATATAAATTAGTTGAATCATGCAGTGAATTTCTGGATAGATTTGGCGGACATCATATGGCGGCCGGATTTAATTTAAAGTCTCATAACATAGAATATTTCAGAAAATCTATGATCCAAAATTCTGAGAGTATGATTGTTCCGCCCGTCGATTTAACGGTAGATTTATGTGTTAATCCTTCCAAAATCACGCCAAAAATATTTGGAGCGCTGGATATTTTAAAACCGTTTGGGCATGGCAATCCGGAGCCTGTTTTCGGCATTATGGGAGCAAAATTTGTTTCTGTCCGAGAAATAAGCGGGGGAAAACATATAAAGCTTTGTTTTGAAAAGGATGGATTTGTTTTTGAAGCGCTTTATTTCAATAAAACTAAAAACGATTTTTTATATTATCCAAGTGAAATTTTGGATTTAGCGGTAAAATTTTCGCCTAACACATACAAAGGAGAGCTAAGCGTAACTATTATAGTTGTTGATGTGCGCATTAGCGGATATAATTTTGAAAATGCTATAAATCAAAAAGAAATCTATGAAAAAATCAAGCTTGGCAGGCATTTAAATTCTGATGAACTCAAGTTTACTAATATTTCGAGAGATGATATTGTAAAGGTGTATAAATATTTAAAAGTAGCGCCGACTGTTAATTTCAGGGCCGATATAATAAGTGAAAGAGTATTTAAAAACTCCGAAAACATTGCCAAAACATACATAATAATTGATATTTTGCAAGAGCTTGACCTTATTAAATTTATCAAAAACGCAGAAGAATATAAAATTAGCATTAATAAGGTGACGCAAAAGGTAAGTCTTAGAGATTCCGAAATTTACAAATTTATAACTTCAAAGAAAGGAGATAAAGAAATTGAAAAAGATCAGTAACTACTACACTTATGAAGAGCTTATCGATTTGATGAAGAATAACGGTCGAAGTTATGATTTTGGAATTATTGAAAGGGCGTATAAATTGGCCAAAGAGGCCCACAAATTTCAAAAAAGGGTTTCGGGTGCGGATTATATTTTACATCCCGTTTCCGAGGCATACATTTTGGCGGATTTGGGAATGGATACTCAGTGTATAGCTGCGGCGCTTCTTCACGACGTAATTGAAGATACCGACGTAACAAAAGAAGAGATTGAAGAAAAATTCGGAGAAGAAATAGCCAATCTCGTTGACGGCGTCACAAAGCTAAAAAAGATGTCTGCCGCCACGAGAGAAGAACAGCAAGCCGAAGATATAAGTAAAATGCTTTTGGCGATGCTCCACGATATACGAGTTATCATGATAAAACTTGCCGACAGACTTCATAATATGCGCACCATGGATTGTATGCCGCCAAAAAAACGTATAGAAAAATCACTTCAAAACATGGAAGTTTTTGCCCCTATTGCGCATAGACTCGGAATCAGAAAAATAAAAGACGAGCTTGAAGACCGTTCGCTCAAATATCTTGACCCGGTCGGTTATAAAGAGGCTTTGAGTGCGCTTTCTCTGTGCACGGAAGATGCAGAAAAATTTGTTGCCGGTATAAAAAAATTGATTTTGGAAAAGATTAAACCTGTGATCCCGAGCGTATATATTGAGAGCCGCATCAAAAGTGTTAACGAAATTTACAAAAAGATGTTTGTAAAAGGAAAAAGCATCGAAGAGATTTATGATGTGTATGCTGTGAGGATAATAGTTAACAGCGTTGATGAGTGTTATAATGTATTCGGTATGGTTCACGATATGTTTCAGCCGATTCCGAGGCGTTTTAAGGATTACATATCCATGCCCAAGCAAAATATGTATCAGTCGCTTCACACAACTGTTCTTAGCGACACGGGAGTACCTTTTGAGATACAGATCCGAACTTGGAATATGCACCGTATGGCTGAATACGGTATAGCTGCGCATTGGAAATATAAGCTTGATGCAATTGAGCAGCACGGCAAACTTTCGGGCACACTTTCATGGATAAGGAAACTGCTTGATAACCATAGAGATTCAAATGATATGCAGGATGTTGTCGGAAATATAAAATCGGATTTAGTGCCGAAAGAGCTGTTTGTTTTAACACCGCGCGGAAAAGTAATAAACTTGCCTATGGGTTCAACAGTAATAGATTTTGCATATTTTATTCACACTGACCTTGGAAATCATCTTATAGGTGCGAAAGTAAACAAAAAAATAGTTCCGATTACGCATAAGCTTAGGACGGGTGAAATTGTAGAAGTAATAACTTCAAAAGATCCGTCGAAAGGGCCTTCCAGGGACTGGCTAAACTTTGTGAAGACCGGTGAAGCAAGGAGTAGGATAAAACAGTGGTTTAAGAAAGAATGCAGGGCAGAAAACATAATAAAAGGTAGGTCGGAGGTAGAAACAGAATTCCGAAAAAACGGCATGATTTTATCTAAAAGCAGCTTTGAAGATTTGTTAAAGCCTATCATAAGCAAATATCATTGCCGAACTTTTGAAGATTTTTATGCTGCCGTAGGGTATGGCGGGATACAACTTTGGAAATTAATGCCGAGATTTAAGTGTGAATACAATCGCAAGATTAAAGATCCGGCATGGAATAAAGGAATAGCGGCTGTAAACAGTATTTCAGATAAACATATTGCAAAAAAGGAAAAAAGAATTCACGAAAGCATCTTGGTAGATAGTATTGACGGTTGTTCGGTAAAGATGGCAAAGTGTTGCCTGCCGCTTCCGGGCGACGAAATTGTTGGATTCATCACAAAAGGGTATGGCATTACAATACATAAATCGAATTGTTCAAATGTGCGCACTGACGGCATAGATACAACTCAAAACAGAATTGTATCTGCAGAGTGGTCGAATAAAATTGATCAACTTTTTGATGTTATGCTTGAAATCACGGCATCGGGAGGGCAAGGATCTGCTAACGGACTTATTCAGAAAATATTCGAAATCAACAATCTTAAATTCAGATCGCTCAATCACTTTGTTTTGGCGGATAATAATATACTGCTTAAATTAAAAATCAGTGTCGAAAACGCCGAACAGCTCAGGCGTATAATTGGTTTGATATCAAAAATAAAGAGCGTTGACAGTGTTCGTAAAATTAATAATGAAAGTTAGCATAAAAGCGTTTTGCGTCTTAACACCTAAAGCTTATTTACTAATTTTCTTTGCTGCTTTGTTTTGCTGTTTTATACGTTTTGGATTTTTGACGCAGAATAAAAAACTATCATTTATGTTGTGAATTTTGAGGCGCGATAAAGACTCAAAAAATGATCTATAACATATAATAAGCACAGACGATATCTGAAAAAAATAAAAATCATGGATTACAAAAATAGATTTATAAAAATAAATATTTGTATTTTTTTTATATTTTGGATATAATAAATGAAAAGCTACTTTTTAAATTTTATTAGGAGATGATTTACATGGGAGTATGGGAAGATTTTTTTGTAAAAGCTAAGGTGGCAGTTGATACTTTGGGGGAAAAAGCAGGACAGTTTGTTGATGTTTCCAAGCTGAACATCAAAATGGCGGAACTTAAAAATGACATGAAAAATGAATATGAGACTCTGGGAAAAGCTGTGTATAGAGCCAAGAAAGAACAAATTGAAGATGATGTCACGATTAATTACGAGATTGCTCAAATTGACAATTTAAGTCTTCAAATCGAGGAACTCAAAAAGCAAATAGCAGCTATGAAGAATAAAGTTTTGTGTCAATCTTGCGGTCAGCCGAACGAAATCGGATCATGTTACTGTGCAAAATGCGGTGAAGAATTATCCTGCAAAAAAGCTTCGGGGACCGAAACCAAAGATGATTTTGAAGATTTTGGTGAATAACAACTATAAAAATAATAAATCCGGAATGCTGATTGTATTTCCGGAATTGTTTTTGTAAAGATTAAGTGGGTGATTACGATAAGAAAGTTTATAAGAATACTGTGTGTCATAGTTTTTCTGATAAGCGCCTATGCTTTGCTTGACCTTCTTGTTATATCTCCTATGAAAACACTAGGAAATATTCAAGGCGTCAAAGACATTTACTACGCAGACTCTGCAAATACGGAAGAAAATAAAATTGAAAATTTGCGAAAGATAAATTCTGAGATTTGTGGCTGGATAAAAATTGATGATACGAATATTGATTATCCTGTATTGTATCGTATGGGAGATACAGATTTTTATCTTTCGCATGATTACAAGAAAGAGGAATCCAGATACGGCAGCATAACTGTTGATGCAAGGTGTAAAGAAGGTGTAAGGAGCGGGAACGTAATTTTACACGGTCATCATATGAAGGATGGTCAAATGTTTGCGGATTTACTCAAATTTGAAAATGTAGAATTTTGTCAAAAACATCCTGTAGTGCGTTTTGATACTGTTGACAATGCAGGAAAGTGGAAGATTTTTGCAATTTTTAAAGCAAATACGATTCCGGAACAAGGAGAAGTTTTTGACTACTATATAACTAATTTTCAAAACAAATCAGAATTTAATCAGTATGTTAAAGACGTTCGTGAACGTTCGCTGATTGATTTTCCTGCAGATGTAAAATATACCGATCAACTTCTTACATTATCCACTTGTTCATACGAGCGTAAAGATTTTCGGACCGTTGTGGTGGCACGTAAGCTGAGAAGAAATGAATCCGAGGACGCTAATGTTGACAAAATAAAAAAAGCAGAAAATCCTATTATGCCTTAATTTATCACGGTAACAGCATTTACTTATTGAAAAAAATAGTAAAACAGAATCCATGGGGATAGAGAAATTAAAAGAAGAGATAAAAAATATCAGCGAGCCGAGGAGAACAAGCAACGAATGAGAAAGGACACGGAAGAACAGAAAAAGATAATACAAGCTTCTTGCTGATATCGCATGGCTGGAGCAAAAAGAGCACTGGTGCAGTTTGAAAGCACTTGGTATGGTTAGTTCCACAGTTGCTGAAAAGGGCGAAGCCCGCAAATATACAAGATATTTTATTAAGTCTTTGACAGATTTACATGAATTCGCCGATTATGTGCGAAAACACTGGTCTACCGAAAATCAGCTTCATTGGTGTCTTTATGTCATCTTTAGGGAGGATTCTGCAAGAGCAAGAAAGGATTTATTCACCGCTCAATATGAATGTCCTGCGAAAGACAGCGCTCAATCTCGTTTCTCAGGCACCGTACGGACGTATTAGCAAAAAGAGATTGATATTCAAAGTTGCTCTTGATTCAAACGTTCTGCTTGATATTCTTTTCTTTCCTAAAAAGTAAATGCTGTTGCGTGTAGTGCTAAAAAGAAAAGCATCATAAAAAGCGTCGCAATTATAAAAATATATAACTGAATATTTTGATATACTGTCAAAACAACAAAAAATTTTGAGTAAAATTCAAATAAATGTTCTCCGATAAGTATAGAGAACATTCCACTACATTATTCTGGTTTATTTAATCTGATTTTTGGGTTTGCTTTATTTTCAGCTTATTATTTATACGCTTGCAATTGAGATTTATCAAGCATATCAAAACGGCCCAAACAAGATTTTATAATTTTAAAGATTTCTCTTAATCCACCTGCAACCTCAGATTCTGCGTGTATAACAATTTCCGGATCGTGCAGACTTTTTCTGAACATCGCCCAGCCTTTGTGACGTTTTTCGGTAAAATTTATTCTTACACCTTCGATATTTTCATTATCGAGTTTTATATTATGTTTTGAGTTTGCGTAATTTTTGATATGATTTAAAATTTTATCGGCGTATTCGGAATATTTTTGAGCATCTATCTTAATCCTGATATTTTTCTTTTCTTTGGCCGTAGAAAGATCTTTTATTAAATCGCAGATATTTTTTCCTTGAGATTTTGCAAGTGCCATTTCGATTATGATTTTTGCTGCCAGATATGCACCATCATCTATAAAATTGTTTTCTCTGAATGCCGCGTGCCCCGATGTTTCTATGGCCAAAGGGCAATTACCGCCTTTTGCGTTTATTTTTTTTGCCATGGATATAACGTTATTATAACCTCTTTTGTATCTAAACTGCGTACCGTGATTTTTGCGTATAAATTCCTCCAAATAATCTGATGTAACCGAATCTGTTACGATTATTGCGTTGGGATTGTTTTTTAAGGCGATTAATGAAGCCAAAGCTATCAGTTTTTCATCTGCTATGAGTTTTCCGCCCTTTCCCACAACGGCAACGCGGTCGACGTCGGTATCGAATATAATCCCGAGATCGGCATCTGAATTTTTTGTTAAAGCGACGATGCTTTCGATAGCTTGGTCATTCTCGGGATTGGGCACGTGATTGGGGAAAGTTCCGTCGGGTTCCAGAAACTGACTTTTTTCTGTATTTGCTCCAAGCGGTTTCAAGATATTTTCCACAAAAAATCCCGCAGCACCATTACCTGCATCAACTACAATGTTGATATTTTCAAGTGGTTTTTTGTTTTCTTCACATTTTATATTATCTGTAATCAATTTTTTAATTTTTTCGCAGTAGTAATCCATAAGATTTATCTTTCGAACATTGCCTAGTATTGCGCTCGGCATAATTTCGGTAATATTTTGGGCTTTTTCCAGAATATCTTCAATATTTTCAGCGCTGATCCCTCCTTCCGACGTAAAGAATTTTAATCCATTACGGTCGGCGGGGTGGTGACTGGCGGTTATTTCTATGGCAGCCGAACATTTTAAAGCGGATATAGCCATATACATAGCGGGGGTTGAAGCGAGAGAGCAATCATACACATTGATGCCCATCGAACGCAATGTGTTTATGCACACATTTTTTATTCTGTTTGCCGAAATTCTGGAATCATGCCCTATGGCAACAGTAATTGCGTTAGGTTCGAGCTCAGTTTTTTCGGCAATCCAAATCCCAAATGCCACCATTATTTTTTCAATTACATCATTGGTTAAATTGATTTCAGTATTACCTGCCATACTGGCGGCAACTCCACGTATATCCGAACCGCTTTTTAAGTTTCGCCAAAATTCTTCCAACATTTTAATCGCCCTCTCTAAGATGTTTTGCCAATAAAATGGTTAAATTTGTAAAACGATTGATAGTAATTATATCATAACATAATGAAAAATAAAACAAGAATATTTATGCTAAAATTTGGCGATTTTTACAAATTTTGCGGATGATTCAAAAAACATTTGACTCCCTCCTTTTCTTTAGTATAATATTTATAATATACAATATACAGTAAACGTTTTAAAAATTTTTAAAGGAGATGTATAGTTATGTCAACGTTTAATATTTTAGCCGGCGGCACTGAGAGGAAACTTATTTCGATCGGCTTCACAGGGGCAATGAAAAAGGTGATGATAACGCTTATAAACATCATCAAAGGGAATAGTGCCAATATAAATTGGGCCCCTTTCGCAGAAGCTTTTGAAAATTTTGGATTTACGGTTGTGTATGATCGCAATCTTGCAATTTTAATCACAGCTTTGTTCGCAGCATTGGCTAAAGATCAAAATATGCGTGGAGACGGTAGAAAAGTAATTAATAAAGCAGTGGCCTCATCTACTGATAGTAATCGAGAAATAACTTTAGGGCAAGCGCTAATAGAAGGAGATGGAAAAGCTATTCATAAAATTTTGAGCCACCTGAAATTCAGAGAAATATTGATGGAAATGGGTATATCCGAAAAATATATTAGACAATTTTTGAATCGAGTGAAAAAAATAACTCCTTGGCGTCTGTCTGGCAGCAAAAATGTATTAGAAGTTATAAAGACTACATTTGAAGACATGACATTCATGGAATACTCTATACAAACGGAAAAAGAATTACTAAAAAAAGAAGTATCCGACGTCCAAGCATTATGGTCCGATATGAAAAGAGCAATACGACATGTAAAACAAGTAGATGCAAAAGAAAGACTAGACGCAGTAAAAATGGCCCTAAAAAAAGTAGATGAATTACAACTACTAATACTAAAAGCACAAGAAAAACTAAAAGCACAAAAAACGGACGACGACCTAGAAACAATGATGGGAGATATAGAATATATAGAAAAAAGTATGCCAGCTGAAATCAAAAAAATAGAAGTAGTAGCAGTAAAAAAATCAAAAAAAACAGACAGCGACATAACGGCAGGAACAAAAAAATTAGTGAAAGAAGCACGTACAGTACTCAGCAGAACACTCGAAGTAATAAGAACATTGAAAAAAGTACCAGCACCAACAAAAGAACAAGTAATAAAATCAGCAGAAGAATTATACTTCGAAGCATTAGATGTAATGCAAATGGCAAGAGATTCAAGAGAAGGCTTAATAGACACATTAAACAGATTATTAGTTTTATCAAAATCAGGAACATTAGCAGAAGTAATATCAGCATTAGACGATTTAAAAATTTCCGTAATCTCCGAAAAAGAAGCAATAGAAGCAACAAAAGTAGAAGAAGTAAGAGAAAGAGTAACAAAAGCAGCAAAAATAGCAATAGAAGCAACAAAAGTAGAAAAAGTAATAGAAAGAGTAACACAAGCAAAAAACACAGTAATAGAAGAATCAGAAAAAGCAGCAGCAGCAGCAAAAGCAGCAGTAGCAGCAGCAACAGTAGCAATAGAAAAAATATCAGAAATAGAAGTAGAAGGAGTAGTGTCAGCAATAGAAAACGTAATATTAGAAGAAGCAAAAGAAGTGTTAGCAATAGCAAAGGCAACAGAAGCAGAAGTAGGAATAGCATCAGTAGCAATAGTAGGGAAATACGAAACACCACAGCCGCTGCCAACAGAGCATCCATCGCCGCATCCAGAAGAAGGAAAAGGCTAAGCACTGCTACAAAAACAGCAGTCAGCAGCAGTAGAAACACAGATGTAGCAAGAATCATCCGGCCCTTTAAATTGAATTGTGAATGCTCTTAGAACGAAAAAATAATTAGGTAGATTTCTATACGCTGCAGCATGAGTAGTGAGACCGAATAGCGAAAAAATTAGTAAAATATGGGGGAAGATTGATTATTTTGAAAAATGTGATTTTCTTTCCGAGTTTAAATTTATATCAATCATGTCATGCTGTGAGGTAATTTTTGTGGTTTTTATTATAAGTGTCTGAACCCTGGACATTTTGTCTTACTGCGAAAGTTCAGTAGACAGCATATAACAATAGAAATAAGAGATCTCCCATTGCAGAATTAAAGAAGTCACGATAGGGGGATTGTTTATTTCCTGAAATTACATATGCATTAAGAAATACAAAAAATAAGAATCATTTTTTTAAATGATTCTTTCGTTATTATCGATGAATATAGAAGTATGACACAAAAAAGTGTCAGACTGCGAACTACTATTAACATCGATGGAATGAATATGATTTCATTTTGTCCCCATCTTTTTTCACTTCTATTTCTTTTTCCATTATATACCAAT
>CALWJB010000094.1 GCA_944380895.1 uncultured Clostridia bacterium | reverse complement strand
AAACTAAACAAAAAGCTAACAAAATTTGTAGAGATATAAATTAATAGTCTTGCGATTTTATTGACGGGATCAATAAAAAAAGAGGATTTTTCAGAGATTCCAAAACTGAAAAAAGTTGCAAATATACTTGAAAAATATAAGCTTATCAAGTAGTATTAATATGAAAATTTTTTATAATAATTCCAAAAAACAAGTTATGAGATGTACACAATCCCCAAACATTAAAATATTGCTTGAAAACCCCAAGAAAGTGTAGTAGTATTTCTTTGCTGACTGAAAATAGCCTGACATTGTAGGCATTCAGCGATTGTAGGTGTTCAATATGGTGAACACGATAAAAAATACGGAGGTATTATATTTATGAACAGAGCAGAACTAGTGGCAAAAATTGCAGAATTGAGTGAGCTTACAAAAAAGGATGCGGAAAAAGCATTGACAGCGTTTATTTCTTCTGTAACAGAAGCTTTGAAAGATGGCGAGAAAGTTCAATTGGTTGGGTTCGGAACATTCGAAACACGCAAGCGTGAGGCGCGCACGGGACGTGACCCGAGAACAGGAAATCCTATTAAAATTCCAGCGTCACTTTCGCCGGCATTTAAACCAGGTAAAGCTCTTAAAGACGCCATTAAATAATTTACATAATATAATGATCTTGGAATAACAAACATCTCCCGGCGGCTAAGTGGGGAGATGTTTGTTTATATGCTAAATGATAAAATATATAGGAATTATAACTAGATTAAGTTGTGCATAAATTGAATCATAAATTCTATATGAATTACACGCTTATATGTATATAAATTTCAATACATTTTTAAAAATTTTATTTATAACTAATATTAATTTTTAAATATTTATGAGTTTTTTATTAATTTTAGGTTCTCGCTGATCAAAAAATTATAAATTGTAAGTTTATTTTCATCGTGATATAATCATTACTGAGAATCAATTATCATCTGGGAGGATATTATTTAATGTGTGGAATATGCGGTTTTACCGGTAAAGTTTTAGACAAAACAAAAGTTATTGAAAATATGACAAAGTTAATTACGCATCGTGGCCCCGATAGTGCGGGGTATTTTGCCGATAATGATGTTTCTATGGGATTTCGCAGGCTGGGCATCATAGATCTGGGAACCGGCGATCAACCGATTTATAACGAAAAAAATAATTTGGTTCTAACTTTTAATGGTGAAATATACAACTATAGGGATTTAAAAAAGGAACTTATGGAATGCGGACATGTTTTTTATACTGAGACAGATTCCGAGGTTATACTTCACGGTTTTGAGCAGTGGGGAGAAAAGGTATTAAAAAAGCTCAGAGGAATGTTTGCGATTGCTATTTGGAATCGTGAAGATAAATCTCTTTTTCTGGCGCGTGATCCGTTTGGAATAAAACCACTTCATTGGTCAAAAGTCGGCGAAAATTTTGTTTATGCTTCAGAGATAAAAAGCATACTTGCGTTGCCCGGCTTTAAAAAGAAGTTTAATTACAGAGCTCTCGATAATTATCTATCGTTTCAGTACGCCGTGCCGCCGGAAACCTTTTTTGAGGGAGTATACTGCCTAATGCCCGGACATTATATGTGGTACAGAAACGGAGAAACCGAGATTCACAGATATTTTGAGGCAAAGTTTAATATAAACGAAAATTTAGATCTACAAACCGCAGCCGATACCATCGAAAAAGTGTTTGAAAATTCTGTCGAAGCTCATCGTATCAGCGATGTGGAAGTGGGTTGTTTTTTATCAAGTGGTGTGGATTCCAGCTATGTTTCGTCGTATTTTGCGGATCAAAAAGCGTTTACGGTAGGTTTTGATTTTGGTGAAAAATACAACGAAGTAACGTGGGCGAGGCGACTTGCGGACAAAATAGGGATAGATCACAAACATAAAATTATTTCATCGGAAGAGTTCTGGTCATCCATAAAAAGAGTTCAATATCATATGGATCAGCCGTTAGCGGATCCTTCATGTATAGCGCTGTATTTTGTATCTAAATTGGCAAGTAAATATGTTAAAGTTGTGCTTTCGGGAGAAGGAGCGGATGAGCTTTTTGGAGGTTATACGATTTATAATGAGCCGCGTGTTTTTAGAATGTATCAAAAAATATTACCGCAGAAATTCAGAACGTTTCTGGCTAATACGGTGCGTAAAATACCGTTTAGATTTAAAGGTAGAGGCTTCATAATAAGGGGTGAGCACACAACAGAAAACAAGTACATCGGCAACGCATTTATGTTTAATAGAGAGGATAAACAAAAAATACTCAAAAATTCATCAATCGCAACAAGACCTCAAGATATGTGCAAAAAACTTTATGAGAGAGCAAATAATTACGATGATGTAACAAAAATGCAGTATGTAGACATCAATATGTGGATGGTAGGAGATATTCTTCTGAAAGCCGACCGCATGAGCATGGCGAATTCGCTGGAACTTAGAGTTCCGTTTTTGGATAAAGAAGTTTTCAAGGTGGCGTCCACAATCCCGACGAAGCTTAAAGCGCCGAAAGAAAACACCAAATATGCACTCAGACAGGCTGCGATGAGACACCTTCCCGCAGATACGGCACAAAAAGAAAAGCTCGGGTTTCCAGTACCGACAAGAGTATGGCTTAGGGATAAGAAGTATTATGAGATAGTGAAAAAAGCATTTTTATCAGAAACTTCGAAAAATTTTTTTAATCGCGAAGAGCTGATAAAATTGCTCGACGATCACTATAGCGGAAAATGGGATAACAGTCGTAAAATTTGGACGGTGTATATATTTATTGTCTGGTACGATATTTATTTTAAAGAATTGAATTAGATTATAAAATAAAAACGGGGGTATGAATTGCCAAAAAACGCTCAAGATAAATTTTTAAAATTTTTGTTGATGATTTTAAATTTTTGTGTTATAATTTATACTCATGCAGGTATGCTATTAATTTTATTAGGTTTCAAGAGGTGAAAAAAGTGAGAAAAGGTATACATCCCGAGTACACAGAGACAAAATTTAAATGTTCGTGTGGTAATGTTATAGAAACAAGGTCGACTTCCAATGAGTCAGATGTTTCAGTTGAAGTATGTTCAAAATGTCATCCGTTCTTCACGGGTCAGCAGAGGTTCGTGGATACGGGCGGAAGAATTGGAAAGTTCAAAAAGCGTTGGGGTCAATCATAAGACCTTCGTTTTGGCTAATTAAGCTTTATCACTTGGGCGACGCATCAAAAGTGCGTTGCCCGTTGTCGGTACGGTGAGTTTATGATTGATTTTTTTACTATTTCGCAAGAAACCGTATTTGAAGAAACGCAAAAGCGTTCTAGGTTTATTTCGTACAGTTTTAAAGTGAGGACAAACGAAGAAGTAAAAGAGAAGTTACATACTGTAAAAACTAGGCATTGGGATGCAAAACATCACGTTTATGCTTATGTTTTAAACGAAAATTCGTCTGCTAAATTTTCGGATGACGGTGAACCGGGAGGTACTGCCGGATTACCTGTTTTAAATGCAATTCAGAGTGAAAATCTGAAAAATACTTTAGTAGTTGTTGTTAGGTATTTTGGTGGGATACTTCTTGGAGCTTCAGGTTTGCGCTCGATGTATTATTCGGGTTCCAAAAACGTTTTAAAAAATTCAGGAAAGTCCCATTATGTTCTTTGCAAGAAAATCAATTTAGAGGTATCATATAAAAAATACAAAATAATTTTAAATTTATTAGAGCATCTTGATTCAAAGATTTTAAGTACGAAATTTGAAAATAACATAAAAATTGTGGCTGCGGTTTCAAAAATAGATTTTAACGTTTTCAAAGATAAAATTTTTCAAATTCCGGAATGCAGTATTGACGATAAAATTAGTGATGAATACATAAATATTTAGTGATTTAAAATTTATTAATGCGCAGGTGAGGATAGTGCCGAGTATAAGAGAGCAAACCGAAAAACTTGAATCTGAGATTTTGTCACCATACGCAGCACTTTCAAAAAATTCCAGAGGTAGAGCCGTTTACGAACAGTCTTGCGGCATAAGAACGGAATTTCAGAGAGATCGTGATAGAATTGTGCACTGCAAATCTTTCAGAAGACTTAAGCATAAAACGCAGGTGTTTATATCTCCAAAAGGCGATCATTACCGAACCCGACTTACTCATACTTTGGAAGTTGCACAAATTTCAAGGACCGTTGCCAGAGCGCTGAGACTCAATGAAGATTTAACCGAAGCTATAGCACTAGGTCATGATTTGGGACATACCCCTTTCGGGCATGCGGGAGAAAGCGCATTAAATAGCCTGTGCCCGGATGGTTTTAAGCATTATTTACAAAGCGTAAGACTGGTTTCTTATTTGGAAAAAGACGGAAAAGGCTTAAACCTTACGCAAGAAGTTATCGACGGTATACGTTGTCACACCAAAGGCAAAGAAGCATTTACCGCTGAAGGAAGAATTGTTAGAATTTGTGATAAAGTTGCATACATAAATCACGATATTGAAGACGCACTCAGAGCAGGTGTTATAGAGTTTTCTGATATACCCGAGGAATTTATAGAGACCTTTGGAGAACGTTTTTCGCAAAGGGTCGATTCCATGGTTACCTCAATAGTTGAAAACAGTAAAAGCGGAAATATAAGCATGGGGGACGAGACGGAAAAAATTTTTGTTAAAATGCACGATTTTATGTATGCTTCGGTATATTTGAACAAGCAAGCGTTTTCCGAGGACCACAAAGTACCATTTGTAATTTCTTCGCTTTATGAGCATTTTAAAAATAACTATAAGGAAATTCCGGAGTATCTTCAAAAAATAGCCCATAAGGAATCTTTAGAAAGGGCAGTTTGCGACTATATTGCAGGTATGACCGATAAATTTGCAACATCTCTGTTCAAAAAAATTTTTATTCCAAAATCACTCACGGTATTTTAAGAAAAAATATGGGCGGTGAATATTATGATGTTTTCAGAAGATTTTATTTCAGAGCTTAAAGAAAGAACTAATGTCGAAGAAATAATATCCGAATACGTGAATATAAGCCGCAAGGGCAAAAATTTGATTGGTCTTTGCCCATTTCATGCCGAACGAACACCTTCTTTTTGTGTTTATCCCAATAATGGATCATTTTACTGTTTCGGATGCGGAATTGGGGGAGATATAATCACCTTTCTGCGTCTTGCCGAACATTTCGATTATGTTGAAGCGGTGAAATATCTTGCAGAGCGTGTTGGGATGAATGCAGTGGTAAGTGATGAAGAAAATGAAGTACATAAACAAAAATCGCTTGTATATAAGGTAAATAGGGATGCCGCAAAATTTTTTTATAATTCTTTGATGAGTAATCGAGGTGTAGAAGCATTAAATTATCTAAAAAACAGGCATATACTTCCAAAGACCGTGAAACATTTCGGGCTCGGTTATGCACCGCCGAAAGGTTACGCTTTGACGGATTATTTGAAAAGGCTCGGATATTCAGAAGAAATTATAATTCTTGCAAATTTGGCCACGAAAACCAGATATTCGAAGTGTAGAGACAGATTTGAAGGTAGATTGATGTTTCCGATTATAGACGTCCGCGGAAATGTTATAGCTTTTGGCGGACGAGCTCTGAAAAACGAAATACCTAAATATATAAATACGTCGGACACACCGGTTTTTAAAAAAAGTTCGAATTTGTTTGCACTGAATTTTGCAAAAAATTCTGGTCAAAACAAAATTATACTCACTGAAGGATATATGGATGCGGTATCACTTCATCAGTCAGGATTTCCAAATACGGTTGCGGGACTTGGCACAGCGCTTACTCTGGGGCAGGTCAAGCTGCTTGGCAGGTATTCGGATGAAGTTATATTATCGTATGACGCCGACGAAGCCGGTCAGAAAGCGGCCAAAAAAGCAATGGACATGCTACGTGAAAATGGAATAAATGTTAAAGTTCTTTCGATTCCTAAAGCTAAAGATCCCGATGAATACATACGTTTAAACGGCAAAGACGGTACTATAAAATTTAAAAATTTAATAGATAATTCTAAAAGTGATACCGAATTCAAACTTGAAAGTTTAAAAATCAAATTTGATATATCGTCGTCGGAGGGCAAAATAAAATATCTTACGGAAGCCGCAAAAGTACTTTCAAGCTGCGAAAGCGCCATAGAACGTGATATATTTTCTTCAAAACTCTGTGACGAAACCGGAATAAATAAATCTGCAATATCCTTACAGATAGAAAAATATAGGAAAATGAACTTTAAAAAACATAAAAAAAATGAATTTAAAAATATTTCTAAACTAACGGCTGCCATAAATGATAAGGTAAACAAAGAAAAGCGAGAAAATTTGAGAGCAGCATGTGCTGAAGAATCTGTGCTTTCATGTATCATAAATAATCCCGATATTGCAAATAATATATTTTCACGGATATCTGAAGATGAATTTGTTACAGATCTCAATAAACGGATTTATAGGTCGATAAAAAATTTTAGTGAGCAGAATAAGAGTTTTGACGTAAGTTTTCTTTCGGAAAAAGAATTTTCCTTGGAGGAAATTGGCAGAATAACAAAAATTACGTGTTTATATACGCCTAATATGGGTACGAGAGAATCTGTAAATGAGTATATTGATACACTTTTGGAGGAAAAACGCAAAAAAAATATAAAAAATGAAAATTCTGAATCAGAAATAAAAAAATATATAGAAAACTTAAAAAAAATCAAAAAATAATTTTATAAAATCAGGGAACTATAAAAGGAGGCAAAAATATGAGTGAAATTATGTCCGGAGCTAAAACGGTAGATTCGGTGATTAAAGATTTAGTAAATCAGGGAAAGACTTCAGGTCACATCAGCACAAATGAAATACTTGAGGCAATGGGAGAGATAGATTTTGATCCGGAACAAATAGAATCGCTTTATGATTCTATGGAGTCTATGGGCGTTGAGATTGTTGACGGCCTGGACGAGCATTCGCATGAAAGCGGAGATGAATCTAAACCTCACGAATCTGCAGTACCGCTGGTGGGCGAAGCCTCGACAACAGATGATCCTGTTAAGGTTTATTTAAAAGAGATAGGTTCGGTTCCGCTTCTTAGCGCCGAGGAGGAAATGGAACTTGCCAAACGCACGGCAGAGGGTGACGAAAAAGCCAAAAAAAGACTTTCCGAAGCCAATCTTAGGTTGGTGGTAAGCATTGCAAAGAGGTATCTTGGACGCGGTATGCACTTTTTGGATTTAATTCAGGAAGGGAATTTGGGACTTATAAAAGCGGTTGAAAAATTTGATTATTCTAAGGGCTTTAAATTTTCGACGTATGCAACTTGGTGGAGAAGACAAGCAATTACAAGAGCGATTGCGGATCAAGCCAGGACAATAAGAATTCCGGTTCATATGGTTGAAACGATGAATAAGGTAAAACGTGTTTCCGGTCAGCTGCTTCATAATAACGGTCAGGAGCCGACTCCCGAAGAAATTGCACAAGAACTTAAGATTTCTCCCGAAAAAGTTCGCGAGATTATGAAAGCATCTCAAGATCCTGTTTCTTTGGAGACGCCGATAGGCGAAGAAGACGACAGTCATCTCGGTGATTTTATACCTGATGGGGATGCTCCTGCGCCGGTTGAAGAAGCGTCAAATACACTTTTAAAGGAGCAACTTTTAGAGGTTTTGGATACTCTTACTCCACGAGAAAAGAAAGTTCTTCAGATGAGGTTTGGCATTGGAAGCGGGAAACCTAAAACTTTGGAAGAAGTCGGGAAAGAATTTGACGTTACGCGTGAAAGAATCAGGCAGATCGAAGCAAAAGCACTAAGAAAATTAAGGCATCCGAGCCGCAGTAAAAAACTTAAAGATTATCTTGATTAAAAATTGTTGATATATTAGCAGTTTTAAAGTATAATTAAAGTGTTGCGTGTGTATTTGCGCAAAATAAAATAAAATTGGAGAGAAAAATTAGATGCAAGAATTTTTTCAAGGGCAACTGGGTCAAGCAATTGTTCAATTATTACCACTGATAGCACTTTTCGGACTTATGTATTTGGTAATGATTAAGCCTCAGCAGAAGCGTAAAAAGCAAGAAGAGGAGCTGCGCAAGTCTATTGTTATAGGCGATGAAGTAGTTACAATCGGCGGAATTATCGGTCGTGTTGTGAGCATAAAGGACGATACCGATTCGCTTGTGATTGAGACGGCTTCAGATAAGATAAAAATTAAAAGATGGGCGATTGCAAGTTGCAATAAAAATGAGAAAAAATAAGATTTGGATCCGCTACCGTTAATTGGTAGCGGAGTTTTTTTAGAGTTACCATATAAAAATTATTTGAATATTTAATGAAAGTCGATAAGTCTGATTTTTAAAACATATCGCCGGATGATAGCGCTTGTAAATATAGTCGTAAATTACTTTAGTTAAAATTTAATAATTGATATTATTGAATTTTTGGTAAAAACAGTTAAATGATCATTAAATATAAAATTTTTTACATAAAACGGATTCTATTTTTTGGAAATTTATTAAGAATAGTTATTGACATACGTTGTAAAAACTAAGATAATTATATTTAATATTGTATTCTGAAATTATACGATATTTTAGTTTTTTGATTAATGATAAACAAAAAGGTTAATATAAGAAGTAGGAGGAATTGTAATGGCAAGTTTGATGCAAAAGTTTAAGGAAATGTGGTTACCCTCAGAAGAATATGACGATGAATATGAAAATCAAGAAGAATTAGGAGAAAATTCTTCGCGTTTTACATATATAGATAAGAAAAACTCAGGCGACAAAGTGGTAAATTTACATTCATCCTTAAAAGCCAAGGTCGTTTTGACGAAACCCGATCGTTTTAGCGAGGATATCAAAAATATTGCAGATGAGCTTTCTCAGAGGCACACAATAATCTTGAATTTGGAGGATGTTGCCAAACCTGACAGCAGACGTATAATTGATTTTTTAAGCGGTGCAACGTATTCGCAAGGAGGAAAAATAAGAAGAGTTTCGACAGATACTTTTATAATTACTCCTTGCAACGTGGATATTGAAGGCAGTGAGCTTATCGGCGAACTCGAAAATCACGGAGTATATTTTTAAAATGTAGTAGAAATTTTATAGGTGGGAAAATCAAATGATAAGTTTGGAAGATATAAAGAATGTAAGTTTCCGAAGAGCGAAATTCGGAGGATATAAACCTGAAGATGTGGATAATTTTATAGATGATTTGCAAGTTTCGTATGAGGAACTTCTTCGTGAAAGAGATGAAATGATAGCAAAAATAAAAAAAATGAAATCCTTTTTAGATAAGTTTCAGGCTGAAGATGTGTCTATAAGAGATGTTATTTTAAATGCAAGAGCTGTTGCAGAAAAATCGTTGTCCGACGCGAAAATTGAGACTCAGAATATGATAGCCGAAGCTGAGGAATCTTCAAAAAAAATGATTGAAGAAGCCAAAAAAGAAGTTTCTATTCAAAATGAAATTGCTGAAAGAATTAAAGCAGAATCCTCAAAAATAAAAGAAAAACTTGCCGATATTTACAAATCTCATATGGAACTGATAAATAATATACCCGGAGAAGTAAAGCAGTCCTTTTCTGAAGAAGAATCGGTTGCAGGATCAAAAGGAGTACCTCGACTTACTCCGGAAGAAAAAGTTAATAAGATAATAAATGCGTCTTCTGTTGACATATTTTCCAACCCGAGCGTGGAGAATGTCAGTGGCGGAACTGATGATGATAGGTTTAAGGATTTGAAATTTGGTTCAAACTACAAATCAGGAGACGAGGATACAGAAAAGCCAGAAGGACTATATAACGGTATTTTTGAAAACTAAGAAGTATGGATGTGTTTCTGATTGTGTGTTACCACATGTGTTCAGGCGACGAGATTTTTGTCGCCGGTTTGTGGTGTATGCAAAATTCTTGAAATACACATTTAAGAGATATATAATATTGTGAGTGGGAATAATATTTTATTTCGCAGAGATTAAATTTTCATATTCGGAAAGGATTTGCTATGGAAAAAGATTATAATAAAACTTTAAATTTACCAAAAACTGAGTTTCCGATGAGAGGTAACCTTCCTGAAAAAGAACCAAAGATACTTGAACAATGGGAATCGGAAAAGCTCTATCATAAAATCATGAAAAAGAATAATAACAAAGCATTGTATGTTCTTCATGACGGACCCCCGTATGCCAATGGTAACATACATATGGGGCATGCACTCAATAAAATTCTCAAAGATATAATAGTCAAATATAAAAACATGAGTGGATTTAAGGCGCCATTTGTGCCGGGTTGGGATACTCACGGACTTCCGACGGAAATAAAAGCCAGAGCAAAAGCTGGATCTGAAAAATCAAAAACGATGAGTATAAAAGAGTTGAGGAATCTTTGTGCGGAATTTGCTGTTGAGTACGTGGAAACACAAAAGGGGCAATTCAAAAGACTTGGTATTTTTGGTGATTGGGATGACCCTTATGTGACTCTTTTTCCCGAATATGAAGCTGAACAAGTAAGGACTTTTGCAAAGATGGCGGAGAATCCGGGCACAATATACAGAGGTTTAAGACCTGTTTATTGGTGCCCTAAGTGTGAGACTGCTCTTGCCGAAGCCGAGATTGAGTACAGTAATGATGAATGTGATTCTGTTTACGTTAAATTTAAAGTTGCAAACGATAACGGTAAGCTTTTAAAATTTGGAGTGAACCTAAAGAATATTTATTTTTTAATTTGGACAACAACCGCTTGGACTCTACCGGGTAATGTTGCGATTTGTGTTGGACCTGATTTTGAATACTCAGTTGTAAAAGCGGGCGATGAATATTATATTTTGGCAAGTGAGCTTGTAAAGCAGACTATGGCCGAGGGAAAAATCGAAGATTATAAAATCATTGGTAAAATTGAAGGCAAAGATCTTGAGAATATGACGGCATATCATCCATTTTTATCAAAATATTCCAAAGTTATAGTTGGCGATCATGTGACCGTAGAGAGTGGTACAGGCTGCGTCCATACTGCTCCCGGACATGGTATGGAAGATTTTGAAGTTTGCCGAAACTACAAAGATTTACCTGTTGTTGTTCCCGTGGATTCGCGAGGAATTTTGACCGATGAAGCCGGACAATTCCAAGGTATGCATATATCAAAAGGCGGAACGAAAATTACTGAGCATCTGAAACATACCGGTATGCTTTTTGCGGTAAAACATATCAATCACCAGTATCCTCATTGCTGGAGATGTAAGTCTCCTGTTATTTTTAGAGCAACGAAGCAATGGTTTTGCTCTGTGGAGAGCTTCAAAAAAGATGCGCTCAAAGCTATCGAAAGCGTTTCTTGGAATCCGGCATGGGGTCGTGACCGTATGATTTCTATGATTAGCGAAAGGAAAGATTGGTGTATATCACGTCAAAGGAAGTGGGGAGTTCCGATACCCATATTTTTCTGCAAAGAGTGCGGAAAAGAAATTATTAATAAAGATATAATGATGAAAATTGCCGACATTTTTGAAAGAGAAGGTTCAGGATCGTGGTACGAGCATGATGCGGAATATTTTTTACCTGAAGATTTTAAGTGCCCTTGTTGTAGTTCGAAGAGTTTCAAGCAAGAAGAAGATATAATGGATGTTTGGTTTGATTCAGGTACATCTCACGCTGCCGTATGCGGCCGCAGAAATACTTTAAAGCTGCCTGCTGACCTTTATCTTGAGGGTGCAGATCAATATCGCGGTTGGTTTCAATCTTCACTTTTGACGTCGGTAGCTATAAGTGGAAAAGCACCTTATAGGAATGTTGTGACTAATGGTTGGGTTGTAGATGAAAACGGCAGAAAACAGTCAAAATCGCTTGGTAACGGTGTGGATCCTGTCAAGATGGTGAAACAGTATGGTGCAGATATCTTAAGACTTTGGGTTTCCTCTGCGGATTACCATTCGGATGTTAGAATATCGCAGGAAATTTTGAGGCAACCGAGCGAATCTTATAGAAAAATTCGTAATACAGCAAGATTTATTTTAGGTAATTTATACGATTTTGACCCTTGTAAAGATATTGTAAAATACCAGGATATGATGCCCATTGACCATTTGGCGCTTTATAACCTTAATCAGGTTTTAGATAAGTGCTTCAGTGGTTACGATAGGTTTGAATTTTACGAAGTATTCCACAGCATTCAGAAATTTTGCATTGTTGATATGTCAAATTTTTATTTGGATGTTATAAAAGATCGTTTGTATTTGGAAAAACCGAACAGTATTAAACGTAGAGCCGCTCAGACAGTAATGTATATAATTTTAAGTTCTTTAGTGAGGATTATTGCGCCAATACTTTCATATACGGCGGAGGAAATTTGGAATTATTTCCCCAAAACTTCGTCAGATAATCCGGAAAGTATATTTTTGAACGATATGCCTCAGAAGGTAGATATATCTATTTCAGAGAAATTTGTTGATTGCTGGAATACGATTTATAAAATTCGTGATGGCATTAAGAAAATTCTTGAAATTCAGCGTAAAGAAAAAATCATAGGCTCATCGCTTGAAGCTGACATTGTTGTATATTGTGACGATGAGATGAAAAAGTTCATAAATGAAAATATTTCAGAGCTCAAAGAGGTTTTGATTGTTTCCGGACTTAAGACCGCAGAAGAAAAGGGGATTGGACAATATACGGTTGAAGGTTTGGACGATTTTTCGATAGATATATCTCATTCGGAGTTCGAAAAATGCGAGAGATGTTGGACGTATGACAAGACGGTAGGTAAAAATGAAACTCACCCGACGCTTTGCTCAAGATGCTGTAATGTAATTGATAGCTAATTTTTTCAAAGGGCAAAAATTTTAATTGCTCTTTGATTTTTTATTATTGGAGAGAAAATATGGTAGTGTTTGCGATAATTTTGATATCTGTTTTCATTATTGATCAAATTTTTAAACATTTTATAAGGTTAAATGTTAATTATCTAGAAATTTTAGATACTTTTTTGCCATTTTTAAAGATAACTTATGTAAAAAATAAGGGAGCGGCATTTGGCAGTATGGCAGGCATGAGGGTATACCTAATTATATTTTCTATTTTTGTGATCACAATTGTGATTTACTATATTTTTAGAAGCAATATAAAAAATTTTTATGTTCTTATATCTGCTGCTGCTGCACTCGGTGGAGCGATAAGTAATTTATACGATAGAATCTTTTATGGATTTGTTACGGATTACATTAAACTCACTTTTTTTCCGCCCGTTTGCAACGTGGCTGATTATTGTATATGTTTAGGTACGGCCTTTGTATTAATATTTTATCTAAGAAAAAGATACTTATTTTAAAAAATATCAAAAGTTTTTTAAAATTAACGAGATATTAAAAATATTACTTTTAGCACTCTTTGATTTTTTTAAGAGTGTTTTTTTCTATCCGAGAAACTTGTGCTTGACTTATTTTCAGTTCGTTTGCCACTTGAGTCTGGGTTTTCCCTTTCAGAAACCGTGACCTGAGTATTGCTTTTTCACGGGGCGTAAGTTTTTGGATTTCTTGTTTTAGCGTTATTGAATTTATCCACTGCATATCATCATTTTTGTCTCCCACTTGGTCCATCACATGAACCGTATCGCCGCTGTTATCCAGAAAAACCGGTTCGTTGAGCGAAACAGGGCAAGAAACTGATTCCAAAGATAATACTATCATTTCTTTTTTTACTCCTATGGCAGATGCGAGTTCTTCAATTGTAGGTTCTTTACCGTTTTCGGATATAAAGCTTTCTCTGGCTTTCATCGCGTGGTATGCCGTATCTTTCATCGAACGGCTCACTTTCAATGCGCTGTTATCTCTCAGATACCGTCTTATTTCCCCGATTATCATAGGGACCGCATACGTCGAAAATCTTACGTTTTGAGAAATATTGAAATTATCGATTGCTTTTATGAGCCCTATACATCCGATTTGAAACAAATCATCCATATTTTCACCGCGGCCTGAAAATCTTTGCACGACACTCAAAACCAAACGCAAATTTCCCTTCACAAGTAATTCTCTTGCGTGTTTATTGCCATTTTTTGATAAATTTAAAAGTCTAAGTTTTTCTTTTTCAGATATGGTTTTTATTTCCGAAGTGTTTATTCCGCATATAGTTACTTTTGCGTATCCTGCCATAATTTTTCACCTCGCCAAAGTATTTTTTATAAGTTAAGTATTGGCAGTTTGGCAAAATTTAATTCAAAATTTTAAGATTTTATTTTTAATCAATCCTTTTTTCATGTCTATCCGCATAACTATTTATAAAACAGCTCGGAAGGCGATGAATTTTTCATAATGAAACGTTTTATAAAAATATTTTTTGGTTTAACTTTATTATTTGCGACATTTATTAATTTTTATTCAAATTCATATGCGCTGGATATTTCAGCAAAATCGGCAATTTTAATTTGTGCTGATTCAGGGAGCGTTATATTTGCAAAAAACGAGTTTGAACCACTTCCGATGGCAAGTACGACTAAAATAATGACAGCATTGTTGGCACTCGAGAATATTGAAGCGTTTGGAAACAAAGAAATAGAAATAACAGACGAAATGGTAAGAGTGGAAGGCACGTCGATGGGTCTCGCTGCAGGAAACACAGTAAGTTTGGAGGCACTTGTACAGGGTATGATGACAGTTTCGGGCAATGATGCCGCAAATGCGGCAGCCATAGCTGTGGCGGGAAGTGCAGAAGCTTTTGTGGACAAAATGAATGAAAAATCTAAACTTATAGGCATGAAAGATACTCTTTTTTGCACTCCCTCAGGGCTTGATAAAGGTGATCATCATTCTACGGCCTACGATATGGCGATTTTGGGAGCATATGCAATAGAAAATGAAAAATTTGCAAAAATAGTATCTAAAAAGAGCATAAAAATTCATTTTATAAATCCAAATAAATATGTGACAATGAAAAACCACAATAAACTCCTGAGACTCTATGAAGGCTGCATAGGAATTAAAACCGGATTTACAAAAGCTGCAGGAAGATGTTTGGTATCGTGCGCACAAAAAAACGGCGCTAGGTTGATATGCGTAACGCTGAACGCTCCAAACGATTGGGATGATCATACTAAACTTTTTAATTATGGATTCGATAATGTTATGGTAAAAACATTTAACGATAGTGATTATTTTGTGGATATACCTGTAAAAAGCAAGGAAATAGATCATATTCAAGGTAAGGGAAATTCTATATTTGAGGTATGTGTCAAAAAGGAAGATGAGAATAAAATAAAGAGGAAAATTGAAATTCCGTCAGTTTGCGCTTTGCCGATCGAAAGAGGACAAATTTTAGGTAATGTGGTATACTATATTGAGGATAATGTTATTGGGAAAAATCCGATTATTGCAACCAATTCGGTTTCTGAAAAGGTTCCCGAAAAAGAAAGTATATTTAAAATAATCAAAAGTTTTTTTGGAAGAATATTTAATTTTAAATAGTCCAAGAGTTTGAAAGGAAAAATAAAAATTAATGGAAATAAACGTTGTTTTACAAAAATATCTTTCGATGTGCGAGGTGGCATCAAGAAGAAAATCTCAGGAACTTATAACTCAAGGAAAAGTAAAAATAAACGGTCACGTGGCAGAGCTCGGTTCCAGAGTAACCATAGGTAAGGATGTGGTTACGGTATCCGGCGAGAAGATTTGTTACGATTTTGAAAAAAAATATTATATAATGCTTAATAAACCTCGCGGATATATAACCACAATGAACGACGAAAGAGGACGCAAATGCACGGCGGATCTTGTAAAAGATATTCCTGCGAGAATATTTCCGGTAGGGCGTCTGGATAAAGATTCTGAAGGACTTTTAATTTTTACTAATGACGGTGATTTCGCAAATAAACTTATTCACCCTTCTCATGATATTTGGAAAACATACAGAGTTACCGTCAAACCTTCGATTTCAGAAGAACAGCTCACAAATTTATGCATAGGTCTCGACATCGACGGAAAACCTACTGTTCCTGCTAAAGTTGAGGTTATTTTGGAAGAAAATGAGAGAGCTGTGCTTGAAATATCGATAAAAGAGGGGAGAAACCGACAAATTCGTAAAATGTGTAAAATAGTAGGTCTTGAAGTTGTAAGGCTTAAGAGAAAATCTATAGGTAACGTAAAGCTCGGAATGCTCGGAGTAGGTAAGTGGAGAAATTTGACGCCCGAAGAAATAAAACTGCTTAACAGATAGCAGTTATTTGAATTTTATTATAATTTTAAAAAATCTCTCAGAACGAAAATTCTGAAAGATTTTTTGTGCGTTAATTTTTAGGTGGGGGCGCCGTCCAGAACTAAAATCGGATCAATAAATTTATTATCTTTCGAAATCATAAGATGAAGGTGTGGATCGTCAAGAATTTCGCATGGGATATTTTTAATACATCCTATATCATCACCGGTTCGAATTTCTTGCCCCGGTTTTACCATTACCGTCTCTCCAAGCCCACAATAATAGGCCGTAAATCCGGGAGTATGCTCGATTACAACAGTGGTTCCATACACGCTGTCGTCAGTAATATCTTTTACCGTTCCGTCTGTGATGGATTTAACGATAGATCCTTCTTCGGCTCTGAAATCGGTTCCTTGGTGAGTTCTCCAATCAGAGAAAGTGTTGGAATAAACGGGATTATCGCCGCTAAATTCTTTTATAACATTTTTTGTGGAAGGATAGATAATTAGGTTACTGCTTGCCTCTGCCGATACCGCTTTCGTTTCTTCCGTATCCGTGGGAGATATGTTTGTTTTGCGGTTTGAGCTGCCAATATTACTTACCGACTTTGATTCATTTTTTTCGAAAGTATTTTTCTTTTCTGTGCCCGGACTTTGCTTATGTTTTTCACTTTTTTGAGAGTCTGTATGTTTTGCTTTTGAGTTTGCGCCAACAGGACTTAGAAAATTCTTCACACTTTGATAGGTAGACCATCCCGCAGCCGAAACCGCAGCTACACACAGTGTCAATGCAATGTAGAAATTTCTGTTTTTCTTAGATTTGGGACTGTCTTCGCTCTGAATAATATTTTTTTGATTTTCTGTTTTGTTCATGCTAAAAAGCACCTCCTAATGAGTATTATTGACAGAGAAAAAATATTTTATGCAGCAAATAAATTTTTAATAACTTGGAATAGTATATTTATTCTTAAAATGATATAATAAATGCGATATTTTAATTATGAAAGGAATTTTTTAAATTGAGCGATTTAAAACAAGAATTTATCGATATATATACAAAAAACGTGGAACGAGACGGCGCAAAAGAACTTTTAAAATGGCTTGAAACAACAGATTTCTTCACAGCTCCCGCAAGCACAAAATTTCACTGCGCTTGTCCGGAAGGACTTTTAAAGCATAGCCTGAATGTATATAAAGTCTTAATGGAAAAGCATTTCAACTCCGAAACAGACGATTTGGAAAGCGTTACAATTTGCAGTTTGCTTCATGATTTGTGCAAAGCTCAATTCTATAAAACTTCCACAAGAAACGTGAAAAATGAGATAACGGGGGCATGGGAGAAGGTGCCATACTATAGTGTTGAAGATGCTTTTCCATATGGGCACGGTGAAAAATCAGTATTTTTAATAGAAAGATTTATACGCCTGAAAACGAGCGAAGCAATGGCAATACGCTGGCACATGGGCGGTTTTGACGATACTGCGCGCTCAGGAGGATTTGCAATAAGCTTGGCATTCGATAAATTTCCTCTTGCGGTAAAATTACATATGGCGGACCTTGAAGCTACATATCTCAGAGAAAAAGGAACATCTGAGATGCGAAAATAATAATATTAATTTGAAGGGGTGGGATAATAATGAATATTTTTGTGCTTAATTCAGGCGGCTCATCACTAAAATATAAACTGATTGAAATGAATGAAAAAAAAGTTTTGGCAAAAGGAATATGTGAAAAAATTGGCGAACCTGAAAGTGTGTTGAAACAAACAACGTACCTAAATAATGATGAATACTCTCAAACAATCTGTAAAAAAATTGATCATAAAGAAGCTTTTAAATATATCAAAAGTGCGCTTACCGACAGAAATCACGGAATAATTAAGTCTTTTGACGAAGTTTCTGCTGTAGGTCATCGTGTCGTACAAGGAGGAGAATATTTTAAGAAGCCTGCAATTATAGATGATGACGTTATAACTAAAATCGGCATGCTTTCAGAACTTGCTCCGCTTCATAATCCCGTACATCTTTCGGGAATATTGGCGTGTCGGGAACTTCTTGATGAAAAAATACCACAAGTTGCTGTTTTTGACACTTCTTTTTATTCGGATATACCCGAAAAAGCATATATTTTTCCTATCCCTTACAAATATTACGAAAAATATCACGTCAGAAAATATGGGTTTCACGGAACATCACACAAATATGTCAGCAATCGTGTTTATTCCGCTACAAAAACCAGAAAAAATAACCTTAAAATTATCAGTTGCCATTTAGGTAACGGTTCATCAATAACGGCTATTTCAAACGGTAAAGCTGTCGATACCAGTATGGGCCTTACACCTCTTGGCGGCATAATTATGGGTACTCGATCGGGCTCAATAGATCCATCAGTCGTTCTTCATATTGCCGCAAAAGAGAATATGGGCGTTAAAGAAATGAATAAAATGCTAAATAAAGAATCAGGTCTTCTCGGAATATCGCAAATCAGCGGTGATGATAGAGAAATAATAAAAGCTGAAAATAACGGTGATAAACTGGCAAGTCTTGCACATAAAATAATGGTTTATCAGATCTCACAATATATAGGTGCTTATAACGTGATTTTGCAAGGTTTCGATACACTTATATTTACTGGAGGCATTGGAGAAAATCAGCCTGTACACAGAAAAAATATATGTAAAAAATTGGAATTTTTGGGCGTTTATATTGATGATTATTTAAATGAAACAGCTGTTTCGGGTAAAGAGATGAAAATTTCAAAAAATGATTCTAAAATTGATGTTTGGGTAATACCCACGAATGAGGAAATGGAAATAGCTGAGGAGACTGCGGATTTACTTGGTTTTTAAGTTGAAAAATAAATACAAATTTGATTTTTGAAGGAGATAAATTATAATGAATATAGAAAAAATTGCGATTCTTACCAGCGGTGGAGATGCTCCCGGAATGAACGCGGCAGTTCGCTCAATCGTGAGATATGCAATAAGCCAAAAAATAAGAGTTTTGGGGATTAGACGAGGCTTTATGGGGCTTCGAAAAGGTGATGTTTTTGAAATGAATTTAAGAACTGTTTCTGACATTTTGCACCACGGCGGAACAGTGCTTTATAGTTCGAGAGATAAAAAATTTGAAACCGATGAAGGTGTGTTAGAAGCGGCCGAAGTATGCAAAAAAGAAAAAATTGATGCGGTCATAATAATAGGTGGTAACGGAACCTTAAAGGGAGCGAAAGCGCTCTCGGAAAAGAGAATAAACTGCATATTCATACCTGCTACCATAGACAACGATGTTTCTT
Organism: uncultured Clostridia bacterium; assembly: GCA_944380895.1. Classification (GTDB taxonomy): domain Bacteria; phylum Bacillota; class Clostridia; order Oscillospirales; family Acutalibacteraceae; genus UMGS1491. The sequence goes on along the minus strand of CALWJB010000094.1, from coordinate 12,193 downwards.
GCAGTGATTATAGTATAGGATTCGACACAGCTATGAACACGGCAATGGAAATGGTCGATAAAATTAGAGATACAGCACAATCTCACGAAAAATGCAGCGTTGTTGAGGTAATGGGCAGACATTGTGGTGATATCGCTCTCAGCACGGGAATTGCAGTTGGTGCCACGGCGATATTGATACCGGAAATCATCCAAGATTTTGAAAAAGATATTATAAGTAGAATAAAATATACTCAAAAAATGGGTAAGCGACATTTTATAGTAATAGTTGCCGAAGGTAGCGCTAAATCCGCGGAAATTGCGAGAAAAATCGAAAAAGAGACAGGTATACATTCAAGGAGTACGATACTTGGTCATGTCCAAAGAGGTGGATCGCCTACGCTTAGAGATAGAGTTGTTGCAAGTTCTATGGGCTGTCACGCTGTGGATATTATAATGAGAGGAGAAAAAAACCGAGCTATAGCAAGCAAATGCGGTAACATTGTTGATTTGAGCTTGGAAAATGCCGTAGAGGCCAAGAAAATATTTGACATAGATTTATACGAAAACGCTTTACATATTTCAATTTAAATTTTTAAAATTTGTGTTTAACTATTTCAATACAAATAAGTTGTATATTATACAAGAGCAGGCTTGTTTTAACCTCTCCCAACTTATACAAAATATTAATTTTGTATAAGTTGGGAGGAGAGAAAATTACACCTTTATTTAATATTTAACTACTTTTGATTTTGTTTTGTCCATAATTTGATCTTCTTTCTGTACTTACATAATATCCTTCAGCCCAAAAATGTCTGTTTCCAAAATCCTTTATTATCTTTTGTATATCTGCTCTTAACTCTTAATTGGTAGTATATTACCTTTCTCATACCGGCACCTCATCATTCTCATCATAAACCACGCGTCCATCCTCATCCATCATCGCAGAAATATGTAGACAAAAGCTGGATCCGTTGCTAAAAATTTAATTTATAAAAAATATATTATTTTTTTGGCACCCCCTGCCAGAATCGAACTGACAACTAATCCTTAGGAGGGATCGGATGCTTATATTTTTCAACCTCTCTTCCCTATAATTTTATTAAATATTTATTGTTTATTAAATACCAAAAACATGTTGACTTTTTAAAAAATATATGATATAGTACTAATGTGAATGGTTTCACAAATATATTTTTTATAAGGAGGAGCTTTTATGAACGAGAAAAAAGACAATCAAACAATAATTCCACCAGCAAAAAGTGATGAGGAGACAAGCATAGTTACGCCAAACCCGGTAGCGTTGATGCCACAACCACTGAATAATGAAAATTTGATGAATATTTCAGGAGGAGATGGTGGTGAAAGACAAACTCCAGAAATTGATCCAGCAGGGCCGCCGGAAATGAAGGTAGTTAAACTGGAAGATGGTCGCTTTGTGAATGTTCCGACAAATGCTATATGCGACACTGAACAAGATGCCCGTGAATTTATGCACAACCATGGTAAATGCAAACATAAGCATAGATAATAATGCGAAAATTTCAGCTCTATAATTCATAGAGCTGTTTCATTTTGTTCTAAAATTTTCTTTGACAAGATGGAATGCAGTATGGTATAATGTACTATAATATTATAATTGCCCCCTTAGTTAAATGGATATAACAAGTCCCTCCTAAGGATTAGTTGTCAGTTCGATTCTGGCAGGGGGTGCCACACAAGAAAGTGCAATTAAATGAAATTCAATATTTCTAATACATACTCAGTTGTATTTTGCTGTTAAATCATATCTTCCTCACTTTTCATACACCTTAGTATTAATATACTCTAACTTTTGATTTTTTTGAATGTCTTTACAAATGATATTTTTTAACAATCATATCCCCTATTTTTGCACCCAGAATACCGCCCGTGCCTCCTCCGATCACTGCCGGGAGCGGCGACAAAGACACGGCATATTCTTTGCGCAGCACTTCACCTTTAGAATCTTTAACGGTAGAATATTTGTACTTACTGTTTAAAACAAGCCCCAGTCCGGCACCTAAAACGGCACCTAAAATAGTCGTAGTCGCTTTAATTGCGATACCGCCTGCTCCCGATGAGCTTTTTGAATAAGGTATTGTCTCTGTTGTTTTGGAGCCTTCGGATTGCCCTCCTGCAATATGCAAAAGTTCTTCTGCAGGAAGCTTTCTAACGTCATTAAGATTGTCGTTTATACCTCCAATAATTTTTTCGAATTGTTCTTTACTAAATTCTACACCCTGCTCTTTAAATAGTTTTTTGGAGTCGTTTACAAATGACTCATCGTTTAGCAATTCTGATTTCAAGTCGTGTTCTTTTAAAAAATCGTCAATTTTGTTCATATAATATTTCCTCCATAAATTTTTTTAATGAATGATCGAATGTTTTCAAGAGTAAGCATATTATCTATTGCTACTCTTATTGTGTTGAATACAGTTTTGAATGAATAATTTGAATTTACCATCTTTTCTAATGAAACATTAAATTCAGATGGAAGACCAAATTTTTTATTCATTTCAAAATGTCTTTTCCAGTATGAATTTATGATAGCTTTGAATACAGATTTCATTACTTTGGAAAAACTTTCTTGTTCCTGCACATCTATGTTGATTGTTAATCCCGGAGAAAAAACTGCGTCCACTATCTCCCCAAATGACTTCCCCCTTATAAAGTAATTATAGAATACTTCCTTGAATATCTCGGTCATACTTCTTTTGTCGCCGATGTTAATATCGTTGCGGTGCATAAAATCAAAAACCCAGCTTACAAAAATTCGTAATGCGTCGTCTTCTTTATCCACACCATTTAAAAACATAGAAATCGCATCGGCCGAAAAATCACTTTCCGGTTGCACACTATAACATTTGAATTTAAAATTTGAGTTCTCACAATTTTTGTAAATATTCCAGCTTAAAGAATCATGTTGCCAAAAAATATCTTCAGAAGAACTGTATATACAAACAAGATTTCCTTTTGATGTATCTCCCATTATCCTGCCTATTATGGATGACTGTGGAATAAAGGTGGTAAGCTTTTTGCTGATTCTATCAAATAATTTCGAATCAATATCACAAACAATATCTTTGCGAAGGCCGGGTCCGTCGTAATTCAATATACTTTTTAATTTATTTGCAAATTCACTGTTTTTTGAACACATATAAAACGATGAATATACTGCTAGATGTCCGCCTTTTGAATGCCCTGTTACAATAAAATCGGAATTTGGATTTAAGTTATAAATATCTTCCAAATATTTGAGCGCATCTCTTTGAGCGGGGACTTGCTTACTCCAAGAAAGGTCAAAATCTTCTCTCCAACCTGATAAAGTCGAGTCTGTGCCTCTGAATGTTACTACTTTTGTACCGTCTTCGAGAGTAAATGTGACTGCCGCAAACTGCTCATATTCTTTATGAGTTACGTCAAAGTACTTTCCTCTAAAATTTCCTACTTTAACATTCTGATATCTTGGAGATTTGGATAAAATATCAAGAAGCTTTAATTTGCGACTTTTAATTATATTATAACTTTTTGCATGAAGACGTTTGGGATAATATGCTTTTATGTTGTGGTTATCCTCCGAATGCAGATTCACTTTTTTATCAGATTTATCAAAGTAAGTTAAAAGATTTTTATACCACTGAGAAATAGTAATTTCCTTGTCGACAATATCTGAATCCAGATTGGGTACGCAGTTCATTGGCATATATGAAATCGTTGCAAATATCATAGCATCAACATCATTAAGTGGGTGTTCGTCAGATATAGGTTGAAGCGTTTTGTAGTTGCTTTCCAGAACTTCCATCAAATTGCCATAATCAGGTTCTTCTTCATTTTTTTCTAGTTTGGAAGCATAAGGTGTGGTTGTAGGCACAGATGCACCAGATTTTGTAAGAGCGTTCGAAGGAGATATCACAGTTGTTGCCTGAATGATCGCAAGTAATCCCGCAGGTAATTTTTTGATTAAATTTATGCCTCCGGATACATGTTCAAGATAGTCATCATCTATAATTTTGTTGCCATTTGAAACTATATCTTCCAGACAAAAATCAAATCCATGATCTCTGGCAAAAGGAATTACAACTTCGTAGATAAATTGAACTTGATCATCGAAAGAAAAATGGCATAAAATATCTTTTTTGGGATATATTTTCAAAATTTTTTTAAATGAATTCTTAAATTCGGCATCTGTATTTAATCTCTCTAAAAAATCATGTACAGTACCGGTCAAAAACATCACTCCTTATCGTAAAATTTAACAACTCCCGCTATGCCGTTAATAATTTTTTCAGAAGAGCTTTTGCAGGTGCTGACGCTCAATATTGTTTTCAGTACGGTCTTTCCTACATCATTTCTAGATAAACACATATCACTTAATTTCTGATTTGTAAAACGTTTTTTAATACAATTATCATCTTTTATTATCGATATAAATATTTATAGCACACCCACAAGGCAGTCTCACCAATATTTGTGATGAGACTGTTAAGTCTAATTTTAAATTTACGTTCAGGACTCTTGAATTGATATCGCATTAAGAAGTTTTCTATAATTGTATTCTTTCGTCTTTTGCATGATAATGCACCAATCCACAATATTCCATATTCCGCAGCCACCCATCGTAAGAAGTTTTAAAATTCCCAACCCTGTTTCTCCCAGCAGAAATCTGTCTACCCCGAATCCGCCCAGGAATATCGAAATCAATAACATAGTAGTTGTATCTTTGAAATCAATAGCGTAAAGTATAGTAGAATTTTCGTCGCTAATTTCAATAAGTTTTTCACGAATGAATATAATTTTTTCTGACGGGAAGTAACTACTGTGAGTCGCTAGAAATTGATAAATTTTTTGTTTATCCATATTTAACACTTCCTTTCGCACTTTTAATGATACCATACATTCATAAAAAATCAACAAACAATTTCAAAAAATACTTAATTACGACCAAAGTACATACCACATAAATAAAAACATCTATAAATACGTTATTTTTAAATAATATTTTTTTATGCATACCAAACCAAAACGCCATAATCATAGGAATTGCCAAGTAATTATGCCGCATATATTCATAAAGATTTCCACAAATAATAGCGTGAAGAGCGTGCAAAGTACCGCAAGCAGGGCAAGGTATTCCAAAAATAAACTTAAATGGACACGGAAAACTTATGAATATAAGTACGCATATTAAAGCCATGATTGACAAGTGAAAAACTATAATTGACAGTATATTTTTTGTTTTTAAATATTGCTGAAATGATATTTTACACATAAATATTTTCCTTAAATAAACGCTTATTCTGTAAACAATCGGGCTTATTCACTATTGTTTTTCATGATGTATATATATCTTTCAAAATTTGTGTTATCTAAAATAAAATACACAAAATTATTGCTATCTTCGTTATAAAATTTTATTGGCTGTCGTAAAATTTCGCTCACCGAAACCATATCTTCGAACTCTTTGACATACCTTAGCGGAACTTTTTCTTCGAGTGTTTTTTCAAGAGGTTTCGAATTTATAATTTCAATAATTATATGGCTGTAGTTTTTTAAAATAAAATTAAGTTTTTTGTAGTAACTTTTGTATTTAGGAATATAAGATGAAATTATGGTGCATTCCATTGCTAATACGGTGATTGCTAAAATAAGACATATTATACCAAGTGAAATATTTCGTACATTTGGAATATATGCATCAAAAACAAAAGATTCATTTATTTTAGAATACGTTTCATCAATATCGATAGTTTTAGAACACAGAGGTATTTTTAGGGCAATCTCAGATTGTCTATTCATAGATTCTATATTTTCCGATTTTCCGTCGGTATCTATTATGAGCTTCACGTTTACGTACGAATCTATGTCTATATTATTTTTTTCAGAAAATTCCTTGGCAATTCTATCATATTTTCTGTACGGAATGCTGATTTCTTTATTTAGAGAAATTTTATCTGATATTTCTGAGTAACGTTCGGAACTATAAAGCTCATCGGTAAACGACATCATAACATTGTCTCCACCGTTTGAAACATCTTTATTAATTATAAAGAAATCTGCTAAAATTTTGTATTTTGAGCCGTGCTCAAGACTTCTATCGTATAAAAGCTCATAATTAAATCTCAAGTTTACCGTATTTATCAAAGAAGAGAGATAATTCATATTGCTTTCAAGAACATTAGGCAAATCTTCTTGATTTTTGTTTATGGCAACTTCATAATCTATCTTTCCGTTTTCTACGCAATATACACTTTTCCCTTCTGCCTTTGCTGTGTTCTTTGAAAAAAATATCACTGATCCATACCCAAGTGCTAAAATAACTGAAAATATAAACGCTACTATGAAAGCAGACTTTAATGTGAATTTACGAGGTGCGTGGATAAAAAATTTTTTTGAATTTTTTAGATTTTCTAAATCTTTTTTCATAACAATCCCTCGCTAAAATAAAAAAATAGACTATAACCTTACAATGCATTATAGCAACAAACAAATAAAAAATAAATATACAAATATATAATTTTTTATCAATGAATTTAAAAACAATCTACAAATATAATAAATTTGAAAAAATAAGATATTCGCAAAATTGTTTTTAATTGCTAAATATTAATATTTTAAAGTTTAAAAAATTTACTTTTTGAAACGCATCATAAGCTTGACATAAACTTCAAGCGGTGCTAAAATGTACAACATGAGTTTAGATAAACAAAATTGCGGTCATGCTGGAACAGGTAGACAGGCATGTTTGAGGGGCATGTGTTGAAAGACGTGTGGGTTCGAGTCCCACTGACCGCACCATCGCCGGGAAATCGTGAGAACGATGAATGCGAATTTTTTATAGGAAATAGTTTCGATGAAACGTTATCACTTTAAAAACCGGTAGAATAAAAGCGACCAAAAACGCAAAGACTTATCTTAAAATCTCCTATATGAAAGTTCATTTCTGTGCGTGTTTGGTTTGTGAGCGTAAACATATAATATCAATAAAGCGTATTTTTGAAGTCATAGAGAAACCGAATGTGGGAACGAAAAAATTCAAGCAGTATGTACTGCAATAAATAAATGCCCGTAGGAGACTGCAGGCATTATCTGTTTCGGGAATCAAAATGAATGATAAAGATGCGCTTTTTTCTATAAATGACCATATAAAAATATATCTAGGTACCAGCAAAAAGACCTTCGAAACACAAAAAAGCAGCAGCCCGGCACTAAATCAGAAAACAACGCCAAGGAAAAAAAAAGGAGGGAAAAATTATGAGAAAATGATTAAGATTAAAATTAATATTAATGTTCCTATGTTTGATAATTTCATTGGTGCCGACCACGGCACTCGCAGCGAACTAAAGCACAATTTACAATTTGAAAAAACAATTGATCCATCGCAAATGGAAAGTGATACTAAAAAGGAGGAAAATAAAATATGAAAAAGCGATTTGAAACAATACTGATATTCCTGTGTATGATGATAACACTGATGCCGTTTACTGCACTTGCGGTGAATGATGGAACAATTTACGTGGGTGGAGTAGAACTAACAAGCACTGCGGATACCCCCGCCTATGCCCTTACGGACGAGTCCGGTAAAGTAACCACTGCAGGCGCCGGTGCGGAAAATTACAATATAAAATGGGACGGCAACATACTGACCCTCAGCGATGCGAAGATCACACAGGAATCGTATGTATTTTTGGACAGTACATCAGCAGCCGCCATTTACTGTAAAAACGATATTGAGATCTATCTAAAAGGCACAAATACCGTCACTAGTCTGGCGGGAAATCCTGAAAACGGAATCCACATGAGCTCAGGTATTTATAGCGAAGGAAATATTTCCATTTCTGGAGATGGCGTTTTAGAAGTCAGTGGGGGTGATGTAGATTTCGATAAAGACATCGAGAGCGCTCGCGCGGAAAGCTACGGCATATATTCTTACAATGGCAGCGTTACCATAAGTAGCGGCAAGGTAACCGCCGCAGGAGGCGAAGCCATAAGTCAGAGCGATTACGCTCGCAGCAGTGGTATCTATTCCAAAGGCTTGGTAATCACCGGAGGGGAAATTACAGCCAATAACAATAGCTATTCTCATGGCAATGGAGCTGCGTCATATAGCTATGGAATTTGTTCCAAAAGTAATGTTATCATCGAAAATGCAAAAATATATGCCGAAGGATCTTTTGCAACCTACAGCGCCGGTATTTTTGTAGAAGGAAATATTACCATTGAAAGTGGTAACGTGCAGGCATTGGGAGGACGATCTGATTCTGCAACAAGTTCAGGCATAGCTGCCGTGAACGGCGGTAGCGTAACCATAAACGGCGGTAAAGTCATCGCCGCAATAGGTTTAACCGAAAATGGAGATGCAAATGCAATATACGCCGACGGCAATATCACCATAAACGGTGGCAAAGTAGCTGCTACCGGCCCTTCAAACAACGTTGACGGGGTTGAACCTCAGTATTCCAGAGGCATCTTCAGCGGAACCGGTGATATTACGATTACAGGCAAAGATACTGTTGTAATCACAAAAGGCGGATTTGCCAAAAAAGAGCGGGACGCAATCATGGCAAATGCGGGAGATATCATAATTTTAGGGGGTAACGTTCGTGCCGACGGCTCGCTCAGCTCGTATGACGGATTCGGAAACGGTCTTCGCGCACTAATTAGGAAGGAATGGCCACCAGCGCCACACAGATCGCAAGATAAAGCTGGCAGCACAGGCGGAAATATCATCATTTCGGGCGGCAATTTAGCCGCAGTGGGAGATACTAAAAGTCTCAACTATGAAGGAGAGCTTATCGTCCGCCCTAAAAATACTGAGATTACCGTAAGTGTTCTGGATAACTGGATTACAAAAGAAGACCCTTGGTGGCAACTAGATTGGGAAGGAATGGCCACCAGCGCCACGCAGATTGAAGGCTCTCCGTTTACAAAAGAAACAGTGATTGATAAAACACTCACTGAGAATAAATTGTATTTTGGCGCAACCAGCGTAGATGTCGATCCGATCGACCCAGGTGATGAAACCATCCCGGACGATCAAAATGATCAAGAGGATCAGATTAATCCAAATAACCAAACCGAAGATATGGATAAAGACAATTATAGTCCGAAGACAGGTGATGAAGGCAATTCGACTGTGTGGCTTGCTTTGATGCTTGCATCGGTATTATCTATGGTTGCTTCGGAACAACACGATCGCAGAAAAAGAAGAGTGAAATAGCAAGATACATGATACATTAGAATTTCACATATCAGGCATTGCTCCTGTCACATAGGCGCAATGCCCTATTTTAGGAGCAAAATATCACTTATGTTAAAAATATCATTGCCGAATTTTTTCTTACTTTTCTTTCTGTTTTCCTCGCTTTAAGATAAATAGTACGTGAAAAATTAAAGCTCTTATTTAAAATTATAAGAGCTTTTTATATGTCTGTTTTAAAATTTTCCTTCCGTACATTTTGGCCGTTTATAATTCATTTTTTTGTAATAACGATGATCATAACGAGAATACTTGCCCTTTAAAAACATATCAAGTTCCTGTGCCCTCCTCGAAAGAAGTGCACTAAAACATCTACCCCCTGCGTGGTGATACTGCAAAAATTCATTCGTAAACTCGCTCTTGTTTATATTGTTTAGGCTTTTCCCCGAACCCGAATTCCTATAAAGAATCAAATATTTATCATAGCAATATCCCTCTATTCCGCTTTCGGTTCTTATTCTATACCAACTATTATTATATTTTTTGTCGCTTAGTACAACAACTTGATCTCCGCCGCTTAAAATCGCCAACTTTCTGGATTTTACGTCAGGTTTCTCACGCACTCGTAAGGCATCTTCAACATCGACCACAGCCCTAATACTTCCTCCTTTATCGCTCCCGGCACCTAAAATAAGCGCTTTTAAATAGCTTCCATTATATATCCATCCTGTACCTAGATTGAATGAAAAACTAACCAGTGCATCAAATTGATGCTGGTTATATTTTATATTATTATTAATCAAAAAATTATTAACGGCTCGCGAATAGCTCCCCTGATTTAAGGTTTCCATAAGATATCCCAGCATCTCGTCTTTACTAAGGTTATTGTAAAAAGACTCATAAGGATGAATCCTTTTTCCGCACCCAATAGTCAAATATCCTACACTATCCGCGTAAACTCTGGATCGGTCTCCTTCACAAGAATATATAAATTGCGCACATTTTGAACTTATACGTTTTTCTTTCAGATTAGCCGAAAATTTCCCGTATGATTCTGAAACAATTATGTTTGAAATAGATTTATTGGAACATTTTTTCCATTTACCACCCGTAAAACAATCAATATGTACATTAAAATTGCCATTATTTGGAATCGAAATTTTAGTTTTCCAAACTTTACTGTTTTTTTCCTCGGTGCATGATGAACATTCTATCTCATTATAATAATTTTTCCCGCTAATCTTGAACTTTACTTTTGAAATTTTTAAATGCGTTATGGCACACACTTCAAAACTTTCGCTTTTGCTGACCGATCCTCTTGAACTATAGCAATTTCTTAAAAGCTCCGGATCAGTTACTTCAACTATACAAAACGATTTTGAGTGATTTTTTTTGTTCACCGCCTCTATTTTCGTCTTACCTTTTGAAATCGAATGTACAATTCCTCTGCTATCCACCGTGGCAACTTTTGGGTTTGATGAATGCCACTCTTTGTCATAGGAAACTTTTGCCGAATCTGAAAGTAAAATGTCCTTTCCTTCCGAAATTACATAGTGAGATTTGGAAAATATCGCACAAACATCCATAAATTCACTTATAAAAAAAGATAATAATATACCACTTGCTACAGTACAAAATATTTTACTACGATTCTTTTTTATTTTCATTCAATTTCACACCTTACTAATTTTTATTAATCCTCTTTTCTATAAACGCAATCTTCACACAAACACAAAAAAGTTCCATCGCCAATTTTAATTCGTTTCTATCGGGATAAGTCGGTGCCAAACGTATATTTGAGTCATTTGGGTCGTTTTTATGGGGATATGTAGCGCCTGCATCCGTTAAAATTACACCTGCATCTTTGCAAAGCTCAACAACCCTCTTTGCACAGCAAGAACAAGTTTCAACACTGATAAAGTATCCTCCGTTTGGATTTTTCCACTTTATTATGGGATTATTTAAAAACTCTCTTTTCAAAATATCAATTATTAAATCAAATTTTGGTTTTAATATTTTTCTGTGTTTTTTCATATGATTTAAAATTGTTGGTTTGTCTTTTAAAAACCTTAAATGCCTCAGCTGATTTAATTTATCAAATCCTACCGTTTTGATTGAATACATTTTCTTAAGTGCCACCAAATTTTCTCCCGCACACGCCATAAACGCAACACCTGCACCGGGAAACGTGATTTTTGACGTTGAAAAAAATATTATAGGCAAATTTTCTGTTCCCGCTTTCTTGCATTCATCCAATATATTTAGTAATGTATCGCCGTCATTGCTCAGGTCATGAATAAAATATGCATTATCCCAAATAATGCGAAAATCTTTTGCCGCCGTTTTTAAATTTGCCAGACGCTTTACGGTTTCATCGCTATACGTTATGCCTTGCGGATTAGAATATTTCGGAACACACCAAATCCCTTTTATTTGCTCATCATCCCGAACAAGTTTTTCAACTAAATCCATATCGGGGCCTGTTTCTGTCATCGGTATGACTATCATTTCCATTCCAAAATATTCTGATATTGCAAAATGCCTATCGTAGCCGGGTGAAGGACATAGAAACTTTACCTTTTCTTGACTCCCCCAAGGACTGCACCCGCCTGCACCTTTAATCATAAAATAAGATATGGTGTCAAACATCATGCTTAAGCTGGAATTGCCGCCTATAATAAAATTTTCAGACGGTATGCCACTTAGCTCCGAAATAAATTCTTTCATCTCAGGTATTCCATCGCAAATACCATAGTTTCTTAGGTCGACGTTATCTCTTGAATTAAAATCTGAACTGCTATTTAAAACATCCATCATTTCAAGAGATAAATTCAGTTGCTCCGGCGATGGCTTACCTCGGGCCATGTTAAGTTTTAGATTCATGTTTTTGAATTTCTGGTATTCATTAATTAAATAAGAATGAATTTCTTTTAATTTGCTATCGGGAACGCTTAAATAGTTTTCCAAAATTAGTCCTACCTTTCAGTTTTATTTAATA
>CALWJB010000093.1 GCA_944380895.1 uncultured Clostridia bacterium | reverse complement strand
TATCGCCCGTAGACATAGTATCCATAAGTGTTAGAGTATTTCCGTTTTTGTCGGTTTCAATGGGTTCGTTCATGGATATATCCATAGAAGATTTGCGAGAAGAGCGAAAGTACATCAAAATTTCATTTTCAATGCACCTGGAGGCGTAGCTTGACAGTTTAATATTTTTGGAAGGTTTAAATGTATTTACGGCTTTTATGAGCCCTATTGTTCCAATTGAAATCAAGTCATCAAAATCGGTTTTTTCCGAATAATATTTTTTTGCAATATGAGCGACAAGCCTCAAATTATGTTTAATCAGCTGATTTTTTGCAAATTGGTCATTGCAGCCAAGCTGCCTAATGTATTTGTTTTCATCTTCTTTCGAAAGTGGCTTTGGAAACGAATTGGCACTTGTAAGGTGGAGTGCAAAAAAAGGTATACTTGCAAGAATTCCAAATAAGCTCAGAAACAATAAAATCACCTTCGCCGGTTTATTATATCGGTATAATATCATTTTATGGGTAGATGAGATTTTTGGTGCCAGTACAAAAATTCAAAAAATTCTTGCAAATAAAAGAAAAATATGTTATATTAATCTGGTTGAATACACACATCGGCGAGAAATACAAATATACAGGTGCCCGAAAATGGGTTATCCGTCGGTGGAGGAAAAACCAAGGAGGAAATGATTATGTCAGTAGTATCAATGAAACAACTTTTGGAGGCAGGCGTTCATTTTGGACATCAAACGCGCAGATGGAATCCAAAAATGGCGGAGTATATTTTTACTCAGCGCAACGGTATTTACATCATCGATCTTCAAAAGACGTCCAAAAAACTGGATGAAGCATACAAATTTATCAAAGAATTAACAGAAGAAGGGAAAACGGTACTTTTTGTAGGAACCAAAAAGCAGGCTCAAGAATCGGTTAAAGCCGAAGCTTTAAAATCAGGTTCTTATTTTGTCAACGCAAGGTGGCTCGGCGGAATGCTCACAAATTTTTCGACAATTCGTAAAAGGGTGAGCAGACTCAACCAATTGAAGGCCATGGAAGAAGACGGCACATTTGAACTTTTGCCAAAAAAAGAAGTCGTAAAGCTTCGACTGGAAATTGAGAAGCTGGAAAAATTTTTGGGCGGCGTAAAAGATATGAAAGAACTTCCGGGTGCGCTTTTTGTGGTTGACCCAAAGAAAGAGCGAATAGCGGTTGCGGAGGCAAGAAAGCTTGACATTCCGGTAGTTTCGATAGTGGACACCAACTGTGATCCCGATGTTGTTGATTATGTAATTCCCGCAAACGATGACGCTATAAGGGCGGTCAAATTGATTTGCGAAACTATTTCTCAGGCGATTATAGAAGGAAAAGAAGGCACAGTTCCCGAAGCTGAATCTTTGGAGGCGGAAGAGATTATTTCAGAAGAAGAAATTTCTGATTAGTTTGTTTCATACAAAATTTTAGATATTGGGAGGACATTTATAAATGAGTTTTACAGCTAAAGATGTTAAAGATTTGCGTGAAAAAACCGGCTGCGGGATGATGGATTGCAAAAAAGCTTTAACTGCATCCGGTGGAAATATGGATGCTGCCATTGATTTTTTACGTGAAAAGGGATTGGCGGCGGCAATGAAAAAATCTTCCAGAGTTGCTGCTGAGGGATTGGCAATGGCTTATACGAATGAAGAAGCCAGCGTCGGAGTGGCGATAGAGGTTAATTCGGAGACCGATTTTGTTGCGAAGAATGCGGAATTTCAATCATTTGTTAAGCTTTGTGCGGATTTGGTTATGGAAAAGAATCCTGAAAATGTTGAAGAATTACTGAAAATAACGCTGGATGACGGCAAAAGCGTTGAATCTTTGTTACAAGAGAAAGTTCTGACTATAGGTGAAAATATTAAAATCCGTCGTTTCAAGCGTTTTGAGGGAGCTGTTGCAGCTTATGTGCATGCGGCCGGAAAAATTGGTGTTCTTGTCAAATTTGATGTTGAGAATAAAGACGTAACTTCTACCGAGACATTCAAAAATTGTGCAAAGGACGTGGCTATGCAAATTGCTGCAGTAAATCCTCTTTATATTAATCCCGAGGATGTTCCTAAAGAAGTTATCGATCATGAGAGAAAGATTTTGAAGGAGCAGATAATAAACGATGGTAAGCCAGACAATATTGCGGAGAAGATTGTTGAAGGCAGGATAGGAAAATATTACAAAGAAGTTTGCCTTAATAGTCAAATTTTTGTTAAAGATAGTAGTATGAGTGTTTCTCAATATGTAGATAAAGTTGCGAAAGAGCTTTCGAGTAATATAAAAATTAATTCTTTTGTGAGATTTGAAAAAGGCGAAGGTATTGAGAAAAACAGCGGTGATTTTGCAAGTGAAGTTGCAGATATGATTAAATAATTTTGTATAATGAATCATGCTTTAGCTGTCAGCTTTAGCATGATATTATTATGAATTATTCACAAAGGTGATTTTATGCTTTCGGTTGATTTTAGTTTTATTGAAGAATTTATAAATAATGAGCAAATAAAAAGTATACATGGTGAAATTTTTAAGGCACATGAAAAATTTCATGGAAATAAAGTTTTTGAAGCTATAGGGTGGCTTAATTTGCCTAAAGAATATGATAAAAAAATCATAGAAAAAATTATAAATGAAGCGAAAGCCATAAGAAAAAATTGTGATATTTTTATAATTATAGGCGTTGGAGGTTCTTATTTGGGAGCCCGTGCGGCAATAGAATTTTTGCATTCCGGCAATTACAATATTTTAGAAAACACTCCTAAAATTTTATTTATTGGAAACAATATCAGCAGCGATGAGCTTTTTGAGATTATGCAATTTTGTAAAAACAAGAGAATTTGTGTTAATATTATTTCCAAATCGGGAACTACGATTGAACCTGCTATTGCATTCGGATTTTTCAAAAATTTTTTAGAGAATATCCACGGAAAAGATGGAGCGAGAGAACGAATTTATTGTACTACTGATTTGGGGAGTAATTTAGAAAAGTTAGCCCACAAAATGGGATACAAAACATTTATCATTCCCAAAAATGTAGGCGGGAGATATTCTGTTTTAACAGCTGCAGGACTGTTGCCTGTTGCTGTTAGTGGTGCAAATATCAAAAAAATTATTGCAGGTGCTCTAAATGCGCTGAATTTCTATAGTATTTTTGGTAAAAATTTGAATAATTGCTATAAATATGCGGCAGTGAGAAATTTATTTTATAGGCAAGGAAAAATCACGGAAATTATGGTTGGATATCATCCAAAAATGCACTATTTTACTGAGTGGTGGAAACAGCTTTTTGGTGAAAGTGAAGGAAAAGACGGAAAAGGTATTTTCCCCGCGTCTGCTATATTTTCAACGGATTTGCATTCGATTGGGCAATATATACAGCAAGGTCCTAAAAATTTGTTTGAAACGGTTATAAATATCAAAAAGCCGAATCACGACCTAATTATAAATAATAGTCAAAACGATTTTGATAATTTAAATTATCTTTGTGGAAAAACCGTAAATTTTGTTAATCAAAAGGCTTTAGAAGCTACACTTTTGGCACATACTAATGGTGGCGTTCCGAATATAGTTTTAAATTTAGATTCGTTCTCTGAAGAAAATTTTGGGCATTTGGTATATTTTTTTGAGAAAGCTTGTGCTATTTCAGCGTGTTTGTTGGGTGTTAATCCATTTGATCAACCGGGTGTAGAAAATTATAAAAAAGAGATGTTTAAGCTATTGGGGAAGTCAAATTTTTAGTAATAGAGGTATTAAAATATGGGATTTAGAAACGCGGAGGAATGCAAAAGAGAAACCGATGGCGTTGTTTACTACATCCGAAAGAATGTTTGCATTCAGAGTTGTGAGTTTGAACGTTTTGCAATTCAAACACATTTTATTAAACAAGGTGAATCTTATTTGGATGTAATCAATAAATACGTTGTTCCGATTTACGAAGAGGGCGATGTGCTGTCGATTAGTGAAAAAATAATTTCTATGTGTCAGAACAATACTGTTAATAAAAGTGATATCAAACTTGGATTTTGGGCAAAATTTCTTTCAAAATTTGCTTCTTCTAACAATCGAGGCATAGCCATGGACGAGCCGTATAAGCTTCAGCTAGCGATAAATTTGGCTGGATTGCCAAGAATTCTTTTTGCCAGTTTTTGTTCAGCGGTAACAAAATTATTTGGAATTAAAGGCGTATTTTATAAAATCGCAGGTCATGAAATAGATGGAATTGATGGATTTTATATGAATTCTTCATTCGATTTATATCACGATTTGGCGCTTCTTAATCCGAAAAACCCTTCGAAGGTTTGCGACGAGATAAGCGATGCATTTAAGATAAATTCGATGATAGTTGATGCGAATGATTTCGAAGTTAATATTTTAGGCAAAAATTATAATTTAAAAACTATCTCTGATGAATTTTTAAAATTACTTATAAAAGATAATCCTGCAGGTCAGTCCGACGAATTGACTCCGCTTATACTTATAAAAAATGTTGCTAAAATTTCCGGAAAATAAAATTAATGTATTGACAAACAGCTCATATAGAGTTATAATAGCTGTACCTGTGTGGTACGAATTATTTGTTTTGGTTTAGGAGGAGGTGCCGAGTAATGGCAATTGTACCAAAGAGAAAACATTCAAAAGCAAGAAGAGATAAAAGGCGTTCCAATGTGTGGAAGTTGAAAGCTCCTGCTCTGAGTAGATGTGAAAAATGTGGAGCATTTAAGCTTATTCATAGAGTTTGCGGCTCTTGCGGTTACTATAAAGGCAGAGAAGTTGTTAAGAAAGAAGCTTAATACTGATATTTGACTTTATATATTCAATCTTACTTAGAGGAGGAGTAATCCTTCTCTATTTTCAAGTTTTTAGTTTGTTAAGGAAGTGAGAAACATGAAATCTGTAGTAGCGCTTGTCGGTCGACCGAATGTTGGCAAATCAACACTTTTCAACAAGCTTATCGGTAGGCGAATTTCTATAGTTGATGATACTCCCGGGGTTACAAGAGACAGGGTTTATGGAGAATGCGAATGGCTAAATCGTAAAATTTCCATCATCGATACAGGCGGAATTGAGTATGGGAAAAACAGTGATGCGATGACGGATAAGATAAGAAAGCAGGCCGAGATTGCCATAGATTTGGCAGACGCTGTTATTTTTGTTGTAGATTTAAAATCAGGTCTTGTGGCATCCGATACAGAAATTGCACATATGCTGAAAAAATCGGGGAAACCGGTTATTTTATGCGTCAATAAGGCCGATAATATTGGAAATGCTGATTTTAATTTTTATGAATTTTACAACTTAGGCCTAGGTGATCCAATAAAAGTTTCATCTGTTCACGGCCATGGAACGGGCGATTTGCTCGACGCTGTTTTTAAAAATTTGCCCGAATACAAATTTGAAGATGAAGAGGATGCTACTTCGGTTGCAATTATAGGAAAGCCGAATGTTGGCAAATCTTCGCTTATAAATTATATTTCAGGGTTTGAAAGAAGTATAGTTTCAAATGTTGCGGGTACAACGAGAGATACTGTTGATACCAAGATTTCAAACAGTTTTGGCAGTTATAATTTTATAGATACGGCGGGGATACGCAGACGCAGCAAAATTACTGAAAATATTGAAAAATATAGTGTAATTCGAGCGAAATTGGCTGTGGAGAGAGCAGATGTTTGTATAATCATGATCGATGCTCAAGAAGGTGCGACCGAGCAGGACACGAAAATAGCAAGTCTTGCGCATGAAGCCGGAAAAGCCAGTATAATAGTTGTTAATAAGTGGGATACGATAGACAAAGATACACACACGATGGAAAAGTTTAAAAAGAATATAAGAGGAATGTTTTTATTTATGTCGTATGCTCCGATACTGTTTATTTCGGCCAAAACCGGAAAAAGAGTAAACGAACTTTATGAATGTATAAACAAAGTCAAAAATTCAAATTCTATGAGGATTTCAACAGGAATTTTAAACGATATTCTGGCAGAAGCAATAACGAGAACACCCACTCCGACGCATAAAGGAAAAAAACTTAAAATATATTATATGACACAGGTTGGTATTTGTCCGCCTACGTTTGTGTTTTTTGTGAATAAGAAAGATTTGTTTCATTTTTCATATCAGCACTATATCGAGAATAACATTAGGAAGATATTCGGATTTTCCGGAACGCCGATCAGGTTTATTATCAGAGAGAAAACCAAGAAAAATTTTGAAACGAAATTTTAATTTTGGTCCAGGGGTAAATTCATATGCTTAATATTTTTGTGATGCTTTTAATAGCTATTTTTTCATATTTGATAGGATGTGTGAATGCTTCGATAGTTGTAACAAAATTGTTCGATTCGGGCAGCGATATACGCGAAGTAGGCAGCGGGAATGCCGGATTTACCAATGTTTTGCGTACAAAAGGCAAGAAACTGGCGATCTGTACTTTTGCAATTGATTTTGCGAAAGGTGTTTTGGCGGTATATTTGGCGCAAATACTTATGACTTTTTGTTTAGGTTTATGTGGTGATTCACCTATTTTTTGTTTTGGTGAATATTTAGCTTGTTTTTCATGTGTGTTAGGGCACGTGTATACTTGTTTTTTTGGATTCAAAGGCGGCAAGGCGATACTTACAACTTGGGCGGCGACGCTTCTTATAGATTGGCGGATTTTTCTTGTTTTAATAAGTGTATTTCTTGTAGTTTTGATTTTAAGTAAAATAGTTTCGTTGGCATCCATTTGTGCGGCACTTACGTTTCCCGTCACAATCGTAATATTTTACTTTGCGATTGATGGCAACGATAGCAGCAAACGAATAATTGCGCTTTTGTTTGCGGTTTTGATTTCTACGCTTGTGATTTATAGACACAGAAAAAATATACAAAGGATTTTAAACGGTACGGAAAGCAAAATAACTTTTCATAAATAAAATAGGAGGATAATTATGCAGTCTTACGTTATTAATTTCGTTAGACACGGTATGACTAAAGCCAATATTAGTGGTAAATTTGCGGGTTCGGGAGATTTGCCGCTCTGTGATGAGGGAGTAGAAAAGCTTAAGAAGTTAGCCAAAGATTTCGATTATCCTCGAAGCCGAGAATATTATTCAAGTCCAATGAAAAGATGCACAGAAACTTGCAAAATTTTATATCCTGATGTAAATTATAAAATTGTAGAAGGTTTTAGGGAGTGTATTTTTAGCGGCTCTGAAGATTTGCGCGACGATCCTAAGGGTGAGGCGAAAGCCGAAACTTGGGACGAAATACAAAAAAGAGTTACAAAAACATTTGATTCTGTAGTGGAATCCATGATGAAGAGAGCGGTGACATCAGCCACGATTTTCACTCACGGCGGAGTTATCATGACGCTTCTATACTGCTACGGATTGCCAAAAGCCGAATTTTTGGATTGGATGGTTGATAACGGATGTGGATATTCTGTGAGAATTACTCCCGGACTTTGGATGCGAGAAAAAGTTTTTGAAGTTTACGATAAAATTCCAAGAGGAGCTGACGTAGATCTTAGCAATCAGCTCAAAGATTTGATAAATAAAATAGATAATAAAGAGAGGAAGGAAGAGAAGAATGAGTGATTATCAAGAACTCAGGGATATAGCTATAATAGCGCACGTTGACCACGGCAAGACTACGCTTGTTGATCAAATGCTAAAGCAAAGCGGTATTTTTAGGTCAAATGAGGCCGTTGCAGAGAGAGTTATGGATTCCGGAGATTTGGAACGTGAAAGAGGAATAACGATTTTATCCAAAAATACGGCAGTCATGTACGGTAACACAAAGATTAATATAGTTGATACTCCGGGTCATGCTGATTTTGGCGGAGAGGTTGAACGTATTCTTTTAATGGTTGACGGTGTTTTGTTACTTGTCGACGCTTTTGAGGGATGCATGCCGCAGACGAGATTTGTTCTTAAAAAGGCGCTTAAACTCGGAAAAAAGCCTGTAGTTGTTGTGAATAAAGTGGACAGGCCCGGAGCAAGACCCGAAGAAGTGATTGATGAAGTTTTGGATTTATTCATTGAACTGGGGGCGGATGATGAGCAAATAGAATTTCCGGTTGTATATGCTTCGGCTAAAAACGGGTATGCCTATACGGATGATGATGAAGACAGCAATAATTTAAAGCCTCTTTTTGAAACGATAATAAATGAAATTCCGGCTCCGAAAGGCGATAAAAACGGGCCATTACAGCTGCTTATTTCCAATATAGATTACGACGATTATATTGGCAGAATAGGTGTAGGGCGTATTGAAAGAGGAAATGCGACGTATGGTCAGAATGTAGTTTTATGTTCACCGGAAGGTAGGACAAAAAATGTTAAAATCGGAAAGCTATATAAATATGAAGGGCTGAAGAGAGTAGAAACAGAGAGCGCCGGACTTGGAGAGATAGTTTCGGTTTCGGGCATTGCAGATCTAAATATAGGCGAGACACTGTGTTCACCTGAGAGTGTTGAACCACTTTCATTTGTCAAGATAGACGAGCCGACGGTTTCTATGAATTTTATGGTAAACAATAGTCCATTTGCTGGCAGAGAGGGCAAATTTGTTACATCAAGAAATATTCGCGATCGACTTTTCAAAGAGGTTGAAACGAATGTTTCGATGCGCGTTGAAGAGACTGATTCTGCAGATACGTTCAAGGTTTCGGGTAGAGGAGAGTTGCATCTTTCCATTTTAATAGAAACCATGCGTCGTGAAGGATATGAATTTCAAGTTTCGCGTCCACAGGTTATTATGAAAGAGATTGACGGAGAACTTTGTGAGCCTATTGAACTTTTGAATATTGAAGTGCCGGAAGAATACGTTGGAGCCGTCATAGAGAAAGTGAGCTCACGAAAAGCTGATATGATAAATATGTATCCAAAAGATGGCGGTATGACTTTGCTTGAATTTAGAGTACCGTCGAGAGGAATAATAGGGTATAGATCGGAATTTTTAACAGATACAAATGGCAAGGGAATACTAAATCAAATATTCGATTGCTATGAGCCATATAAAGGCGAGATAATCAGACGTCATCATGGTTCTCTCGTTGCGCATGAAACGGGCATTTCCACGGGATATGGTTTATTTGCCGCGCAGGATAGAGGCCGACTTTTCATAGGCCCCGGAGTGGAGGTATATGAGGGAATGGTTGTGGGTTCAACACCGAAATCCGAAGATATAACAGTAAACGTTTGTAAAAAGAAGCATGTCACCAATATGCGTGCATCGGGTTCCGATGAAGCTCTGAAGCTTACACCGCACAGTGTTCTCAGTTTGGAACAATCCATAGAGTTTATCGATGATGACGAACTTTTGGAAGTTACTCCGAAAAGTCTTAGAATACGCAAAAAAATTCTTGAAAAAACAATGAGACTTCGCAGTAAAACGCAGAAATAGCCATGAAGAAGCCCCAAGATTTTTTCTTGGGGGTTTTATTATTTTTTTTCGGGCACATATGTATAGCTGTTGCCCGGCTTATATAAATCTGTTAAATAATTATCATTTTGGCCTCGAATGTTTAAGCCAGAGAAGTTGTTAAAATTTTTAAGAGCTAACTCTATTTCTCTGATTATGCGGTTATTAGAGGGGCTTTGTGATAATTTTTGCAATAATTCCATAATTTTAGATAGTTTGCTCGCGTTTTTCGACTGTTTGTCACCGGATGAATTTCCTGTCAAACGTCCTATTGTTTCGCTTGTTAACACCTCTCGTGCCAGCCTCCTTATAGATTCGGAAAGTTGAGTGTCACTCATATTGTGCGCGCCAGGTTCTATTTTTTCGCATTCGGATACGATTCCATTTACAATACCTGAGGAATCGGGAGCGAGCTGCATCTGTGCATGACAAACGTTGATTATGGTTCTGAGTGCAGCCATATAACAACGTCCGCTTGTAATTCCTTGCGAAGAGACAGTATTTGAAGAATAACGTCGTCTGCTATAACTACTTCCGCTGCCGATCATGTATCTAAACGGATTAAATTTTATGGTTGTTCCGGATTCGGTCGGAATTGTTAATTCGTGGTTCATCATAAACTCTTTCGCGAGTTTATTAAAAAGTGATGAATGCAATCTATCGTCATCAATCTCTTTTATCTTATCTGCGACTGTATCCGCGGATACATCCGTCGTTTTGGAGTGTTCATTTATTAATTTTTGACGAGCGGTATTCAAAGAGTTGTGGATTTTTCCAAGTAGTGTTGACATTTCCATAATGTAAGGTATGTTTGAGTCTAATTGCCCTGTTTTGGCGATAATTTGTTCATATTCTTTGATGGCTCTGGAATGGATCTGAAAATGTTGATTGATATCTTTCTCTAGTGCGTTTATTATTTGCAATCGATTATTTCTAATTTTTTTCGTTTTGTGCCGCGCCCTCAAATTTTTAAAAAAGTTTCCTTTACCTTTAGAGTCAGTGCTGTCGATAATTTCTTCGTCCATAACCTTTTTTTTAAGATTTTTGATATACAGGTTCATGTTTTCGGATATATCGTTAACCGGGCGTATGAATTTGATGGCTTTTTTACTTTTTCTATAGTTTTCCTCATAAATATGTTTTTCTCCCTCGCTTGTATCATCGTCGTCATCGTCATCATCATCGTCGTCATCATCATACGAATAGGAAAATCTTCCGCTGTATTTCGTCGATTTGGGAACTATTGATTCCAGGAACTCTCTTATATAATCTTCGTCGTTATTCGAATCCGAATCTGCATCTGTATGCGCATCTTGATCTATATTACTTTTAGCCGTCTGATCACTTGAATTTGCTTGAGTGCTCTGATTTGGCTGAGAAGAGGATTGAGATGCCGCAATTTTTTCTTTTTCTTTTATTTTTTCCTTTGCTTTTTCGCGAGCTTCACTGAGTTTCCGCTCTTGTTCTTGCTTTTCTTCGGCTGCCTTTTTTGCCAGTTCTTCAGCTTCTTGTTTTGCTTTTTGGGCTTTTGCTCTCTCTACTTCTTGCCTGGTTTTCAGAGCGACTTCAGCTCTTTTGTCATCGATTTCTTTTAATTTGTCGCTATACCATTTGGCCATTCCCGCGTCGTTGGCATATTTTTCTTTTGCTTTTTCGAGGTCCTCCCTTTGTTTATTCAGTTCTTCAAGAGCTTTCTGAGTTTGGAATTCTTCATCATATTCTTTTTGTTTTTCTTCGTTTTTCTTGTTGATTTCTTCTTGTATTTTTGCTTTTTTATCGTTATACTGTTCCTGTGCTTTTGCTAATACTTTGGCTATCATATCGTCGCCGTTTATATCTTTATGTTCGGCCTTTGTTTCAAATGATTTATCATCACCTGCGCTTACTGCTTCGCTAAGTGCCAGTTGAACGTAATCTTTATTTTCATCTTGTTGCTCATCGTTGTCTTTCAAGTATTCAGCTCTTTTTTCGGCGATTTCCAGAGCTTTGTTTGCTGCGGCATTACAAGCGGCATCATCTCCATACTTCTGATTTCTGTCATTTATAAGCATTTCTTTATCTTGATCGTTTGCATATTCAATAAGTTCGCTTTCGTGCTTGTATTTTTCTTCGTAACTTTCAAGCACTTGTTTTATTCCGTTTATAACGCCCATATCTGAAACTTGTTGTGCGTGATGTTTTTTCTTTGCGGCCATGAGGACATCTCTGGTGTGTGTAATTTGCGGTGTTTCGCCTTGGGTTTTAGCCGGCACACGATTTAGAGCATCATCAAGGATTTTTAATTTATAGTCGTAATTTTTTCCTTTCCCTGAACTTTCCGTTGACTTAAATAGCTCTACTTTTTCATCTGCGCGCTCCAACAATCTGTCAGCCGCTTGATCAGTTACATCAAAGCTTTTGATTTTAGCTTCCAATTCCATTATTTCGGGATTACCGGGTTGTGTTTTTTTTAATGAATCCCGTTCTTCTTCCATTTTGGTTTTTTCTGAAAAATCGTTGACGTCGGTTTCGATGAGCATGGTTAAATACTCATCTTTTGCTACTTTCGCAGCTTCTTGTGCGGTTTTTATTGCTTTTTCTTTTTTTTCTCGATTTTTTTCTGATTGATCTTCCACGATTTTTTCGCTGTTAAATAGTATATCTTTCTCAGGTTCCAAATCATTTTGTTCTTCATCAGAATGAGATTTTCCTTTTTTAAATCTATTTTTGATACTTCCAGCTTTATTCTTTATTTTTCTAAAGAAGCCTTTAGCACCTGAACTTTCTTCCACATCACTTTCAGCATCAAATTCTTCGCTTTCTTCATCTTCGTCTTCCAGGGTTTGTTCCAAAGTATCTTTTAAAGATTCATTATTTTTTTTCTTTTTAGCTTTATATTCCGGCATATTAATTTCTCCTTTTCATCTAAAAATGTTTTTTATTCCATTCAAAACTTTTTTCCCTGTACTTACGTTGGTACTATATCCGCCATCAATTACTAAATTTTTAACATCAACATTTTGTTCGGATAATTCTAAAGTAGCCTCTGCTTTTAGTGGTTGTCCCCAAGGAGAGAACGCAGTATATGTTACATTTATTCCCGTTAAAAGTCCGAATTTTTTAATATCTCCCCAAACAAACATTGCATACCGATTACCATTTTTAGCATGTTCGATAAGCGTTGGGAGAGAGGTAGCCTTATAATTTGAAAGTGAAAAATCTTTAGTCATTGTTCCGTCCATTGTACGCGCATTGTATTCATCATATATATCGAACACCAGTGGAATCTCGATTGAAGCTCTGTCCACGTCTCCGAACGCCTGCAGGACACGCTTTTTAGCGAGATTTTCGTCTGATCCGAGTAATTTTTGATTTTTTGTGTTTAAATTTGTGTGATACGAAAAATTAAATGAAGAGGGGTTAATTTGTACGGGAAGCGGTGGTCCGTCTGCCACGAGATCATTATTTGTTCCGGGCACGACGGTGCCGATGGTCGGACGGCTGATTATGATCTGAATGTGTGCTTTTTCGACGATGCTGTAGTCGTACCAGACATACTTTCTCATATTTTCTGTAGTCAGCTTATTTGCAATACTTGTGCCTGCTGATTTGACTTTATTAAGTAATGGTGCCATAAATAACGCCCTTTCATATTTAAGTGTTTTGACCAAAAGATTACCGAATAATTCAATTATTGTATCTACTTTAGTTGATTATATATTCACACAATATGCTTGTCAAACATTTATTTTGAAATATATTTATAAAGTGTGTTTATACGCTTTAAAACTGTTTATGTTTGTGGTATAATTTACAAAAAAGTACAATGTAGATTTTGTATTCCTTTAAAGAGAGGATTCTGAAGATTGAAAAAAAATTTAAGAATAATATTAATTTTAACAGCAATTTTGACCATATTGACAGGTTGTTCGGCTGAAAATTTTTTTGATGTAAGAAGCGCTATGTCTCCGCCTGCACTTTCGGAAGAGCAAATCAGTATAAAAAATTCCATAAGAGAATGTCTTGGCATTGATTATAAGTTTTCATACTTGATGATTGACGGTAAACTTTCTTCTGTACTAAAATTTAACGTCGAGGGCGGAGAATATATGGTTGTTTTTTGTGAGACGAATGATAAATTTATGAAATCGCACTGTATATTTTTCGAGAAGAAATCAGGAAGCTGGATAATTAAAGATGATGTTGTGGGAGGAAATTATAGAGCTTACAGCGCATCTGTTAAGGATATAAACGGCGACGGACTTGATGAAATAATTATTGATGGATTTGATGAGAGCAGTTCAAATTTAAAGAGATACGTTTATCAAGTTCCAAAAAATGAGATTGTTCTTGTGCAATAATATAATTTGTGGAGGAAAATTATGAAAAGAATATTAGTGGTTGAAGATGAAGCGGCAATAAGAGAATTTGAAGTTATAAATTTGCGTCGTTCGGGGTATGATGTTGTCGAGACCGATAACGGAGAGAAGGCACTTGAAATTTTCGAAAACTATAACGGAGATTTTGATTTGGTTGTTTTGGACGTTATGCTTCCGGGTATTGACGGAGTGCAGGTTTGCAAGGAGCTCAGGAGACGAAGCGACACGATAGGTATAATTTTGCTTACTGCGAAGACACAGGAAATCGATAAAGTCAGCGGACTTATGCTTGGTGCGGATGATTATATTACCAAGCCGTTCAGTCCGTCGGAGCTGGTTGCGCGTGTGGATGCGCTGTATCGTAGAGTTGCGCTCAATATGATGCGCAGTGAAAATAAGTTTAAAGAGGAGATTAAATTAGGTGAATTTGTTCTAAATTTACGCAACAGGGCATTAAAAAAGCGTGGACATACAATTGAGTTGACTCAAGTGGAGTTTCAAATCATGGAATATTTTTTTTCAAGTCCGGGTACTGTATTTAGTCGAACTCAGATTTTAAACCATGTCTGGGGAGAAACGCATAGTGGAGAAGAGAAAATCGTTGATGTAAACATTCGTAGACTGCGCATGAAGATTGAAGATGATCCCTCCACTCCGAGGCATATTATAACTGTTTGGGGCATGGGTTATAAGTGGGAGAATTAGTATTTTGGAGTGATGAAGATTAATGGTATTAAAGGGAATAAAACGGCGTTGGATTTATAATAGTCTGGGGTTTACGATTGGGATATTTGGTGTGTTGGTGGTGGCATTTTTTGTTGTTGTGCGGGGATATTTTTATAGTGGTATTGGACAAAACATAAAAAGCAGATCCGAAGAATTTTGTGATATCATTGAAAGCTGTTCTATGGACAGCGATAAAGATTTTATGAATATGTCTAGAATTTATGTTGAAAACTTTAAAAACAGTGATTCTATGCAAATTATGATTTTTGATAAAAGTGACAATGTGATAATATCTTCGAGTGGTTTTTTGCCCGAAAAATTCGAAAAGCATCCCGATTATGATGAAGCAAAATTTTCGAGCAGCAAAATGGGTGTTTGGGAGGGGAAGTCATCCACGGGTGAAAAATTGATGGCGGTTACTCGCTCGGTTTATAGTCAAGATGGAGAATATTTGGGTGCGGTGAGATATGCGGTTTCTATGGAGAAAGCCAATGCACGTATAAATTTTGTATTTGTGGTTCTTGTGGTTATTTCGTTTATGGTAATTGCGTTTATAATAATTTCAGGGCTTTGTTTTGTACGGTCGATTGTCCGACCGGTGAGCGACATATGTTCGAAAGCCAAGCAGATAGCTCGAGGAGATTTTCATGTAAAAATAGACAAAAAATATGATGATGAGATTGGTGAACTTAGTGATACAATAAACTATATGGCTGAAGAACTAGACGTAACGGAAAAAATGAAAAACGAATTTATTTCTTCTGTTTCTCACGAACTTCGCACACCACTCACGGCAATAAAAGGCTGGGCGGAAACCCTGCAGCTTTGTGAAGATTCCACAGAAACACGTAAAAAAGGGCTCGAAACAATAGTAAAAGAGGCCGAGCGTCTTTCGTGGATTGTAGAGGGACTTTTAGATTTTTCCAGCATAAAAGAAAAAAGAATGAAATTAATAAAAGAAAAAATAGACATTTTAGCCGAAATAGGTGAAGCGGTTTATATGTTTAAAGACCGTGCCAAAAATGAGAAAAAAACTTTAATATATAACGAACCGAAGATATTACCACCTGTTATGGGCGATAAAAATAGACTTCGCCAAGTTTTTATAAATATTTTGGACAATGCGCTCAAATATACATCTGAAGGTTGTGCGATAAGTGTTGATGTAAAAGTGAAAGATGATAAAATTTCTATATCTTTCACCGATAATGGTTGTGGAATACCGGCTGAACATTTGTCAAACATTACAAAAAAGTTTTACAAAGCGAATTATCTTCAACAAGGTTCAGGGATAGGTCTTGCAATTGTTGATGAAATTGTATCTTTGCACGGTGGTAAGCTCAATATATTGAGTGAGGAAGGTTTTGGAACTACAGTTACGGTGATGCTGCCTATTTTTATAGATATTGAAGAAAAAAATGAATTGAATAGTGATAAAAATGCCAACATATAAAGAAATATATAGTCAAGCGAAAAAGAGACTGGAAGAAGCAGGTATTGAGTGCGTTAAATCAGAGCTTTTGAATATTTTTTGGTATTGTTTTGGCATTAACCGTTTAAATTTAATAATATGTGGTTCTGACATTCCCGAAGCGACACGATATAATGAATTTTGCCGCGTAATCAGACAAAGATGCAGTGGAGTGCCGATTCAATACGCTATCGGTAAATGTAATTTTATGGATATGGATATAGATGTTGGTGAGGGAGTTTTGATACCGCGCGAGGATACTTCTGTTCTTGTTAACGCATCGCTCGACGCAATAAAGAGCGTTAAAAATCCCAAAATTATTGATCTTTGCAGTGGAAGTGGTTGTATTGCGTTTGCCATTGAGAGAGGATTATGTAGGTCGTGTGACGTTTATGCTGTTGAAATTTCAAAGAAAGCATTTAAATATTTGTCTTTAAATCACAAAAAATATGATAGTAAAGTTAATTTGATTAATGACGATATTTTTTCGTGCCATAGATATTTTGAAAATGGATATTTTGATTTAATTATTTCGAATCCTCCCTATATAAGATCAGATGATATTTCGAAACTTCAAAGTGAAGTGCTTTTAGAGCCGCATTTGGCACTGGATGGTGGAGAATACGGGCTTGATTTTTATGAAAATATTTGTAAATTATGGATACCAAAACTAAAATCAGGCGGTGTAATATCGTTTGAAATAGGCAAGGGACAATATAATGATGTAAGGGAAATTATGGATTCTTCTGGAATAACCAACATTAAAGCTTTTTTAGACATAAACAATATTTATAGGGCGGTTATAGGAGAGAGAGTTTGATTAATTTTTATTTTTAAATATTTAAAAATGTAAAAAGGCGTAACATAACAATATTATAGTAAATGTAATAATAGCGGCAATATCAAGCGATGAATATAGTCGTTTTCAACAATTTGCAAACTTTTTGAGGCCGGTGTTGTTGAGTTTATACTGAAACAGAAAAACGCCCTATCTACTGCAGGAATAGGGACTAATGGTTATATAAAAACAGCGATTGATGTGGCAAGCATTACGGCAGAGAAATCTCATATTGAAAGAGCAAAATCTTTGACGAATATGTTAATAAAAGAAGAATTTGGTGAAAATAAGAAGGCTTAATCAAGCGATGAATATAGGCGTTTTCAACAATTTGCAAACTTTTTGAGACCGGTGTTGTTGAGTTTATACTGAAAGAGCAAAACGCCCTATCTACTGCATGAATAGGGACTAATGGTTATATAAAAACAGCGATTGATGCGGCAAGCATTACGGCAGAGAAATCTCATATTGAAAGAGCAAAATCTTTGACGAATATGTTAATAAAAGAAGAATTTGGTGAAAATAAGAAAGCTCAGCAGAAATAATATTAAAGCGAAAAAGCACCTAAGGTCACGGCTTAGGTGCTTTCAGTTTTACAGAATTATATTTAATATGAATTTATAAATTCATATCTTTTTCATACATATGTGATATCAAATCCAATATTTTGCAGCTGTATGCCCATTCGTTATCATACCAAGCAACTAGTTTTACGAATTTATCATTTAGCATTATACCGGCCTTTTCATCGAATACAGAAGTATGAGAATCTCCACAAAAATCACTCGAAACAACAGGTTGATCGGTATACCCTAAAATCCCGGACATTTCCTTTTCCGAAGCTGATTTTATGACTGAACATATTTCATCATAAGAAGTTGATTTTGAAAGCCTGCAAGTCAAATCTACTACCGAAACGTTTATAACAGGCACGCGGAATGACATTCCCGTAAGTTTTCCCTGTAGTTCAGGTATCACAAGTCCGCATGCTTTGGCGGCTCCGGTGGAAGACGGAATTATATTGCTGCTTGAAGCTCTTCCACCGCGCCAATCCTTCGACGACAGACCATCTACGGTATTTTGCGTGT
The DNA here is from genome assembly GCA_944380895.1 of uncultured Clostridia bacterium. Lineage (GTDB taxonomy): Bacteria > Bacillota > Clostridia > Oscillospirales > Acutalibacteraceae > UMGS1491. Next base: position 29,503 of record CALWJB010000093.1, on the reverse strand, counting down.
TAGTTATTGCGTGAACGGTTGTCATTAATCCTTCTTCAATCCCGAAATTGTCGTTTATCACCTTAGCAAGAGGCGCCAGGCAGTTTGTTGTACACGAAGCATTAGAAACAATTTTCATTGAGGAGTCATAGGTACCGAGATTTACTCCGCAAACAAATGTAGGTGTTATTTTGTCTTTTGCGGGAGCCGATATCACAACTTTTTTGGCTCCGGCTTCTATGTGCGCATAAGCCTTTTCGGTACTGCAAAAAACTCCCGTTGATTCAACTATATATTCAGCACCGACATTATCCCAAGGTATATTTTTAGGATCTTTTTCCGGAAAAACATTTATATTTTTATCATTCACAGAAAGCATACCGTTTTCTGCTTTGATGTCCGCGCTGCATATACCGTGAGCCGAATCATATTTTAGCATATATGCCATATACTCGGAATGAATAAAAGGATCGTTAATTCCAACAATATTATATTTTTCGGGAGATTCAAGCGATGCTCTCAGAACCATTCTACCTATTCTGCCAAAACCGTTAATACCTATATTGATTGCCATAAAACCGTCTCCTTTTCGATTTATTAAATATTATTTTATTTAAAATTCTTTTATTACTTCTTGCTCACTATTTTCAAGTTGTCTGTGTGCTTCCAGCAAGGTGAACAGGATATAGACTACCAATAACACTTCCAGCAGCGCTGTAGCAACTGCAGATTCCACAAAAGTTTCTTGTGTAAATATTTTCAAAATGACAGGGATATCGGCTGAAAGTAGGAATGGAATTGCAGGGAGTCCCAGCATAAATAGTAATTTTATATTATTTGCTTTTGTGGATGTTGCAAATATTTGAGTATAATATATCATAAACAGTGTTAAAAATCCCGTCGAAAGTATAACATAGGGATCTGTTACGTTGATGTTCATGGATAAGAATAGAATCATTTTAAGTCCGAACCAAAGTATGGGGCAGTATATAAAGAAAGGTGATTTTGCAATTATATTTTTGCCCATAAAGTGAGTTATGGAAATGAGTGCAAATGATACGCATGAGAGTATGGAAAGTACGGAAACAAGTATGGGTTGCCATTCGTGGTCGTATTTTGTTACTGTGTCGCCAAAATAAGCGGGCACGCACCACAAAAAGCAAAGTGCAATAAGCACTGCAAATATTCCCAGGATTATATTTTTTTGTATGCTCATATTTTTGATTGAAAATTTTGAAATAAACGCGCAAACGGAAATCGCAAGAGTTCCCAGTATAAATATTATCAGGAATGTTGACGATTCAATAAATTCGATTGGATATAAAGATGAATAAATTTTAGCCGGTACCAAAGCCCAAAGGACTACGCAGAAAATTATCCAGATATTTTTAAGTTTCATAAAAATCCTCCATTTTTAAAATAAATCGGAAACATAAAATTGAACTCTCGTCCATATTAATATGTAAACGCTCCGGTACCATATTTTATACGTTTTTCATAGCAAAGTCAATATGATGTAATTATACATTTTCTTAATTATGGAGGAATTTTAAATTTATGAAAATTTCGAAAAAATTCAAGTGGCCGATATTATGTCTGATCACACTGATTGTTATCATACTCACACCTCTTCTGGCGCTGACAAAAACCAACCGTGACAGGCGTGAGATTAACTATTATGAATCACATATAGGAAATTGCGAAACGAATGCTCAAAAATGTTTTTGCGTACTTGATGAAAGCAGCGGAAACATAATAAATATTCCCGAAAGAGAATTTCTTTATGGAGTAGTTTCCACCGAAATGCCCGCGAGATTCGAAAATGAGGCCATAAAAGCTCAAGCTGTTGCTTCGTACACATATTTTTGCAGAGCAAGAAATCTCGAACGAGCCAAAGATAATGCAAGCAAATATGATTTTACGGTAGATACACAAAAAGCTTTGAATTATATAACAAAAGAGCAGAGAAAAGTGAAATGGGGAAATCATTTTGATGAATTCGAAGAGAAAATAGAAAATGCGGTAGACAGTGTTTTCGGGGAGATTATCGAAGACGAAGGTGAACCGATTTTAGCTGCATATCACGCGATTTCTTCCGGGATCACGGAAAAATCCGAAGATGTTTTCGGAGGTAACGTAAAATATTTGACAAACGTCGAAAGCTCCGGCGATAGAGCTGCTGCGGGATATGAGACGATAGCAAAAATAGATGGTGAAAAATTCAAAGGGATTTTAAGTTCAAAATCTTGCAATTTAAAATTCAGTAAACCATGCAGCGAATGGATAGGCACGCCCAAGAGAAGCAAAGGAGGAATGGTAAAGGAGATAGATATATGCGGTAAAACTTTTAAAGGTACGGAAATTCGGAGTATGTTTGCGCTCAGGTCTTCCGACTTTGATTTGTGGTTTGATGCATCGGATAATAAATTTATTTTCAAGGTCAGAGGCTACGGACACGGCGTAGGTATGAGTCAGTACGGAGCGCAGTACATGGCGCTAGAGGGAAATGATTACAAAAAAATACTTTCCTGGTATTATCCGGGCACTTCGATTGTAAAGATAAATGCATAAAATATTTTGTTTTTAACCGATTGAACTATTCACACATAATGGTATAATACTCTTGAGGTGTATTAATATGTGGCTTTTTAATTCAGGCATAACACTGATGGATGTTATAATGAGGATTTTGGCGGTTTTGATAATTGTATTTTTAGTTTTGCCGCTTCACGAGTGTGCTCATGGCTGGGTTGCATACAAGCTCGGCGATCCCACGGCGAAGATGGCAGGACGTCTTACGCTCAATCCGCTTGTGCATTTTGATCCCCTGGGAGCTCTTGGGATACTCTTATTTAGTTTTGGCTGGGCAAGGCCTGTGCCTGTAGATGCTTCAAATTTTAAAAATCCAAGACGAGATATGGCGATAACTGCGGCGGCGGGACCGATTTCGAATTTACTGGCTGCTATTTTGGGCGGATTACTTGCGAATTTGTTTGGACTTTTCAGTTTTGGAGCGGCGAGCGTATGGATCAGCACATTTTTTTCATATTATATAGTATTAAATATTGGAATAGCAGTTTTTAATCTAATTCCTCTTGCTCCGCTGGACGGTTTTAGAATAGCCGAATCTTTTATTCCCGAAAGATTTATTATTTCGTATTACAGGCATTACAATATAATAACTCTTTTGGTATTTTTGCTATTGTTTTTGGGAGTGCTGACGATTCCGCTGGTATTTTTAGAGAACATTATCTATAGCTTTGTAATATGGCTTACAGCGTTGCCGTTTGCGTTTTTTGCTTAGTTTGTATAAAACGAGATTATGATGTAAATAATATTTAAGAAAAATATCAAAGGATGTTTAAAAATGATCATTATGCTTTTGTTAAATATAATTTTATGGATTTTGATTGTTATTTTTGCTTTGATATTTTTTATTGCAATTTTGCCTATAAATTTGGAATTTTGTTATGAAAACGGTAAAATTGATTTCAAACTCAAATTATGGATTTTACGTATTGATAATCTTGGAAAATTGTTTTCTAAAAAGGAAGATAAAAGTTCAGAAAGAGATTCTGAAAAAGTAAAAAACGGAAAAAAATTAAAAGAAATTCAAAATGCGGCAAAATATATAAAAGTAATTGTGAGTAATTCAGGCAAGATAATGAAAATGATTATAAAAAGTATAGTGTTTAAAAAGCTGAATTTAAAAATATTCATAGGAAGCGAAGAAGCTTCTAAAACAGCAACGACTTACGGTACTGTGTGCGCTGTAGTATATCCTGTGGCTTCGGCGTTTATAGCGTGTAATGAACCCAAAAATTATAACATATCCGTTACGCCGAATTTTATTTTGGAGAGAATAAAAATTTTTGCCGATTTAAAGCTTGAAACCCGCGTGATTAATCTTCTGATAGTTGCCGTAAAAACACTCAGAATAATAAACAGTAAATTATAAAATAGGAGGAATTATAAACCATGAATAATAAAATTGAAGGAATGACTGAAAACACACTTGAAAAAATTAAAGAGGTAGTTAACGCCGATATGGTGATAGGCAAGCCGATTACTTCAGAGGGCGGCGGTACGGTTGTCATACCTGTTTCCAAGCTTTCATATGGTTTTGCGGCGGGTGGTTCCGATTTTACTTCTGAAAAAAATAAGGAACGAGATTTGTTTGGCGGCGGCAGCGGAGCAGGTGTAAGCATAACGCCGACTGCATTTTTGGTTATTTCCGGTGACGACGTTAAACTTTTGCAAATTGAATCATTTACAAGCGCCATCGACAGAGTAATTTCCATGACTCCCGATATTGTTGAAAGGATAGGGAAGTTTTTAAAAAAACGTAAAAGCAAAATTGATGAAAAAGAGAACGATAAATGAGGAGATATGAATTAAAATTTTAGTGATGATACTGCGTTTTATAGGCATATCAATTTTTCTAAAATTATGTTTGGAATCTTAAGTAATACTGCAAATTTGAAGATAATATCGATTCATGCGGTTTTGGCAGAGTTTTGCTAGATAAAACCGGATAAAACCAGATTTTGAGTTCGATCTAAAGTTTTAAGAGCAGACTAAGTGAGATTTTGAAAAGAAGTTTATATAATTTTGAATATTAAGTTTTTGCAGGCGATGAAATTATGATTTTTTCGGTTTGCCACAAAGATGAATGAAATATAGTGCCGATAATTAACATCAAGAGATCCTACAGCTGTTTGAGTATATTTCTAACATTTTTGAGACTATGCTGTATAATAGTAGTATAAATGTTTTTTATAAAAAATTCTTGACAAAGCTCACAAGAGTAAATAATATATTTTGATAGCGGGTTTTATAACTCTAAAAAACTTTAATGATCAGAATGGAGAAATATTTGATGAATTATAGTAAAGAATTTGAAGATGTTTTTGAAAAAGTTAGGAATATCATATGTGAAAACTTTGGTGCGAGTGAATCTGATATAACTCCGTCTACAAGTTTATTTGACGATTTAGATGCAGATTCTTTAGATTTGGTAGATTTAATTTCCGCAATTGAGTATGAATTTGATATAGAGGCCAATGATGATGCCATAGAGAAAATAAGCACGGTTGAAGATGTTGTAAACTGTGTTATGGATTTTACGAATGAAGATTAGATTACGTTTATTTTTATAAAGATTTCCTGTGCAGTATGCTGTACAGGATTTTTTATTTATTTTTGAATTTTTAGAATAGTTAACAGTTAACATTATAATGGTGGAATTTTTTAATCAAAATACCCGAATATTTGACATTCAGCTAACTTTATGTCACAATTATAGCGCAGTTTAGCGGTAAATTTCTATATCTATTTCCGTCTGCTGTAAAGCGAGGGCAAGCGGAGCAATAGAGAGGAAAGCTGCGATAATGACAGCAACGAATTACTTCTAAGCTTTGAATTTTGTTTGGATTATATCTTTAACATTTTTGCACACTATAGTGGTGGAATTTCTTAATCAAAATACGCCGTATAAACCGGATATTTGAAATTTAGCTAATTTTATGTCACAATTATAGCGCAGTTTGGCGGTAAATTTCTACATCTATTCCCGTCTGCTGTAAAGCGAGGGCAAGCGGAGCAATAGAGAAGAAAGCTGCGATAATGACAGCAACGAATTACTGCTGAGCTTTGAATTTTGTTTGGATTATATCTTTAACATTTTTGCACGCTTAGAAGTTTAGAGTAAGTCTTTGCGTGTATAACTGCCTTGCTTTCGGTAGTGTGTAGAGTACTTGTTTTTTCTTTATTTTTAAATTTTGTGAATTGGAATTTTTGTAAAATAATCTTGAAAAAGTGATATAATTATGTTAAAATAAAAATACGTATTTACTAAAAAATATTTAAATAGGGAGGGATTTTAAATTGAGTGATCACGCGGGACATAGGGAAAGGCTGAGAAAAAAGTTTTTGCTGGGAGATATAGATTCCCTCGAAGATCACGAAATTTTAGAGCTTTCTCTTTTTTATGCAATACCCAGAAAAAACACAAACGAAATATCTCATAATTTACTAAATGAATTTGGTTCAATTCCCGCGATTTTTGATGCACCGATAAGTGCTTTAAAGCAAGTCAAAGGAATAGGCGAGAGTGCGGCAGTGTTTATCAAATTGATATGTTCGCTCACTCGAATATATCACGAAAGAAAATATAATCCCGATAAAAAATGTTTGTCTGTGGAAGAAATCAGTGAACTTCTTGTACGAAAATTCATAGGTCGGTGCGAAGAGGCCGTTGCTATTGTTTTGCTCGATGCCAAAGGTAAGATACTTTTTGATGGTGTCATAAATAAAGGTTCGGTTAATGGAGTAGATTTGTACGTTAGAAAGATGATAGAGCTTGTTACACTTTATCGCGCGAGTTCTTTGATCATAGCGCATAATCATCCAAGTGGAATTGCCGTTCCTTCGCCCGAAGACTTAAAATCCACAGAAAGGATTTACAATTTATTCAGATCGATGAGTGTTTCACTTTTAGATCACATAATAGTTGCAGATGGGGATTATATTTCGTTGCGTCAAACTTTTCCCGAATTTTTTGAAGATATTATATGTGAATAAGTTCGGAATTTAAATATATTTGAGTATAGGAAAGTTTTTTTTACTGTAAGTGCCAAAATTTTTATAGGGTATTTTAATTTTAGATCTCAGAAAGTATGCGATCGATTTCGTAGAGCAGATAGTTTTCGGGAGTTTGCTTTTCATTAATTATTGATAAAAGCTTTTTTACATCTTGAATATTTGTAGAAATATCCGAAACCTTATATCCGCTTTCATTTTCGATACCAAAGCTTTCATAGCTTCCAAGAATATCATCATTAATGGTTTCTTTTACGAGTGTGTAGCGCAATTATGTTACCTCCTTTCAAATAACATAATACACGAAACGTGGTTAAATTCATACAAAAAATATCCGAAAAAAATCTAAACTGATAATAATTAGGCAGTTCCCAGTTTTTTCGTAATAAACTCAAAATTTTTTTCTTCAAAAACATCTCTCAAAGTTGTCAAAAATATGTGATTACCTACTGATTTTTTGTTTTTAAACAGTTCTCTAAAGAAGGGTGTACGGGACTTTGCTGCTTTTTTTACGGCATTTCTGATAGATGCTTCAACGCAGACTTCTGATGTATTATAAATCGACGCAACGTAACTATAGACATCATTTATGAGCAACGATTCGCTGTTGTATGATGCCATGTAATTAATGGCCTCGGCGCAGTAGAGATATCCCAAAATATGTGGCGGTATGCCCAAATCTCTTAAAAGGTACTTTATTCTGATTGTATGTGTGTGTATCATAGCTCTCCTTCTTTGGATTATTTTTGATGATAAAATTTCACACACTATGTTGTTAAACATGTTTTTGAGCATGTGTGTAAAATATCATCACAAAAAGTTTATCATTAATCACATTTGGGTTCAACATAAATAAGCTATCTTCGGCTATTTAAATATAAATTTAACGTATACTTTAATATAATTATTGTAAACTCATATTTAAAATTAATTTAAGTATTCTGCCATACATTTACAAAGTGAAGAAATGTGAATATAAATCATTCAAAAATTTGATAATGACTTATATTATCCATAAGATCATCTGACTGCACATGGAAAAAATTATGGCAGAGCTAAAAAAAGATAGATGAAATGAGATGACGAAAGCAAAAGAGATAAAGAGAATAAAAAATCATATCTAAAAATTTAGAAACTGATTAAGTCTTACGAGCGAAACAAGCTAAATAATATCTCAGTGCTTCTCTTTTTACTTCTATCGGATACCCATGCGGTGTACTTTTTGCGTAATTGCAACCGTATGTTTTACATTTGTATCTTTGTATTCCATTTTTAAATCCATTTTTTGTTTTCTCTTCTCCGTTGCATTTCGGTCATCTCATTTCTAATCACCTCTTGATTAGTTTGTCCTTTTTTCTACATAATTTTGCACTGCCAAAATTATAGCTAATGGCAGAGGAAAAAATTAGGGGCCCGGTCTTAGATTATAGTTTATTAAAAACTTAGAGGTGTACTTCGCATAAATAAGCATATTTATTTAAATTATGCTTATTTATTTTTTTAAATTTATTATCTTATCAGCTATTTCTTCATAAAAATCGGATTCATGAGAGACGAGTATCAAATTTCCATTCCATTGCAAGAGCTGTTCTTTTAGGACTGTTTTTGTTTGAACGTCCAAATGATTTGTTGGTTCGTCGAGTATTAAAAAATTAGATTTTGTATTCACAAGAATGCAGAGTTTGACTTTTGATTGCTCACCTCCGCTTAGTGTACTGATTTTTTGTGTGACGTTTTTAGCCGTAACAGCACAAGCTGCAAGTTTTTTGCGCACCTCGGTTACCGACATTTTCGGAAATTTTTCTGCTATGATTTCAAGAGGAGTCACATTTGCGTTTTCCCACGATAATTCCTGGTCAAAATATGCCGTTTTCACATAATCTGCAAATTTGAATGTTCCCGATATAGCGGGTATTTTTTTCATTAAAGTTTTGATGAGTGTTGATTTTCCGACGCCGTTAAAACCTGTAATTACAACTTTTTCTCCCATTTTTATTTCAAACGATATTTTAGGCAGCAGTGCTTTATCGTAGCCTATTTCCAGTGCGTGTACTTTCAGTGCTTTTTGATGTGAAATCGGTAGCGAAACCAGTTTAAACGAGGGCTTTGGTAAAGATTTTGGAGGTGGAATTTTTTCCAATTTTTCTAGTTTTTTTATTCTTGCCTGAGCTTGTTTTGCGGTTGATGCTCTAACTCGATTTTTTGCTATAAATTCTTCTTGTTTTTTGATTTCTTTCTGTTGTGCTTGGAATTCGCGAATATAGTTTTCTTGTCTGAAGCCTTTTACTTCCAAAAATTTAGAAAAATTACCGTTATATTTGGTCACCTGATTAAATTCAATATCCAATATACAGTTGGTTACTTTATCTAAAAAACTGAAGTCATGTGAGATTATCATAAAAGAGCCCTTAAACGACTTTAAGAAATCCGCAAGCCATTCAACATGTTCTTTATCTAGGAAATTTGTAGGTTCATCCAAAAGTAAAACTTCAGGATTTTCAAGAAGAAGTTTTGCCAAAATCACTTTTGCACGCTGTCCTCCGCTGAGATTTTTCAGTGGTGTATCCATTCCAAGAGCATTGATGCCCAGTCCTGAGGAAACTTTTAAAATAGTGCTCTCGATTTCGTAAAAGCCTCTGTTCACGAGTAAATTTTGATAGTCTGAAGCTTTTTCATACAGGCTTTCGTCCATAGATGTTGTCATGCTTTCATATATTTGATTGAGTTCTTTCTCAAGCGCGTATAAATCATTAAATGCGGATTTAAGATATTCAAAAACAGTCAAATTTTTATTTATTTTTGCATGTTGATCAAGATATCCTATTTTAATTCCTTTTTGCCAGCGTATTTCGCCTGAATCGGGTGTTAAATCGCCTATAATAGAGCGCAAAAGTGTAGTTTTACCTGTACCGTTTTGCCCTGTGATTCCCATATGTTCGCATTTAAAAAGTTCAAAAGTGGCATTTTTATATAAAATTTTATCTCCGAAAGAATGTGTTAAATTTTTAACTTCTAATATTCCCATTTTAAATTCCTCCAATATATCAAAAAATAAAAAAACTGCCGAGAAACATCTTCAGCAGCTTTTGAAATAAAAAAATCGGTCGGCAAAGGGCATAGACACAAATCTACGCACAAGACCGATGAGATTTATATAATAAGCTTTGCATGATGTCTCATCGATATTCAAAATACAAAGCATATTTTATTGTTATTTTCACTCATATCACCGGTTCGATTGTATCATACAAAAGTTGAGTTGTCAAATGTGAGCGCATATTTCAAAATATCAAAAAATAAAAAACTGCTGAGAAACATCTTCAGCAGCTTCTGAAATAAAAAAATCGGTCGACAAAGGGCATAGACACAAATCTACGCACAAGACCGATGAGATTTATATAATAAGCTTTGCATGATGTCTCATCGATATTCAAAACACAAAGCATATTTTATTGTTATTTTCACTCATATCACCGGTTTGATTGTATCATACAAAAGTTGAGTTGTCAAATGTGAGCGTATATTTCAAAAAATATTGATTTTTATTTTAGTTATGATATTATATAAATAAAATATAATCAAAAATAACAAAAAAGAATATATTATAAAACAGAGAAATGATTGCTTTGGAATCAAAGTGGAAATAAATAACAAAAAACGGTTTAGATTTTATTTAAAAATGGGCAATTCAAAGTGCGTTATTGTTACGCTGAAAAAAGCATATCCCGACTAAAAATCGGATATGCTGATTTCATTTATTTTTTCATTTTAATATTTTTCAAATATTTCTTGTATTTCATTCAAGTTATTTGTTTTTGTAAGCGCCAAAGAAAGGAGTATTCTTGCTTTTTGCGGCGATAAACTTCCCGCGAATACGCCTTTTTCAGCTATTTCATCTTTGCTGTAGGTAACAAGACCGTTTCCGACTCGCGAACTTCTTACAACAGGTTTGCCGGAGACCAGAATTTTCCTAATTTTCTCATTCCACTCAGCCTTACTTCCTCCGCATCCCGCACCGGCGAGAATTATTCCGTCAGAGCGACTATCAAAATAGTCCAAAATATCAGTTTCCGCATCCACACAAAACATAGCGATATCTACTCTTGGCAATTTTTCTATATTTTCAATATCAAATTCGCTTTTATACGTGTGTAATTTTATAGATTCGTTAAAAAAATATGCTTTATCGTCTCTCATATATCCCAAGCATCCAAAATCTCTTTGATTGAAGGCATCTGTTCTGAACGTATTAACTTTTGAGATATCTCGTGCACCGAAGATTGAATCAGAAAAGACTACCATCACACCTCTGCCCAAAGCCTCGTCTTTTGAGGCGAGTGCCACAGCTTGATAAAGATTAAAAGGTCCGTCTGCACTTATAGCTGTGCTTGGTCTCATTGCGCCGGTAATCACAACAGGTTTTTTTGTTCTAACAGTCAAGTTCAGGAAATATGCTGTTTCTTCAAGTGTATCGGTTCCGTGCGTAACGACGAAACCATCAAAATTATCATTGTTTGCTTTTTCGTTTATGTATTTTGCAAGTTTTAAAAGCTTATCAAGACTTATGTCGCAGCTGTCGACGCTAAAAAGTTCATGAGAACTCAGATTTGCGAGGCCGGCGAGTTCGGGGATTTCCGCAACCAAATCATCAACTTGTATTTGTGCCGAATCGTATGAAGAAGTTTCACCTTTTTTGCCTTTGCCTGCAATGGTTCCGCCTGTTCCGATTATGAGTATATTCTTTTTCATTTAATCAACTCTCCTGAATTTTTAATAAGACCAATTTGTCTATATTTATCATACTACTTAATTTTAATGATTAAATCAATGTGTAAATTTGAAATAACTTTTTTGTCGAAAGATATATCTTTTTGTGTCTATGAATGATAGTTCATAAAAAATTTTTTTAATATAATCATTTTATTGTCGTTGATGGTATAATATTTGTTGTATTATATAACTCGAAGGTGATTTTATGGGCAAAATTAATGTAGGAATAATATTTGGCGGAAGATCGTCCGAGCACGAAGTTTCTTTACGATCGGCGACGTCCATAATAGAAAACATTTCAAAAGAAAAGTATAACGTATATTTAATCGGAATTACAAAGGAAGGAAAATGGTTACTTTTTTCGGGTGATATATCTGAAATTGCGACCGGGAAATGGGAAAAAAATAATAAAAATAAAAATATATTAATTTCCCTTAATCCGGAAATTCGTGGTATAATGATTGATGACGGCGGCAGATTTACGAATTTAAGATTAGATGTTGTTATTCCGGCTATGCACGGGAAAAACGCAGAAGACGGCGTAATTCAGGGCTTTTTTGAAACGATAGGGATCCCCTATGTGGGTTGTAGGGTACTTTCGTCGGCGGTTTGCATGGATAAGGTCTGTACTAACATTATTATGGATTATTTCGGAATCGATAAAGCCAAATTTCATTGGTTTGATAGGCGTGATTTTGAAGCGAATGCAGAAAAATGTATAAACGACACAGAAAAAGCAGTAGGCAGATATCCGATGTTTGTAAAGCCGGCAAATGCAGGTTCCTCGGTGGGCATAACAAAAGCTAAAAATCGTGAAGAATTAATCCTCGGAATCGAAAAAGCAATTAAAGAAGATAGTAAAATTCTGATTGAGGAGGGAATATCAGGTAAAGAAATAGAATGTGCTGTTTTGGGTAATTATGAACTTACGGCGTCAGTAGTTGGCGAAATAGTTCCCTGTAGCGAATTTTATGACTATGATGCCAAATACTTGAGCAGTGATTCCAGGCTTTATATTCCGGCAAGAATTCCGGATGACATATCAAAGAAAGTTCGTGAGATTGCCAAGAAAGCGTATAAAATTCTTGATTGTAGAGGTCTTGCGAGAATAGACTTTTTTGTTGAAGACGGTACTGATAAAATTTATCTTAATGAGTGCAATACTTTCCCGGGCTTTACTTCAATAAGCATGTATCCGAAGCTTATGGAGGAAACGGGAATAAAGTTTACCGATTTGATAGACAAATTGATTACGTTGGCCAAAGAAAAATAGTTTTTTAAATTTATAGAAAGGAAGATACTTTAAAAGAGCCAAGACATATGGATAACAGAGCGATAGGAATTTTTGATTCAGGAGCGGGCGGACTTACTGCGCTCAGATATATTCGTGAGATAATGCCAAGTGAAGATATAGTATATTTTGGAGATACTATAAACGTGCCTTATGGCGAAAAAAGCCGAGACGATGTAGTTAGGTGTGCATATAACAACATAGAATTTTTAAAATCCAAGAACGTAAAAGTAATTCTTGCGGCATGCGGGACAGTAAGTTCGCAGCTTAAGTACATAAAATCAGAAATTCCTGTTCTGGGTATAATAGATCCTGTTTGTAAAAAGTCGGCTATGACTACTAAAAACCGAAAAATAGCAGTTTTAGCAACATCAGCCACAATAAAGAGTGGTATTTATAAAAAAACGTGTAGCAGTATTTTGCCCGAGCTTGAAATTTATGAGCAGTCTTGCCCAAAGCTGGCGACGCTTATTGAAAGCGGTCATATATCCTCAAATGACAGAGAACTGACAAATGTACTTTCCGAGTATCTTCAAAAAATCAATTGTCTTGACGTAGATACAATAATCATGGGATGCACGCATTATCCTATTGTTGAAAACGCCATAAAAGATCTGCTTGTCAATAAAAACATAACTCTTTTAGACGCGGGAAAAGAAGCGGCTGCTGCGCTGAAAAAATTTATTTTTGAAAATAATATTCAGTGCAATAATACAAAAAAATCAGAAAACGTGAAGTATTTTATAAGTGGCAAAACGGCAATGTTTGCAGAAGTTGCGTCCGGATTTTTGGGATACAATATAGATGACTTGATTTTTACCGAAAAATAAAAACGGAAAGGAGAGAAGTAATAATGGATGATTTCTTGATAGATATTATTTCGGTTCAAAGAAATGGCGAATACAAAGAAGAGATTAGTGTAAAAATTCGCGGCAAAGTGAGAAAAATCAATGATAAAATTTATGTTTCCTATAACGAGTACGAGGGTAAAAGTTCGTGTAGTTGTGTAATAAAAACTGCAGGTGACAAAAAGCTGTCTGTTACTAAAAGCGGGAGCATATGTTCGAAGCTCGTTTTGGAAAAGGGTAAAAAACACTACTGCCCCTACAGTACGAAAGAAGGAACATTTGTTTTTGGTGTTTTTACAGATGATATTAAAGTTAAATATACCGAAGAAAAATGTGATATAAAGCTTAAGTACTCTCTTGATGTAAATTCGCGGCTTATATCCAGAAACGAGATTTTTATATCAGCTCAGAAAGTAGAAAAAGGAGAGAAAAACATGTATATTTTGGATAAGACTATGTTTGAAATCAGAAGAATTATTGCAGGTAAGATTTTAGATTTATATAAAGATAAGTTTGAAAGTTCAGACGATATTCCGCACTTTGAAATAGAGATACCTGCGGATAACAATCACGGAAATTTATCTTCGAACGTGGCTATGGTGAGCGCAAAGATTTTGAAGGAAGCGCCGAGAAAAATTGCCGAAAGATTAGTTAATGAACTTAAGATTGCAGGAATTAAATATATTCAAAAAATTGAAGTTGCGGGACCGGGTTTTATAAATTTCTTTTTGGATCCTGAATTTTTTTCGGACGTACTTAAAGAGATAAATAATTTTGGAGAAAGTTACGGCAACCTTGACTATGGTCAAAACAAGAGAGTAATGGTTGAGTTTGTTTCTGCAAATCCCACCGGTCCGATGCATTTGGGGAACGCCAGAGGAGGAGCGTTGGGTGATTGTTTGGCATCTGTACTTTCTAAGGCCGGATTTCAGGTATATAAAGAATTCTATGTCAATGATGCGGGGAATCAGATTGAAAAATTCGGCAAATCGTTAGATGTAAGATATCGCCAGATATGCGGCGATGATGAAGAAATTCAAATGCCTGAAGATTGCTATCAGGGTCAAGATATAACAGATTTGGCAAGAGAATTTTTTGAAATAAACGGAAATAAATATATTGATGAAGACTTTGAAACCCGCAAAAAGGCTTTGGTAGATTTTGCGTTACCCAAGAATATTTCTCGCATGAAAAGAGACATGGAAAAATATAAAATATTCTATGATAAATGGTTTTATGAAAGCGAGCTTCATAACTCGGGCGAAGTTAAAAGGATAATTAATTTGCTAAAAGAAAAGGGCTATACCTATGAAAAAGATGGATGTATTTGGTATAAGGCGACGGAACTTGGCAGTGAAAAGGATGAAGTTTTGGTACGCACAAATGGCATACCTACGTATTTTGCGGCAGATATTGCATATCACTATAATAAATTTGTCACTCGAGGGTTTGATATTTGTATTGATGTCTGGGGAGCGGATCATCATGGGCACGTTGAGCGTATGAAAGGAGCAATGGAAGCACTCGGGATTGACAGAAATCGGTTAGAGATCATACTTATTCAGCTTGTAAGGCTTATGAAAAACGGGGAAATTATACGTATGAGTAAGAGGACGGGCAAAGCGATTGAACTTTCGGATTTGATTGAAGAAGTAGGAGCAGAACCTGCAAGATTTATTTTTAATACTCAAGAGCCAAATTCGGGAATGGATTTCGATTTAGATTTAGCGGTAAAACAAGATGCACAAAATCCGGTTTACTACGTTCAGTACGCTCACGCAAGGATTTGCAATGTTTTCAAGCAGCTTTCCAAAGAGAAATTGGATTACTACAAAAATAAAAAAGCGGACATAACTTTGCTCAGCACAGAGAATGAAAAAAATCTTATTTATTTTATGGCAAACTATCCGTCGGAAATTCTCCGAGCTGCTCAAAAATATAATCCTACAAAGATCACTCGTTATGTCATAACATTGGCAACACTTTTTCATAAATTTTATTCTTCATCAAAGATTATTTCAGAAAACGAAAATTTGACTTGTGCGAGATTATGCCTTTGTAAGTGCGCAAAGATTATAATTAAGAATGTTTTAGATATGTTCGGGGTAAGCGCGCCTGAAAATATGATTCAGGAGATAAATTAAAAGAGCAAAAATATCATTAAACAGCCGATTTTTACTCGGCTGTTTTGTGTTTGTTTTCGAGATATTCTTTTAAATTTTTTACTATTTCCTCGGTATGCATACCTCTGGAGCCTTTTATCAATATTTTATCATTTTCCTTTATAATATTTTTCAAAATTTTAAATGCTTCACTATTATTTTCGCAGTGAATTACATTTATATTCTGATTCAATATTTTGGCGCTGTCTGATGCATTTTTCGAGTCGTTTCCGATAGTAATTAATGCATCTATGCCTTCTATTGCAATATATCTTCCGATTTCATAGTGAGCTTTTGCAGAGCTTTCTCCGAGTTCAAGCATATCTGCCATTACTACGATTTTTCTGCCGTTTTCCATGGATTTCAAAACATTTACGGCACTTTTCATAGAGTCGGGACTGGCATTATATGAATCGTCAATTATCGTAACTCCATTTATTTCTGATATTTGTTGGCGCATCGCTGCATTTTTAAACGCAAGAAGACCTGCTTTGATATCATCCAGATGAATCCCCATACCGAGCGCGATTGCAATAGCGGCAAGCGCATTATATACATTGTGAATTCCAAGGCACGGAATTGATATTTCTTCGCGAAATTCCGGTGTAATCAAAGTAAAATTTGTCACACCGTTAATCGAATAGACATCTTGGCATTTGAAAGGATAATCGCCATTTAATCCAAAATAAATAATTTTTTGAGGGATATTTTTTTCAGCTTTTAACAAAATAGGCGAGTCTCCGTTTAAATATAGTATAGCTTTTTCTTTTTTTACTATTTTTAATTTTTCTTTGCATATATTTTCCGTAGTTTTAAAATTTTCTATGTGAGACATGCCGACATTTGTAATAACGCCGACATCAGGATTGGCTATATCTGAAAGGTTTTCCATTTCTCCAAACTTGCTTATACCCATTTCCAAAATAGCAACTTCATAGCTGCTGTCCAAATTAAATACGGTTAACGGAAGACCTATCTGACCATTGTAATTGCCGTAAGTTTTAAAAACCTTCATAGTATTCCCGAGTACGGCAGCTATCATTTCTTTTGTTGTGGTTTTTCCCACACTGCCCGTCACGCCTATTACAGGAATATTAAATTTGTTTCGGTAATATTTTGCAAGGTTTTGCAGTGCTTTTATCGTGTCATCCACTTCGATGACGGGACCGCTGATAGTTTCCAATTTATAGTATGAGCTTATTAAAGAAGCAGCGGCACCATTTTCAAAAGCTTTTTGTATGAAGTTGTTTCCATCAAATTTTTCGCCTTTTATTGGTATAAATAGGCAGTTTTCTCCGATTTCCCTGGAATCGACGGAAACGCTGCCGATAATTTGATCAGTATTACCCGAAAGAAGTTTTCCTCCTGTTGCGGTCAATATTTCTGAAATAGTTATATTTTCCATTTGCTGCCTCCGTCAAATTTTGTTTTTTAATTTTTGGAGAATATTTCCAACTATAATTCTTTCATCCATCTTGTGTTTTATGCCGTTTATTTCTTGATAATCTTCGTGTCCTTTTCCCGCAAGGATTATAATATCGCCATTTTGGGCATTTTCTATGGCGTATTCGATAGCTTTTTCTCTGTCGGGAATGACTATATATTTACCGCCTGTTTTATTCATTCCCATTTTTATATCTTCAATAATATCCATAGGATTTTCGTAGCGAGGATTGTCGCTTGTGATAATAGAAAAATCTGCCAATTTGCCTGCGGTTTCGCCCATTTCATAGCGTCTTATTTTCGGGCGATTTCCGCCTGCGCCAAATAGCACAATCAATCTGTTTGGCGAATATTTTCTCAGGGTAGAGATAGCGTTTTCCATGCTTACGGCGTTATGAGCATAGTCTATAAATATTGAGTAGCTCCGAAATGTGTCGATAGATTCCATGCGTCCTTTAATTTTAGTGTTTGCCAGTCCTTTCAAAATTGCACCCGAGTTTATTCCCAAAATATCGCATACCGAAGCAGCGGCCAGAGCGTTATATGCATTAAATTCGCCCGGGATACTTATATAAGCATTTTTTAGTGATAGTTTTCCTTGAAAGTCTGCTTTCACACCAATAAAATTCGACGATTTCTGTAATTTTATATTTTTTATTTGATAATCTGCACTTTTGTTTTTGCCAAAAGTATAGATAGTGCATGTGCTGTTTTTTATTATTTTTTTTGCCGATTTATCATCTGTATTGATAATACCTTTTTTGCATTTTCTAAAAAGTATGCTCTTACATCTTAAATATTCTTCCATATTTTTGTGTTCGGATTTGCCGATATGGTCGTGCGAGAAATTTGTGAAAACTCCGATATCAAAATCAAAACCGTCCAATCTGTGTGTTTTGAGGCCTATTGAAGAAGCTTCCATAACAACATATTTATACCCCAAATCGAGCATATTTTTCATGTGTTTTTGTACCTGATAAGATTCGGGTGTAGTGTTTTCAAGCGGCATAACTTTGTTGCCGTATGCCGCACCTATTGTTCCGATTAAACCGCATTTTTCCCCTGAGCTTTCAAGAATCGATTTTATCATAAAGGATGTGGTAGTTTTGCCTTTTGTTCCTGTTATGGCTATAGTTGTGAGTTTGCTTGCGGGATGTTCAAAGAAATTTGCGGATATTTTTGCCAAGCACTGCCTTGTGTTATCTACGATTATCAGCGGTACTTCCAAAATTTCCAATTCTGTTTCCGAAAGTATTGCAGCGGCACCATTTTGAATTGCTTGTTTTGCATAGGCGTGCCCGTCATGATTTATACCTCTAAGACACACAAAAATACAATTTTCGGTTACTTTGCGTGAGTCGTAGCATATATCTTTGATTTCTATATTTTTCATATTAATTGTTTTTTTAATATCTACATTTGTGACGAGCTGTTCTAATTTCACGGTGGAAGAATCTCCTTTTGTTTTTTTGAAATTGCCGATACATATACAGTTTAATTATATAAAATATCGGGCGATTAATCAAATATGTTATTATTTTGATCTATTTATACTGTGAATTTGAAAAATATTTGATATTTTCTAAATGCGTTTTCGCAGTTCTTTATTGGTTGTATATAGTTTTGCGCAGTAGCTAAAAATTCCGGATTTGAGAAATTAAAGAAAAGATGTTTGTTTTAAAATATTATGATTAAAATAGACGACGTAATAAACATAGATACGCATTATTACTAAAAATGGTTCTTAAATGTGTTTTTTATACTCATTTTTTGAGTCGTGGGACAAAATATGATATTTAATATAAAAATTGTTGTTTCGACATGCTAATATTTTTATTGACAAATTTTTGTGATATAAACGATAATAAAGTGTGAAATTATTATCAGTCAGCGTTTGAATTTCTATTTAAATTTTTATTATTCGGAAAGGAATGTGATTATGAAAATCGGAAAATGGTATATTTTTTATGTACTTTTATGTATTGCCCTTGTAAGTAATGTTTCAGCTAAAGAGAGTAGTATCGCAGAGGGAATATACATACTGGAAAGTGCCAAAAATCCCAAAAAAGTTTTGGATATTGAATCAGGATCATGCAGTAACTCTGCTCCTTTACAAATTTATGAAAAGAATTTTTCGGAGGCTCAGAAATTTTATATCTATAAATCAAAAGACGGCTATTTCAGAATCAGGGCGGTATGTTCGGGCAAACTTCTTACCGGCGGAAGTTACTTTAATGACAGTAAAAATTTTTCCAAAACCGGTATTTTTCAAAAAAAATTTGTTGATTCTGATTATCAAAAGTGGAAACTTGAAGAAAGCGAGCGAGGTGGATTTTATCTTATTTGCAAGGCCAACGATTTAATAGCGGGATTTGACGAACGAGGCGGATCGAAAATAAAGCTTTGGAAGCAAAACATCAACAAAGGGCAGAGATTTAAACTGAAGCCGATAAAGATATTTAATTCAGACGGTTACACGATAAGTACGGATAAAAATGATATGTGTATCGATAAAATGCAAATTCTTTTTAAATCACTCGGCAAAGATTGGAGCTTGCGAAAACTCAAGAGGATTATAGAGAATTCATCAATGTGTTTTGGAGTTTTCGATAAAAAAGGTAATCAAGTGGGTTTTGCGAGAGTCATAACGGACTACGAAACAACATGTTTTGTGATGAATGTGGTTATTGATAAGAGATATAGAGGATTAGGAATTGGAACTAAACTTATGAGATATATTATTGAACATGATAAACTGAGAAGTTGTCAGTTTTCGCTGACTCCGTCAAGCAGCAAAGTGGCTCACACTTACGGTTTAGTAGGTTTTAAGAAGGCGCACTGTACATATATGAGAACAAATTAGATCTTTTTAGATCTTTAGTTAATTTGGAAGTGATTATTAAATGAAAAAAATATTTAGAAAATTATTTGTTGTATGTTTAATACTTTTTTCTTTTTACGGTTTGGAGGTAATAAATTCAAACGCAAGTGCCAAGCAGCTGGAAGAAGGCTTCTATACTTTTTCCACCGCACTCGACACAACCAAGGCACTCGACATTCGGTGGGGCTCAAACGAAATTGGCGCAAATGTTCAAATTTATGGTAAGAATCACTCTTTGGCACAGATATTTTATGTGTCTCCCACGTCCGATGGCTACTATCAGATTAAACCGGCTTGTTCGGGGTATGTTTTAGATGTGGCAAACGGAAGAGCGTTTTTGGGGGCGAATGTTTGGCAGTGGGGAGAAAACGGAACAGACGCTCAAAAATGGGAATTTAAATTTGATGCGAATGGTACTGTAAGCATCAAATCAAAGCTTGGAGATTATTACCTTGATGTCGAATTGGGGAAGACTGACAACGGGACGAATGTAAGACTTTGGGGCTGGAATAATACTTTGTCGCAAAAATTCAAGCCGGAAAAATTAGATATTGAAAAAGCAGGTACGGTAAGCGAGAAAACATATTCTCAAAGACGCCT
This sequence comes from uncultured Clostridia bacterium, assembly GCA_944380895.1. Classification (GTDB taxonomy): domain Bacteria; phylum Bacillota; class Clostridia; order Oscillospirales; family Acutalibacteraceae; genus UMGS1491. The sequence continues at coordinate 8,929 of CALWJB010000093.1, read as the reverse complement.
GATTAAACTAAAAGAACGTTTTTTGAGTCACTATAATGAGAGCAACTGCAAAAATATACTTCTTATCAGCAGAGATAAATTTTATAATGATTTTGAAACAGTTTTTAAAGGTGAATCAGGGTTTAGGTTCGAAAGGGTAAGCAGCCTTAAAGAAATAAAGAATGCCGACAAATATGACTTAATAATAAACGAGAAATATGATACAAGGCTACTAAGGATTTTGTTTAGCGGCAAAAAAATCGAGAGTTTTCGTTTTTTGTACCGTAGCATAGTTTGTGAAGCTGCAATAGATTATTTAAAATCAAATAAAATACCTATCTATTTTTTCAGTGCTCCGCGCTATGATAAGATAAAATATATAAGTCGGTTAGACAGAGAACTCCTGCACTCGGGATTCGATCAAAGCGGTATTAAAAACAGCGGTCTGCTTGATAAAATTTTTGGTACTGCAAAAACTTGCAAGCAGTACTACACTTCGGGTGAATTCAGTAGGAGCAACAATATTGTCAGAGTGAGAAATCATTTTGCGCCTGCCGATTTTAAAGGAAAATATTGTAACATAGTAGGTCATGCAAGATATGTTTCGAGTGCGCCGAAGAATTACAGAAATTCCATTTATTTATACGGCCCGTGTACGATGAGGAGTAAATATGTTTCGGATGATTATACTATAGGGAACTTTATGCAAGAAAGAATAAACAAAGATTTTGGTGGATTATATAGTGTTGTTTCCTACGGCTGCGAAAGTGATGAAGTAAACGATTTTGAGTATATGCTCGATACTGCTTTCAAGCCCGGTGATATAGTGATTGAAGAGCGTGATTTTAGCAATAATTTAAAAAATATTATAAAAAGCAAAGGCTATTATTACAGAGAGCTCAGTGATCTTATTAATGATTTGAAACTTACAAATTTTGTAGTAAACGATATAACACATTTAAATCACAAAGGCTGCAAAGTGGTTGCTGATTACATGTATGATTCGGTAAAGAGTAAGATAAGAGAGTTTTTAAAATATACTTTTGAAGACAAGGTCATAAAATTTGATTATCAAGACCGTGACGAAAGCTTTATGATAGATAACCCCGACTTTAAGCCATATTTGGAAAATTTAGAAAAGCTTTCAAAGCCCTACCGAGATGCCGGCAAAAAGATAGGTTCCCTAAATGTAAATTGTAATCCTTTCACCCGCGGGCACAGATATTTGATTGAAGAAGCGCTCAAACATGTTGATCATTTGTTTCTTTTCGTGGTGGAAGAGGATGCTTCTGAATTTTCGTTTGCTGACCGCTACGAGATGGTCAAGAGGGGAGTTGCTGATCTGGGTGAAAAAATAACTCTTCTTACAACAGGAAAATGGATGTGTTCCAAATTTACATTTCCTGACTATTTTGATAAAGATAATTTGCAAACCAAAGTCATTTTGAATCCGACCAAAGACGTTGATTTGTATGGTGCTTATATTGCTCCCGCGATAGGTGCCACCATGAGATTTTTTGGTGAAGAACCTATCGATAAGGTTACGCAGCAGCACAATAATTTTATGAAAAATCAGCTTCCGGAATATGGAATAAAAGTCATAGAAATACCTCGTAAGACGCTTGAAGACGGGCAAGTGATAAGCGCTTCGAAGGTTAGAAAGAATCTTAAAGAAAAGAACTGGGAAGAGCTTAAAAAACTTGTTCCGCAGACAACATATGATTATCTCAAAGAAAATTACGATGATATAGTCAAAAGGATGAAATGATATTTTTCGGTAATGAGTAAGAATAATCGGCTGATGAAATTCGGTCTATTTTTTATTTGAGAACGAAAATGCAGTTATAAACCGCGAATAAAAAGTACAGATTGTATATAAAAAACATTTAATATTTTTTAATAGTAGTTAAAATGCGATTTTTGGATATTCGGGACTAATTTATTGAAACAAAAGGTTGCAAAAAAGTTATTAATTGTATATAATCAATAAAAGAACAGATGGAATATTGTCATCTTAGTATTTCAAACAATTTGGTAAGAAAGAGGTATAATAATGTCGAACAGGTTATTTCAAAACATTGCACATCAAACTTCGGAGGTGTTAGGCAAGGTTGTAGGCGTTGTTGATAAGTCTTCAACGATAATTGCGTGTAGTGATGTAAGCCGTATGGGGGAGAGTTTGAATCTTATAAACGAAAATTTAATGGCTACATCCGAACCATTTGTTGTAGGTGCTTACACATGTAAATCCTTTGGCGACGCGTCTGCACCCGATCGTGCTGTTTTCATCACGTCAACCGATGAGTCTGCGAAACGCGATGCCGAGATTTTGGCGGTTGCAATGAACAGCGTATATCAAAATACCGACGAAAAGAAAGATAGACTTAACTTTATAAAAAACGTTTTGCTTGATAATATTTTGCCCGGTGATATATATCTTAAAGCTCGTGAACTCAGCTTTAATTCAGACGTGACCAGAGTTTGTATGATAGTTAAAGTAAAGTCTAAATCTGACGTTTCGCCATACGACGTGATACAGGCTTTGTTCCCCGATAAGAGCAAAGACTTTGTTGTAAGCATAAACGAAACAGATATAGCACTTGTTAAGGAAATCCGCGAAGATACCGATACCAAATCTCTGGAGAAGTTGGCAGCCTCTGTTGTTGATACGCTGTCGGGCGAATACTATACTCACTGTGTGGTGGGAGTTGGAACTCCTGTGACGGGAATAAGAGATCTGGCGAGATCATTTAAAGAAGCTCAAGTTTCAATCGAGGTCGGAAAAGTTTTCGACACCGAAAAAAGCATTGTTACATATGATCATTTGGGAATTGCTCGTTTGGTATATCAGTTACCGACGACTCTGTGCGAGACGTTCCTTAAAGAGGTATTTAAAAAAGGTTCTGTTGAATCCATGGATCAAGAAACTTTGTTTACGATTCAAAAATTCTTTGAAAACAGCTTGAATGTTTCAGAAACATCAAGAAAACTTTTTGTGCATCGTAATACGCTTGTTTATAGACTTGAAAAAATTAAAAAGATTACAGGTCTTGATCTAAGGGAATTTGAAGATGCTATTGTTTTCAAAGTGGCGCTCATGGTAAAGAAATATTTAATGTCTAACCCTGTAAAATTCTAGTAAAAACCACAAAAAACAAACATGTGTTGCCTTTAAATTTGGCAACACATTAAAATTTTGAAACGAGGTGTAAGGTAGAATTATGGTAGAGTTTAGAGGTGTTGGGAAATTTTACGATAATAATTCTGTAGCACTCAAAAATATAGATTTAACTATTAAAGACGGTGAATTTGTTTTCATAGTGGGCCCGTCAGGATCAGGAAAGAGTACGTTACTTAAGCTTATTTCCAAAGAGCAAGATCCGACATCAGGCGAAATATTCATCGATGGAGAAAATATAACTCGCCTAAAGAAGAGAAAAATCCCGTATTTGAGACGCACTATGGGGATTGTTTTCCAAGATTTTAGAGTTATTGAAAAGATGACTGTTTTTGATAACGTTGCTTTTGCGATGCACGTTGTGGGGGCGGGAAGCAGGGAAATAAGCCGTAGAGTGCCGTATGTATTAAATCTTGTTGGGCTTGGCGACAAAGCGCGTAAGAAAGTTTCGGAACTATCGGGCGGCGAAAAGCAGAGAGTGGGACTTGCGCGTGCACTGGTTAATAATCCGCGTATGATTTTGGCGGACGAGCCTACGGGGAATATTGACCCGGGTATGTCACTGGAAATTGTTGAACTTCTGAGGCAAATAAACAAATGCGGAACTACTATAATAATGGTCACGCATGATATATCTATCGTCAAGCATTTTAATTTTAGGATTGTAGAAATCGTTAACGGAGAGATCGTAAATGACATACCGCCGGAGGTGAGCCAAAAATGAATGCACATTACTTAAAATATTTCATCAAAGAGGGATTTAAAAATCTATGGAGTAATAGCATCATGTCTGCTGCGTCTGTGCTTGTCATGACTTGTTGTATGATTCTCACGGGCGGTGCAATGCTCATCTCACTAAACATTAATAAGGCGCTTGAATCCGTTGAACATCAAAATAGTATGACCGTTTTTTTAAAGAAGGATATCACTAAAGAAGAAGTATTAGAAGCGGGTAATAAGATTGCATCTGTTCCCAATATATTAAAATGCGATTACTACTCAAGCGAAGAGGCAATCGAGAAGTATAAAGATGTTCTGGGTGAGCTTTATGAGATAGTTGAAGAAGGAGAAAATCCTTTTCCTGAAGCGTATCATATTACTATGGAAGACTTATCGTTATATAATAAAACGGTTTCCAAAATAAAAGCTATTCCGAACGTTGAATCCGTAAGTGATAGGAGCGAAACGGCGAAAAAGCTTTCGGACTTCAACAGATTAGTTGGACAAGCGGGTATATGGATAGTGTGTTCACTTGGTATAGTTTCACTTTTCATAATTTCAAACACTATAAAAATCACGATGCATAGTCGTAGATTTGAGATTAGTATAATGAAATCGGTTGGTGCGACTAATGGATTTATAAGAGCTCCGTTTATAATCGAGGGTATGGCAATCGGAATAATTTCTGCAATTATTTCTACAGTAATTTTATATTTTGTTTATAATAATATATTTAGTTTAATATCCGGAATTTTGCCATTTAGCAGTATAGAGTTTTCCGATATAATGTGGCAGGTTTTTGGTATTTTTACAGCATCGGGCATTTTGTTTGGTGTTGTTGGTGGAATTATTTCCATAAAAAGATATCTTTCGAAAGAGGGTGGCGAAGTTGTTGCGTGGTAAAGAAACTTTAAAAAGAATTTTTTATATGATTTTTTCTTTGATGATTGTGAGTGGATACTGTATTTTCCCAATTATTGCAATGAGTATGATAGAGCAGCGTCGGCAGGCAAAAGTAGAGCTTCAGAATCAGCGTAAGGAACTTGCGAAAAGACTTCAGAGTGCAAAAAACGACGTAGATGAAGAAGCCGAGAAAAAGAAAAATCTTGATGCCCAGATTGATGTTGTGCAAAAGCAAATTGACGAATCTAATGCGTACATAGATGATCTTGAAAAAGAGATAGAGGATATTGAACGTCAAATAGAAGAAATAAATGCAGATATGGACCATAAAGTTGTTCTTTTAAAGAGTAGTTTGGCGTCGATTTATGTTGCGGGCGATACCACGACTTTAGACATAATACTTGGTGCAAAAAGTTTTGAAGATTTTCTTGATAAAGCCGACATAGTTCGCTCGGTAAGTCAGACTATACAGAAACTTATAGATGAACTAAAGAGTGACCTTAAGAAAGTTGAATCAAAAAAAGAAGAGCTTGAAAAGAGGAAACTGGATAAAGAAGCAGAAAAGGCTGATTTGGAGAAAAATAGGTTTGAGCTTCAGGATTTAGTTGATAAGAGTGAGGAATTACTCAGGAAACTGGAATCCGATGCAAAAGATGTTCAGAGAAGAATTGACCAAAATGATGCGGCGATAAAAGCTATTGACAACGAAATTGCCAGAGAGCAGCGTCGCTTAGAAGAAGAAAGAAGACGTCAAAGCGAGCAAGGTAAGCCGATTGAACCGGGAACGGTTGCGAGTGGAGGCTGGGTTTGGCCGGTGCCCGGATATCACCGTATTACTTCCGGATTTAACGATTGCGAAGGACGTTTGCGAGTTCACGGAGCGATTGATATAGGCGGAGGCGGCGGAAAAGGTTCGATATATGGAGCCACAGTTGTTGCGGCAAACAGCGGAACAGTAATCATAGCGTGTACTGATGGTGACGGTGGAGGATATGGCAACTATGTGGTTGTTGATCACGGAAGCGGCAAAGTTACAATATATGCTCATTTGAGTTTCGTAAAAGTTTCGGTAGGTCAACATGTTGGAAAGGGTCAAGATATCGGAAGAGTCGGAAGCACAGGCCGTTCAACGGGACCCCACCTGCACTTTGAATACAGGGCGAACGGCGTAAGGACAAATCCGAGTGCGATTTTATCTTACTAAAGCATAAAAGGAGGGAGTGATTAGTTATGAAAGTATTCGGTAAAATTTTAAGCAAAAAAGTTTCAGTGGGAATTGCTGTTACTTCACTTTTTGTAGTGGCGTCACTTGTGTATTCTTTAGGTTATGGTATGGCCATGCGTAAGTTTAACGATATAGTCGGATACACACAGGAAAAGCAGAAAATGTACTCGAAACTCAGTGAAGTTGACTACAATATTCGCGATGGATATATAGGTGATATCGACGACGAGGAGCTTTTTGATGCTACCTGTGCAGGTTATATCAAAGGGCTTGGCGACAGTAATGCAAAGCTGTTAAGTTCTGCGGATTATAAATCTTACAAAACGGAGCAAGAGAGTGCTTTGGGTGAGATAGAGGTTAATCCGCTTGAAAATAATATGGCAGTTATACGTTGTGCGTCATTGGGCAAAAATTTTTCCGGTAATTTCATAGCTGCACTTAATAATTTAATGTCTGAGGGCGTCCGAGGAGTTATTGTAGATCTTCGTGGATCCGCAGCAGGCAGTGAACAAGAAGTTATTAATCTTGCGGAGTATCTTGCAGGCAAGGGCGATGTAATTTATACGTTGGATGCCAATGATAATAAAGAAGTGATATGTTCGAGTTCGTCTGATTCTGTGGATGTAAAATTTGTTGTTTTGGTGGACGATGAGACTTCAGGTTTTGCTGAAGTTTTGGCACTGGTGTTAAAAGATTCATGCGGCGCTAAAACGGTGGGAATTGAAACAGCAGGTAATGCGGTGAGAATCAAAGCGGTAAGTCTTTCCGATGATTCTGTGATTTTGTTTCCCGACGCATTTTATGTAACTGCAAGCGGTAATAAGATTTTTAAAAGCGGCATTCATCCCGATATCAACGTAGTTAACAATTCAAATAGCGAGGATACGCAAATGCAACAAGCAGTTTCTGTTCTTGAAGGAATGTTATGAGTATAAAAGAATTTTTAATCAGCTGTTTTTTCCCGAAAAGATGCTTTTTATGTAATGAGGTTATAGAATATGATAAACATATATGTGAAAATTGCGCTAAAACCTTTTCATCAGTTCAGATTGTCCGTAACATACAATATTTGAATGGTGAGAGAGTTGTTAAATGTATTTCTCCATTTTTGTACAAAGGTGGAATAAGAAAAGCAATTTTAAATCTAAAATTTCATAATATTCGAAGTAACTTAAAATTTTTTGCAAGTTCAATTGCAGAAAGGATCTTGGAAAACTCAGATGTAAGTGACATAGATTATATATGTTTTGTTCCCATGTCAGAGAGGAATTTTGTAAATAGGGGATATAATCAATCCGAGCTTTTGGCGGAAGCTCTTAGTGAGATTTTAAAAATTCCCACCAAAAATATACTTACCAAAATTCGTGAAACATCTACTCAGCACGAGCTTAATTTCAACGATAGAAGTAAAAATTTATTAGGAGCGTTTTCGGTTTGTGAAGGTGAAATAGTCAGGGGTAAAAATTTTATTTTATGTGATGATATCATAACTACAGGCAATACTTTGAAGGAATGCGTAAAAGAGTTGAAATACAACGGTGCGGGCGAGATTGTTTGTTGTACGATTGCATCGGTCAGTTGATAAAACGTTTTTGTGTAAATCGTATAAATTTTGTATATGGTTTTGCATATTTAATTATCCTCCCAATGTTGAATCTTGATGCTGATACCACTTAAGAGCCAGTAAGATATCTTGTTCTTCGAAATCAGGCCATAGATTTTTACACGAAAATATATCCGAATACACGGACTGTATAGGCAAAAAACCTGATAATCTTTGCATTCCACCCCAGCGTATTATTAAATCTATTCTTGAAATATCACGTGAATGTAGCGATTTATATATATTAAGGCACATATTTTTATTTTCCGTTATTTTTTGGATATCCCAATCCCAGCCATAATTTATAAGAAAATTAACTTTAATTTTTCCGCTATTCACTGAATTTCTTGTTGTATATTTCACCAATTCTTCAGGAAACATTCTAGAATTTTGATTACCCACGACTAAAATTTCTGCATTTTCATTTGCAATAATATTTACTGCATCCACGCATGCTTTTGAGAAAGCGATTCTTTGATTTTTTTCTCGTTTACAATTATCCATCGTAAATCCGTAAAACGTTATTTCTTCCACTCCCAACGCACTGAGTAACTTAAACGCTCTAAACCCGGGATTAATTCCAAACTTGTATCCTTCAAATTTTTTCTTATTATGATGTAATGCCCAGCGTCTGTTTCCATCCGGTATAATTCCAACATGGCATGGTATTTTCATATAAAATCTCCTTTTTTATTTTATATTCTATTATTTTAATATAATCATATAAAAGTTAATGTCGAAAAACTTGAAAAAGATTTTTTTGAAGAACTCGGATTCACAATTTGGAGTAGAGTCCAGAAAATGGAATTTTAGAGTAGCCTTAGGGTTTTAATTAAAGCTGCCTCTAAAAGACGTGAATAAAAAGCCGGTTTGTAGGAATGTAAGAGTGCCGACCAATTTCAATAAGGTCGGTTTTTTAATATGCCAAAATCTAAGAAAATTGATTATTTTTCGCACTTCAAGGAGATTTGAATATTTCATAATATAAAAAATATATTAATATACTTGCAAAAAAAATGTATTAGTATATAATTTATAGTCATAAGAGATTAAAAATATAAGAGGTGTGGTAAATGAAAAAGTTTAAAAAATTAATGTTATGTATCATATTGCTATTTGTATTCATATTTTTAGACGATATGTTTCAAAATTTTTCTGCTAATTATGACGAAGTGTTCAAAGATGACACAATAAACGTAGAGGTAAAGTTTGGTAATCCTCAGTGGTATGACGGCTACTGTATGTTTCCGAACATGAGCATTTCTTCGCAGGACCCTAATAAAATCAAAACGATACAAATATCATACGCGGGTAACGATAC
>CALWJB010000092.1 GCA_944380895.1 uncultured Clostridia bacterium | reverse complement strand
TATAGACTTCTTTTATTTCCAAAATGCTTTACTAAAAATTCCAACTTTGCATTTGCAAGTTGTCCGATTTTATATATTCCTATAGAGTTTAACTTTTTAGCTGAAGCCCCTCCAACAAAAAGCAAATTCCCGACAGGTAACGGCCACATTTTTGTAGGCACTTCACTTTGGAAAAGAGTATGCACTTTATCGGGTTTTTCGAAATCACTTGCCATCTTAGCGCAAAGCTTATTTTCGCCAATACCAACATTAACCGTAAACCCAAGCTCATTTTTTATTCTGTCTTTTATTCCATAAGCAATTTTTACCGCATCTTTAGAATCAGTAACTATACCGGTCATATCGAGAAAACACTCATCAATCGAAAACTCCTCCATAGTAGGGGAATAGAGTTTGCAGATACTTTTAAATGCTTTTGAGCAAAAACTATAAAGCTTAAAATCAGGTTTGTAAATTTGCAAGTGGGGGCATTTTCTCAGCGAAAAAGAGAGGGGTTCTCCTGTTTTTACGCCTTTCTTTTTAGCTTCGTTTGATTTTGCGAGAACAACACCTCTCCTCGTAGTTGGGTCGCCACCAATACACGAGGCTATTTTTCTTATATCCGATTCTCCGTTTTTAACTCGTTTAGCTGCTTCCCACGAAAGAAATGCACTATTTACATCAATATGAAAAATTATTCGATCCACAAGTGTTTTCACCCACCTTCTAATAAAGGAATATATATTTTTATTTTATTTAGCTTTTGGCTGCTTTTACAGCACCAGTCGCATGGACTTTTACAACATTATCGAGATCATTCTCAGCTATTATTTTTAATTTTTTAATATATGGTTCTACCAAATCCGGACACCGTTTACCTATAACACGAAATATTTCCGGTGATTCTCTCCTAACACGTATTCCTTCGTCATCTAAAAGCTTAGCAAAAATATCCATTGAAGTATCAAATACTTCAGGAGTATTTGTTGCGATATTTTCACACGCCCAAATAAAATTCATTCTTACATCCGGGTGTGAATCTTTAGCTTTACTTAAAATGACAGGAAGATATGGCTTTATAAGGTCAATTTTTCCTCGTCCGATTCTGCCGAGTGCGCCCACTGCACGCTCTCGTATTTTCGCCTCTTTGTTTATAAGTGCTTTTGCTATTTGACTTATGTAAGGAGCAATTTTTTGAGGATTTTTTAATCCCAGTTCACCAAGCATCCATAGAACTTTAGCTCTGATTTTATTCGAGGGAAAATCCAAATATTTTGCTATCTTTGGAATTATAGCATTTGAGTTATCCTTAGATTTCCCGAGCTCAATTAATTTTTGGTAAACTTCTTTTTCATCTGAATTGATTTTAAACAATACCCAAACACCCCGATCTAAGTAAAAATCTGAATTTAAAAATAATTTCTAAATCATAAGAGTTTTTGCTCACATTTGATTATATGATGACACTCCTCAACGGCTGCAAATGTTGATAGTGCGCATAAAAATGCGTAAATAATCACCGAATTAATCTTTACCATCAAAAAAGGTGTTACAAACAATGCAAAACCTGTGATTTTGTTTGCCATAGTGTGCAAAAATATTATTTTCTTGTAACAAATAAAGCTATACATAATACCAAAAAACTTTATTGTAGCAATAGCAATAATCCATATAATTATTTCTTTTGGTAGGTTTAGAGATGGAATGAGTTTAACCATCGTGGCTGAAACAAAAACTACATCTGCTAAACTATCTATTTTTTCTCCCAATTTGCTTTCGCTATTATATTTCCGTGCAAAAAATCCATCCGCTATATCTGATAAGCCGCAGTATGAGTAAATTATGAAGAAAGGTACCGAAAACTCTTTTGTACCTATAATTAGAATTGACATTATTATTCTGCTGACAGATATGTAATCGGCTATATGCTTCATAAAGTTGCTATTATTTGACATGAATAGTTGCTCCGGTTTTATAAGTTTATAAATTTTGGCACTTGCCTTTCAAATACAGTATAGCATTTAAAACCTAATTCTCTCAATAATTCGGGTATGTCTTGAAATCCATATCCTATGTGTTCTGTGCGGTGGGCATCGCTGCCGATGGTAATTATTTTACCGCCCAAATCTTTATACATTTTCAAAATATCTTTGTGTGGGTGCGGATAACCTAAATTGTTTCGAAGTCCGGCAGTATTTATTTCTATACCTTTTCCGTTTCTGATAATGGTTCTTAAAATTTCCTCAAATACGTCCCTATAATCATTAAAATCAAAATGCTTATTTTTATTTGGCCCATATCTGACAACATAGTCTAAATGCCCATAAACACTGTAATTATCAAAAGTTTTCACGTTTTCAAGTATAGACTCAAAATATTCTCTGTAAGCTTCCTTTTCGCTTTTGCCTATGAAGTATTTATCGGATTTGTAGCCAATATCTACGTTATTTACTGCGTGTGATGAACCGATTATAAAGTCGAAATCATAGCCACTGATGTTATTTTGTATGGCTTCTTTCAAATTCGGCTGCAAACCTATTTCAATACCGCAAAGAACATTTATTCTATCTTTGTATTTTTCTTTAAGAGTATTAATTTTATTAAAATAGCTGTTTATATCCAAAATATACTTTTTATCAGAATATAAGTGCATATCGCAGTGATCTGTGATGCAAATATATTTAAGTCCTTGTTTTATAGCACTTTCTATCTGCATTTCGGCACTCACGGAGCAATCGTTTGAAAAATCGGTATGCACATGAAAATCAGCTTGTATCATATAATTCACCTTCTACACATGAATTTTATAAAAATATTTTTACTTGGTTTAAAGCGTTTACTTGGTTTTTACATGGTAAATTTATCCCATAAAACATAAGATTAAAGCTTTTGGCAAGCTGCATATCGCACAGTGAATCTCCAACGTAAAACGACTCTTTTAAATCTATATCGGGATATTTATGTAACGCTTGATTTATAAGACCCGGATTTGGCTTTATACATTTGCAGTTTTCACTCCTTGCATGAGGGCAGTAAAAAACGTCAAGTATATCCACACCGTTT
>CALWJB010000091.1 GCA_944380895.1 uncultured Clostridia bacterium | reverse complement strand
TACTATTATTTGAAACTGTTCAACTTTAAGTAAAATTATTAATTTTTGTTTAAATATTTTTAAAATTAGATTTATACCCTCGAAATTTGTTAAAGTATATACTAAATGTTTAATTCATTCAAAAGATATTTTTTAAAATCTTCTCCTATTTCTTGATGACGCAGCGCCAGTTCGACCGCCGCTTTAACAATCTCCAGCTTATTCCCTATATCATAGCGCTTACCAATAAAATCTACCGCTATCATTCCATTTCGTTGCGACAAAACTTTCATCGCATCCGTAAGCTGAATTTCATTTCCCACACCGGGTGGAGTTATATCTAATATGTTAAATATCTCTGGCGGCAAAATACATCTTCCCATTATGGAAAAAAGCGAAATAACTTTATCGGGTGTGGGCTTTTCGATCATGTCGGTACACATATAATGGTTGTTTTCAATATGTTTCAGTTTCAGCGATCCATATTTACCAATATTTTTTTCAGGAACTTCCTTCGCTCCCACAACCCCTAAACCGAATTTTTCATAAGCCTCTATAAGCTGGAGGCAAACCGGTTTTTCACTTATGATTATGTCATCGCCGTAAAGCACGGCAAACGGCTCGTTTCCCACAAACGAACGTGCACATTTTATTGCATGTCCAAGTCCTTTTGTTTCTTTTTGCCGCAAAAAATAAATGTTCGCCATTGATGAAATTGGTTTTATAGATTCTAAAATCTCTGTTTTTAGAGATTTCTCAAGCGCCAATTCCAATTCGGGGTTTCTATCAAAATGATCTTCTATTATCGATTTGCCACGATTTATAATCATCAAAATATCTGTTATGCCTGACCTCACAGCTTCTTCTACTATGTACTGAATTGCCGGCTTATCGACTATTGGATACATCTCTTTTGGCATTGCTTTAGTTGCGGGTAAAATTCTCGTCCCCAAGCCCGCTGCTGGTATAACGGCTTTTGTTATTTTCACTTTAAAATTCCTCCGATTAATATTATAATATCAACAGTCAATATTATAGTGAAGTTTGAATTTTTTATCAATAAAAAGGGAGATTTAAAATTGATTATAAACTGCAAAAAAATAGCAAATGAAATTATATCCGAAACAAAACCGAAAGTAGATGAATTACACAAAAACGGAATTGTTCCTTGTATTGCAATAGTTATGGCAGGAAATGACTATGCATCGAAAATTTATATACACAACAAATCAAAAGCATGCCAAAAAGCAGGCATTAGAACTCGAGAAATTATATTCAGGGAGAATATTTCTGAATATGAATTAATGAAAAGTATAGAAAAATTAAATAACGATAAATCAGTCACAGGGATTTTAGTGCAGCTCCCTCTCCCAAAACATATGGATGAAAAAAAAGTCTGCGAGATAATATCACCTGCAAAAGATGTTGACGTATTTAATCCCATAAACTTCGGAAATTTCATCATTGGCAACACAGATTTGACTCCATGCACCGCTTATGGTATAATGAAAGTTCTAAAATATGAACAAATTAAAATCAGCGAAAAACATTGTGTGGTTGTGGGTAGAAGTAATATAGTCGGCAAGCCTATCTCTCACCTGCTGCTCAAAAGCGATGCCACAGTAACTGTTTGCCATAGCAAAACTCATAATCTGGAAAATTTCTGCAAAAACGCAGATGTTATTGTTTCAGCCACAGGAGTACCTAAACTTATCAAAAAAAATATGGTTAAAAACGGTGCAGTTGTTATAGACGTGGGAATAAACCGAGATGAAAACGGTAAGCTCTGCGGAGATGTCGATTTTGAAAATGTTGAACCACTTTGCTCATATATAACGCCTGTTCCAAAGGGAATCGGTCTTGTAACTGTGGCCGCACTTGTACATAATGCTATGAAAACGGCTTGTTTTAATTTATTCAAAAATAAATAATGAAAAGGAAGTTTTTAAATATGAATATCTGGCACGACATTGATCCAAACAAAGTGTCTGCGGAAAAATTTACCGCAGTAATCGAAATTTCAAAAGGCAGCAAATCCAAATACGAACTGGATAAAGAAACCGGTATGCTAAAACTCGACCGCGTTCTTTACACGTCTACTCATTACCCGGCAAATTATGGGTTCATTCCGAGAACTTATGCGGACGATGGAGATCCACTCGATGTACTGGTGTTTTGCTCGGAGCATATCTATCCCATGACCTTGGTGGAATGCTATCCTATAGGCGTTATGACTATGATAGATTCAGGGAGCAACGATGAAAAAATAATTGCCATACCTTTAAATGACCCAACATACAACAGATACACAGATATTTCCGAGCTGCCCGAGCATATGTTTGACGAAATTAAACATTTTTTTAGTGTATATAAAACACTTGAAAACAAAAAAATAATAGTTAATGATATACAAGGCAGAGATGAAGCAATTATGGTCATTTCACACACCATAGAGCTTTACAACAAAAAATTTAATCTTTAGATGAAAGAAGGGATTTTATGATTTTGCAACTTGAGGAGATAAAACAGGAACTTGACAAAACAAAGACAAAAATAAAATCCTTGTCGGAAGCGTTAAAAATTGAAGAATCAAAATCAACCGTTGGCAAGCTGGAAAAAGAAACATCAAAACCTGGTTTTTGGGATAATCTAGATCGGTCTCAAGAAATTCTTTCCAAGATAAGCTCATTAAACAAAAAAATTAAAGATTTCCGGAAATTGCAAAGCGAATTTGAAGATATTCAGGTTCTGACTGAGCTTGCCTTGGAAGAAGATGATGAATCTGCCGTAGAGGAAGTACAGGTAAAATTTAAAAATATTTGCAAATCAGTAGAATCACAAACGCTAATCACACTATTAAGCGGAGAGTATGATTCACAAAATGCCATTTTGACTCTTCATGCCGGAGCGGGCGGGACCGAAGCACAAGATTGGGTAGAAATGCTCTGCAGAATGTATATTCGCTGGGGAGAAAAACACGATTATAAAGTAAAAATGCTGGATTTTCTCGACGGCGAAGAAGCGGGATTAAAAAGTGCATCAATTCTCGTGGAAGGAACAAACGCTTATGGTTTTCTAAAAGGAGAAAGCGGCGTTCATCGTTTGGTACGCATCTCCCCTTTTGATGCTTCAGGTCGCAGACATACTTCTTTTGCTTCGCTTGAAGTAATTCCCGAAATAAATGATGAAATAAAAATTGAAATCTCACCTGATGACATAAAAATGGACGTCTTCAGAGCAAGCGGTGCAGGCGGTCAGCACGTCAACAAAACATCTTCAGCAGTACGCTTAACGCATATACCAACAGGTATTGTCGTTGCTTGTCAAAATGAAAGAAGTCAGTTTCAAAACCGAGACACAGCAATGAAAATTTTAAAATCCAAACTGATTGAAATAAAAGAACGTGAACATCTTGAAAAAATTGAAGATATCAAAGGCATTCAAAAGGAAATTTCATGGGGTTCACAGATTCGGTCTTATACTTTTATGCCATATACCTTGGTGAAAGATCACCGCACAAATTTTGAATGCGGAAATGTTCAAGCTGTTATGGACGGCGATCTTGACGGGTTTATATATGCGTATTTAAAATCTAAAATCTAACTTGATAAAGTATCCACTTGATTATCAAGTGGTATTTTCTTTTTGTGTGTAGCTCTATGCCGTAAAAGATTTGGGAGTGTCCAAGAGGAAGATAAAATGGTATAATAGAGTCATGGAAGAGATAAAATGCCTAAGCTGTAGGAAAAAGAGATACGGAAAGCAGGAAAACCTAAAGGAAAACAGCAATATCATTGTAAAAAGTGTAGAAGGAAGTTCATAACAGAATTAAATTATAGTAAAGAGTTTAAAAGAGAAGCAATAAAAATATTTTATGAAGGGAACAGTGGAAGAGCAGTAGGCAGATTAATGGGAATAAACAAATCAACAGTATATAACTGGATAAAAACATTAAATAAAAAAATAGTGTAACAGAAGACATCCCCCAAAAAAGAGGAAACAAAAAATAATAGAAATGGATGAACTTTACAGCTACACAACGCATAAAAAACAGAACATACCTGATAACCTTTGTAACAAGAAAGCCAAGACAAATTGTAGGATTTGACATTTCATATGATAAAAATGAAGACAGGATACAAAAAATAGCGGATGACGCTCCAAAGGCAAGATTTTACTTTTCGGATGGAAATCCCAGCTATAAAGGTGTGTCCTGTTTTGGCAAACATTTTTCTTTTTCTGACAAAAGCCATACTTTTACTGTTGAAGGGATAAAATCTGATATTAGGAAATACATTGCCACTTTGCAGCGTAGATCAAAATGCTTTTTTAGAGCTTTGGATACTTTTAAATCTGTCATGAATATTTTTGTTCTTACCTACAATAAATTTGGCCATTTTAAATTAGATTTCCCAATTTAAAAAATTCTGCTTTTCTTATCAACTTTATCCCTTATCTTTAGTTTAGACACTCCCTAATCCACTTTCTCTTTGAAAATTTTTTTATCAGTGGTATAGCAACAATATAAGAAACAGTGAAAATATATAAAACATAACGTAACCTAATATCTTTTATTGTTCAATAGCACGCACTTGCTTGCCGTCTTTACCATTTGAACCGTGTTTTCCTTTTCCGACCCAATGGTTTTTGTTGGCCTCGCTTCCTGAACCGCCTTTTCCGGGAGTACCGCTTTCCAAGATTACGCTCTTTCCCTGAATTAAGTTTGCATTTGGACGCTCAATAACCACAGCGGAACCTGCATTACCACCTTTGCCTCCGTTACCGCCGTTACCCGTAAAGAAAGGCACATGTGCTATTGCTTGATATTTACCATCGCCGCCGTTGCCGCCGTTACCTCCCGCGACTTTTATCTTATTAAGATGAAGCGTTCCCGAAACAATTTTGATGGCATTCGAACCATTTTCGCCGTCCTTGCCGTCACAATCGGTGAATGTATTTTCTACTCCATCCCGTCCATCTTTTCCGTTAGCACCATTAATCCAACCGCCCTTAATAGAAACGCTCAAATCGTCTGAATAATCATAAACGTCGCGAGTTTTGGTTTCTGTCCAGCCCGGAATCCAAACATATTTAGATTGCACAATTTTCTTTTCAGGCTTGGCTTCGTAACCTATTAAATTGCCGTTAACATCATAAATTGCGTCTGAAGAGCTCTCTTTTTGTGATACTACCTGAGTTTTTTTAACATAATATCCGGGATGATAGATTGTATAATCTTCTGTATGACTAAAAATCTTTCCGCCAATAATAAGTTCTGCACCATTCAAAAAATTAATACTATATCCGTTTAAATCTATGAAAACTGAAGATAAAATTTCCACATTTTTATTGATGAAAATATCTCCATCAAGCACGATGTTAGTAGTATGATTGAGGCTTGAATTGTTGGCAATGGTAACGGCATTGGCGAAAGAAATTGAATCGACAACATGAATATCCGAGTAATTTCCATAATTGCTCCGCGTGTTGAAAGCGCCCACGGGCACAACCGCAGAAGTAGAGACAGCCGCACCAATTATTATAGAAGATAAAATTTTTAACAATTTATTATTCATAACTTTACCCTTCAAAATTTTAGAATTTTTTAATTAAATGGCTCTCTAAAAAACTTCTCTATACCCGGTTTCAACCCAGCTTGGATGCCAGACGTTTTCATAAGTTACTACTTCAGTATCCGGAACATCTTCATATCCAATAATTTCTCCAAAGCAATCATAAATCACACAAGGGGGATTTGAAATTCGATGAACAACTCGATCGGTAGTATAGTAGCCCGGATGATTGATAGTATAACGTTCCATTATTCTATGACCGTTTTTTCTGATAACACCCCAAGAATTCAAATTTGTAGGGCCATCAAGATAAATGTCATCATCGAGTTCTATGACTGTGTCAGAGCAGGCATTTGCGAGTGCACTGCAAAAAGTACCGGAATCGGAAACATGCACTGTAACGCCGCAATAGCATAGTGGACACGCACTTGCTTTGGATACACCGGCACTGCCTAAAACCGAGGCTCCTAAAATCAAACAAGATAAAAATTTAAGTAACTGTTTTTTCATATGATTTATCTCCTTAATTTAAAATGTGTTTTTATATAATCGTATTGTAACACGTTTTTTCAAAAAAGTCAAAACATTTTTTAAACGGCACCTTGCTTTATAATTGCTTCGGCGACTCGCTTAAATCCGCATATGTTCGCACCTACCAGATAATTATTGGGCTGTCCGTATTCTTTGGCTGCATCTGAGATATTATTAAATATTTCTTTCATTATGTCTCTAAGCTTTTCGTCGACTTCCTGAGAATTCCATCTAAAACGCATGCTGTTTTGGCTCATCTCAAGGCCTGAAACCGCAACACCTCCGGCGTTGGAAGCTTTACCGGGAGCATATAAAATATCAGAATCCATAACAATTTTTAGTGCTTCGGCCGTAAGAGGCATATTTGCACCTTCACAAATTATTTTACAACCATTGTTTATCAAATTTTGTACACTTTCGTCATCTACTTCATTTTGTGTGGCGCAAGGAAGAGCCACTTCACAAGGAATAGTCCATTTGAATCTGCCGCAGTGATATTCGGCGTTCGGATAAGATTTTTGATATTGGCTTAAATCTTTTCTCATAACTTCTTTGATATTTTTTATAGTTTTTAAATCTATTCCTTCAGGATCATAAATCCATCCTTTGGAATCAGAAAGAGTGAGAATTTTGCAACCGAGTTGCTGAGCTTTTTCGGCGGCGTGTATGGCAACGTTTCCTGCTCCCGAAATACAAACTTTTTTCCCTGAAATATCATCTCCGTGATGATTCAGCACATTTTGAGTGAAATATATCAAACCATAACCGGTAGCTTGTTTTCTTATCAGCGAACCGCCATAAATAATGCTTTTTCCTGTAAGAGCTCCTTCATAAGCGTCGCGAAGTCGTTTGTATTGCCCGAACATATATCCAATTTCACGTTCTCCTACGCCTATATCTCCGGCAGGAACGTCTCTGTTTGCTCCGATATATTTACTCAGTTCTGTCATAAAACTTTGGCAAAAACGCATAATTTCTGCGTCGCTCTTGCCTTTGGGATCAAAATCGCTTCCTCCTTTTCCGCCGCCGAGAGGGAGTCCTGTTAAAGCATTTTTGAAAATTTGTTCGAAAGCCAAAAATTTAATGATACTCATATTTACGCTTGGGTGAAAACGAAGTCCGCCTTTATATGGACCCAAAGCGTTATTAAACTGTACTCTGTATCCTTTATTTACTCTTATTTTTCCGCTGTCGTCAATCCATGAAACTCTGAATGCGATCTGTCGGTCGGGTTCTGTTATTCTTTCTATAATGGATTCTTGTTCATATTTGCTATCTTTTAATACCGGAGCAACCGATTCCAATACCTCTTTAACTGCATTTAAAAATTCGGGCTCATTGGGATTTTTTTCTGATATTTTTTTAATTTCTGCATCTAAATTATACAATACTATTACCTCACAATTAATTTGATTTTTCTGCTAGATTATATCATAAATGTATATGAATTTAAACAATAAAAAGCACTTATCACAAGACATTGAGCAAAAATTTTATAGTCAATTTTGCTAATTGACAGAACTCGCAAAAAAATCGGCAAAATATAAATATTATAAAATATTGAAAATATCGATATTACACCACTCATACAATAAAACAAGATAAAATTTTTGAAGGTGATTATAAAAAATTATCAATCGAACTACTTAGTTCAAGATACCATTTTAATGGTGACAGTTGATATTTATATATTTGGGGAGTGTCTAAACTAAAGATAAGGGATAAAGTTGATAAGAAAAGCAGAATTTTTTAAATTGGGAAATCTAATTTAAAATGGCCAAATTTATTGTAGGCAAGAACAAAAATATTCATGACAAATTTAAAAGTATCCAAAGATCTAAAAAAACATTTTGATCTACGCTGCAAAGTGGCAATATATTTTCTAATTATAAGAGTTTCCCCCTTCAACAGTAAAAGTATGGCTTTTGTCAGAAAAAGAAAAATGCTTACCAAAATGGAACACACCTTTATAGCTGGGATTTCCATCCGAAAAGTAAAATCTTTCCTTTGGAGCGTCATCCGCTATTTTTTGTATCCTGTCTTCGTTTTTATCATATGAAATGTCAAATCCTACAATTTGTCTTGGCTTTCTTGTTACAAAGGTTATCAGGTAAGTTTTGTTTTTTTATTTAATATTTTTATCCGGTTATATACTATTGATTTATTTATTGCTATTAATCTGCCTACTGCTCTTCCACTGTTCCCTTCATAAAATATTTTTATTGCTTCTCTTTTAAACTAATTACTATAATTTAATTCTGTTATGAACTTCCTTCTACACTTTTTACACTGATATTGCTACTTCCCTTTGGGTTTACCCGCTTTCCGTATCTCTTTTTCCCTACAGCTTAGGCATTTTATCTCTTCCATGACTCTATTATACCATTTTATCTTCCTCTTGGGCACTCCCTGGATTTAAAATAAATTGACACTCTCGAGACGATTTGATAAAATTATCTCGGGAGGGTTTTGTATGAATAAGGATTCGAT
Source organism: uncultured Clostridia bacterium (assembly GCA_944380895.1). Lineage (GTDB taxonomy): Bacteria > Bacillota > Clostridia > Oscillospirales > Acutalibacteraceae > UMGS1491. The sequence continues at coordinate 1,976 of CALWJB010000091.1, read as the reverse complement.
TAAAACAATTGCACACAACAAGAAAGCTTCTCATGATTATTTTATCCTTCAAACATTTGAAGCCGGAATTGAACTTAAGGGCACTGAAGTGAAATCCCTTCGCCGAGGAAATGTTAATCTCAAAGATTCGTGGTGTTCTGTAATCAAGGGTGAGCTTTTTGTTAATGGCATGCATATCGGGTCATATGAACAGGGAAATATTTTCAACGTAGATAGCATGCGCGTTCGTAAGCTTCTTATGCATAAAAGAGAGATAGATAAGCTTTATGGAGAAGTGAAAAAAAGTGGAGTGTCAATTATTCCGATTTCTATTTATTTCAAAGACTCCAATGTTAAACTTCAAATTGGAATATGCAAAGGTAAAAAGCTATATGATAAGAGAAAAGTCATGGCCGAGCGTTCGGCAAATCGAGATATAGAACGTGCTTTAAAAGAAAAAAACAGATTTTAGCATTTCACGCAAATATATTGTGTGATTGCTTTTGTGGTGTTTTAGTTTTGGTATATAAATTATGTGTAATAACAGAAATAGTTTAGGAAATGATTTATATCGCACCTTAACTGTCACTACACGTAGCGTCAAATCTTTGACGGATTAATTATGCATAAAAATCAGAATATGTTTGATAAATTTATGAACATTATTGCTTTCGATATTTTGTTCATTAAATGAAAACTATCCATTAACGGTAATGTTATATATGTATATAAAATTAGATATTTTTTAAAATTTGTACAAATATTTGGTAAAAAATTACTCTTTACTTTAGTATCAGGAATATGTTAAAATGGTATACGCTAACTTAGGGGAGCGTAAAGGTTTCGACGAGGAATATAAGTTTAAGTAAGCGAGTAGCAAGGTGGGACTGCTTTAAAAGCCACATTTTTCAATTAAATGGAAAAGCAAATTATGGCGATAAGCCAAAAAATAGAAGATCAGCTTTAAGAGTAGTGTCCGGAGGATGCGAAGCTGCAGCCTGATTTAACTAGGCAACATCTTATTTTAGAGTACCGCGACTAATTTAAGGTGAATATTAGCGGTCAACGTGAACGGAAGAATTTCTCGACTTCTGTCAGGCATAAGAGAATACCGAATTTAAAAGTTTGTCAGTGGCCTTATATCTTCGGGAATTGAAATCACTGAATACACTCGTAGAAAGCTTAGATGAATATTTTTCGGACAGGGGTTCAATTCCCCTCGCTTCCACCATTCAGATAGACTGATTTAGATACAATGTAGTTTTTATGTAACGATTACTTCCCCGATTTTAGGAGTAATCGTTACAACTTTTTTGTGGGTGCATTTTTAAATTATAAAAATTTATAATCGTTACATAAAGCTAGTAATCGTTACAAATTTGCACGCATAGTTTAATATCTTAAATACATGAAAATCCGCCAACATTTAAATTGGCGGATTTTGTTATTGTATGTAGAAAGCCCACGCGATAGACGCGTGGTTCAGTGATAGCTTAAGCGATGTAAGAACGGCATAAAAGCTCCTTTTTATGTTTCCTTTAGCAGTTTCCAGACCGCTATTATATTCTATATTAAAAAGAGGACATTCAAAATGAATGATATGCATAATCTATCACATACAAAGCGGAACTGCAAATACCATATAGTGTTTGCCCAAAATACAGAAGGAAAGTATTTTATGAAGAAAAGAGGGCCTAAAAGTAAGAAAAATCATAAGGACGTTATTCCAATGGAAAGGTGCGGAGATAATAGAGGGAGAAATATGCCCAGATCATATACACTTGTTATTGAGTATATCGCCAAAGATGAGCATATCAAGTTTTATGGGATTTCTCAAAGGAAAAAGTAGTTTGATGATATATGAAAAGTGGGGAAATCTTAAATTTAAATATAGGAACCGAGAGTTTTGGTGCAGAGGGTACTATGTAGATACAGCAGGGAAAAATGCGGCTAAAATAAAGGAGTATATCAAAAATCAATTAAAAGAAGATGAACTA
>CALWJB010000090.1 GCA_944380895.1 uncultured Clostridia bacterium | reverse complement strand
AAGGGTAGCAAATAATCAGTCCTCTTAGGCTTGAACAAAGTGAAAGCCAGCCGTCTTAAGATGGCTGGCACTCTTGTGCCCTTATAGGGCTTTACATACCACGTCTTTTAGGCGTGGTTATGATTTTTGGCGGGGGAATCAAAATCTCTACGGCAGATGAAAAAAACAACGGGCGTGGGAAGCCACGCAAAAAAAGCCTGGTTCAAACAGGGTATTAACCAAATTATAGATAAAGGAGTGGTAAAAATGGCAAAAGACGGAACATACAGAGGCGGACGCAGGGTTAGAGCCGGAGATAAGCCCGACCCATTGGTAGACAAAATTTTCTCGGGTGTGGCTGCACGAATTTTAAATGCAGATGATTTCGATACAGATTTTGAAGCGGAGGATTTTTCAGACGGAGTAGAACTTCAAGGTGAGGAAATTCCGAAGCCAAGCGAATATTTGAGTTCTTCACAAAAAAGCGGTGAAACCCTCGGTGCAGATAAAATCTTCGAGGAAACTTGGGTCTGGCTTCAAAAAAGAAAATGCGATAAATTTGTAAATCCACGGCTTGTGGAATCTTATGCTCAGGCGTTTGCAAGATACATTCAATGTGAAGAAGCAATAAGCAAATTCGGGTTTTTGGGCAAGCATCCGACAACAGGTGCGGCAATAGCAATTCCGTTTGTACAAATGAGCATATCATTCCAAAAACAAGCAAACTTGCTGTGGTATGAAATTTTTGATATCGTCAAGCAAAACTGTACCACCGACTTTTCAGATACACCGCAAGACAGCACTATGGAGTTACTTCTTACAGCACGGAGGAAAAAATGACAGACAACATAATCTGGGCTTTAACGGCGGTTTCACTGACAGGTACAGTCCTAAACATACGGAAAAATATATGGTGTTTCTATATTTGGCTCATCGGAGATATTTTATGGTGCACTCTCGACTTCACATCAGGCACTTATGGCAGAGCACTTCTTGATTTTGTACAAGTGATTCTCGCCGTTTGCGGAATAATTTCTTGGAAAAAAGGAGATAAACGCTTGCATAAAAAGACGTGCAAAGCTAATATGGTAACGAGATTCAAACTTAAGGAGAACAGAAATTCATGGAGCAAAAAACAGAATTAGTAATTTTCAAAGCACAAGACGGAAACGTAAAATTAGACGTCAAACTGGAAGACGAAACCGTGTGGCTGACGCAAAATCAGATGTCAGAACTTTTTCAAACTACAAAACAGAATGTAAGTTTACATTTGAATAACGTTTTTAAAGAGGGTGAACTTGATAAAAATTCAACTGTCAAGGAATACTTGATAGTTCAAAAAGAAGGTAATCGCCAGGTTTCAAGAAAAACAAGTTTTTATAATCTTGATGTGATTATCTCGGTCGGATACAGAGTAAAATCCAAGCGGGGCGTAGAATTTCGCAAATGGGCCAACAGCGTTTTAAAAGATTATATACTCAAAGGCTATGCCGTAAATAATAATCGTATAAATGAACTCGGCGAGGTTATACGAATTATGAAACGTGCGAAAAGCAACCAGATTGAAAGTAATCAGCTTTTAGATGTAATTGAAAAATACACTTTAGCCCTTGATTTACTTGATGATTACGACCATCAGAAAATAGAAAAACCAAAAGGAAATACCGCAACTTACACTTTGACATACAAAGAATGTAGAAAAGTCATAGACGGCATGAAGTTTGGCAGTGAGAGTGAGCTTTTCGGAAATGAAAAAGACGATTCATTTAAATCGAGCATAAACGCAATCTATCAGACATTTGGCGGTCAAGATGTGTATCCAACGCTCGAAGAAAAAGCAGCCAATCTTTTGTATTTGATAACAAAAAATCATTCATTTTCAGACGGAAACAAGCGAATCGCAGCAGCATTATTTCTATATTTTCTTGATAAAAACAATGCTTTGCTTATTGACGGTAAAAAAGTAATTGACGATTATACGTTGGTTGCGGTGACAATTATGACGGCAGAGTCAAAGCCGGACGAAAAAGATACCATGATAAAGCTGATAATGAACTTTTTAAGCTAAAAAATAAAAACTAATTATTTTCTCAGACGCTCCCAAATAGGAGCGTTTTTTATATACAAATTTTAGAGTGGGGTGGGAATTTTGCAAATAGAAAAAATCGAGATATCGAAACTTAATCCGGCAAAGTATAATCCTCGGAAAGACTTAAAACCCGGAGATGCCGAATATGAAAAACTGAAGAGAAGTATGAGTGAGTTTGGCTATGTAGAGCCGATCATTTGGAATAAAAGAACAGGCAATATCGTGGGAGGACATCAGAGATATAAAATTCTCAAAGATATGGGATACACAGACGCCGAATGCGTAGTTGTCGATTTGGACGATGCACATGAAAAAGCATTGAATGTGGCACTAAACAAGATTAGTGGCGAGTTTGATATTCCGCTTTTAACGGATTTACTAAGAGATTTAAGTGTGAATGATTTTGATGTGTTGCTTACAGGATTTGACGAAGACGAGATTTCAGATTTATTTTCTAATGCAGATGTAAAAGAAGGCAAAGATGATGACTATGATGTAAATAAAGCATTGGAAGAAGCAACGTTTGTAAATCAAGGTGATTTATGGCAGATCGGAAAACACCGAATGCTTTGCGGTGATGCGACCAATTCCGAAGATTTAAATCGGCTTATGAGTAATGAAAAAGCGAATTTAATCGTTACAGACCCGCCATATAACGTCAATTTTGAGAGCGCAAGCGGTCTTAAAATAAAAAATGATAAGCAGGATAACGAGAAATTTTATGAATTCTTGTTATCCTCTTTTAAAAATATGACATCCCATTTAGCTGACGGCGGTTCGGCATATATTTTCCACGCAGATACAGAGGGCTTAAATTTCCGTAAGGCTTTTATAGATTCGGGATTTCACCTTTCGGGTGTGTGTATATGGGCAAAAAACTCATTCGTTATGGGTCGCTCACCGTATCAATGGGGCCATGAACCGATACTTTACGGATGGCTTAAAACAGGCAAACACAAATGGTACGCAGGCAGAGCAGAATCTACAATTTGGCACTATGATAAACCTAAGAAAAACGGCGAGCATCCGACCATGAAACCTATCCCCTTGCTTTGCTATCCGATAAAGAACTCATCTGCGGTTAACAGTATTATTCTTGATACTTTCGCAGGTTCAGGAAGTACATTAATGGCGTGTCAGCAGATGGATAGAATCTGTTATTGCATGGAACTCGACCCAAAATATGCATCTGTAATTATTCGAAGGTATGTAGAATCATACGGCGATGAAAATGTATTTTTGATGCGAGGAAATGAAAAAATCCCATACTCAAAGGTGACCGAAAATGTCTAAAAATGAACTTACACTAGGGTCGCTTTTTGATGGGTCGGGAGGATTTCCGCTTGGCGGTTTGATGTGCGGCATAAAGCC
>CALWJB010000089.1 GCA_944380895.1 uncultured Clostridia bacterium | reverse complement strand
TCGTTTTATTATTGTTAATTTTTGGCATCGATTATTTTTAAAAAATCTTGACATATAATTAAAAATATTATAAACTTATGTTTGGAGGGATGTTACAATGAAACTTAAAAAATTATTGTGTACTGCTCTTTTAGCTTTGTCATGGTGCGCGACTTCCGCAGCAGCCGTCACTCAAGAAGATATAGATTTTGCCAGAAGCGAGGCACGCTTAAGGACTCCTCTTCGCGGCCGCCGCGTGCTCAATGGTACTTTAGCGGCTCAGAGACAATACTATACTCAGACGCGTGATCACTTGCGTGCCATACTTAATATGGATTTTGAAGCTTATAGGGAAAGCTCGGGTTTTCTGTATGACCTTCGTACAATTCCTGTTTTAAACAGATATTATGATACTCCAGATGATTTAAATGCCGACAATTTTAAAGGTGTCGTACGGGATGCCATAAGTTTGATGGAGCATCTTATAGCTCAAACAGCTCAAATAGCTCCAAATTAAAAAATAAGAATTTTTAAGATTTATCTATATTATTAAATGTTTTAAAGCTAAAATGTACACAATATATTTAAAAAATTCTGCTTACAAAGTTTTTGTAAGCGGAGTTTTTTTATTAAAGCAATGCTTGCTAAAAAGTAAAAACATCTCATCTGATGATAAAATACCATATATTACAAGTCGATTAATATATTTTTTATATTATAAAATGTAAATTTTATATGAAAAAATTAATTATTAAATATGAAATAAAAATATTAACAAAAACATCGATTATTTTAAAAATCTTGACATACAATTAAAAATACTATAAATTTATATGTGGAGGGATGTTATAATGAAATTCAAAAAATTATTGTGTACTGCTTTTTTAGCTTTAGTATGTTGTGCGATTTCCGCAGCAGCCTACATTGATGAAGATATCCATGCTGCCCAAATCTTGGTATCCGCAAGTTATCCTTATCAAGGCAAGCAGCGTGAGATTTCAGATGCGCATTGGCGATGCTGTGATAATATGATGTATTCATTGGGGAAACTGCTTCGTATGGATTATGCAGCTAATATCAGCAATCCAAGTTTCATTCATAAAATCAGCAATATGCCTGTTTTGAAAAGGCATTATTATGCAGGTACATTAAATAACGAAAATTTTCGAACTATCGTAATGGATGCCATAAGTTTATTTGGTTGGCTTAGAGACCCAATTCATTTTTAAGATTTATCTATATTAAATTTTAAATGTTTTAAAGCTAAAATGTACACAATATATTTAAAAAATTCTGCTTACAAAGTTTTTGTAAGCGGAGTTTTTTTATTAAAGCAGTGCCTGCTAAATGTTCCGAAGAATGTACTCTGGCTGCTGTCCGAAAGAGTGAATACCGATTCAAGACCGCATAACCATTAAAAATATCCTAAATTTATATCTAACAGAGAAACCGACATTGAATTAATATTATCAACTTCATATTTCGTCCTCCAAGCCAGCCATCAGGCATCCTGCCGTCAGACGACGCTGCACATGACCATAATAAAAATGACAACTTTAGTCTGGGGAAAAATGAGAAGAATATTGATTGAATTATTAAAATTTAAAAACTCGGGAAAGATTCCCCGAGTTTTTTATGTAGTAAACATCCACGAATCAACCGTATTATTTGCGTTAAATAAGCAACCAGCTTAGCGTCTCCTATTCTACAACAACAGATTTAGCTAAATTTCTGGGTTTATCAACGTCTAAACCGCGCAGCACGGCACTATAATATCCAAATTGCTGGAGCGGAATTACTGAAAGCAGCGGAGTTAAAAGTTCATGAGTCTTGGGAATGTAATAAACCATATCCCCCACTTTTTCGGCAGATGTATTTCCTTCGTTCGTGATTATTAAAACAGTCGCTCCTCTCGATTTTACTTCTTGAATATTGCTTATCATCTTTTCATAAAGTTCATCCTGAGTTGCAACCGCTATAACAAGCGTACCTTCTTCAACTAGCGATATAGGTCCATGTTTCAGTTCTCCCGCCGCATATGCCTCAGCGTGCACGTATGATGTTTCTTTGAGTTTTAATGCTCCTTCGAGCGCAACAGGATAATCCATTCCCCTTCCCACAAAGAACACAGTATCCGATGTTTTAAATTTTTCGGCATACGATTTAATTTTATTTTCCGATTTATTTAAATTTTCAACTTGCTCGGGAATTTTTTTCAGATCCTCAATTAAAGTAGTATCCTCAATAAACCCCAGTTTTCTCGCCATATACTCTGCTAACAAAAACACCAAAGAAAGCTGCGACGTAAGTGCTTTTGTGGTAGCCACGGCCACCTCTTGACCCGCCCTTGTATAAATTACATAGTCAGATTCTCTGGCTATGGTAGATCCTACTACGTTTACAATCGAAAGTGTTTTTGCACCGTATTTTTTTACTTCTCTAAGTGCTGCAATTGTATCGGCGGTTTCTCCCGATTGACTAATAAGTATTACAAGCGTACTTTTATTTACCCGTAGATCTCTTTTTACTCCACTAAAATTCGGATTCATTTTTCGGGTGTTTTCTCCGAAACGGTAGCGAAATTCAGACGACAAATCTACTTCCGCAGACATACCGCAAGATTTTTCAATCGCATACTTTGCCGCCATTCCAACATAATATGCCGAACCACAACCTAAAATGTAAATTTTGTCTATATTTTCTAAATCAAGATCTATATTATCCAAAATTATTTCATTATTATCACTAATCCGCGAATTTATAGTATCTCGTATCGCTCTCGGCTGTTCGTGGATCTCCTTGAGCATAAAATGATCGTAGCCCTCTTTTTCCGCAGATTTTATGTCCCAATCCACTTTGAAAATATCTTTCTTCACGCAGTTTAAATCGATATCGTATATATTTATTTTTTCGGAAGAAACTTCTGTTATCTCGTCGTCCTCAAGAAGATACATATCTCTGGTATGCGAAACCAATGCCGCTATATCCGAAGCAACAAAATTACCCACTTTGCTAATACCTGCTATCAAGGGAGTATTTTTTCGCACAGCATAAATCTTATCGGTGATACCTTCAAAAATTATTACCAAAGTATACGAACCGCGAAGCATCTTTATAACTTTCTGAATAGTTTCGAGAGGATTGCCATTATAATAAAAATCCAGTATATTCGCCACGATTTCAGTATCTGTATCCGATTTAAAAGTATATCCGTTTTCTGACAAAATCTTCTTTAAGTCTATATAATTTTCAATAATTCCATTATGTACAAGAGCCACTTTTCCGTTCATGCTAATATGAGGATGCGCATTGATATCTGATGGTTCCCCGTGAGTCGCCCAACGCGTATGCCCTATTCCGACGCACCCTTGCACAATATCTCCGTTTGCTATTTTTTCTCTTAAAACCTGCAAACGCCCTTTGCATTTCTCCACCACAAGATTTCCGTCAGAGCCTACTACTGCCACTCCTGCCGAATCGTAACCTCTATACTCTAATTTTGCAAGACCATCTAAAATAAATGGTATGGCTTGATTTTTACCGGCATATCCAATAATTCCGCACATAATATTCTCCTTATCTAAAAATTAATATAGATTCACGTATATAAAATATATACTTATTTCGCTAATATTTTATAACATAGCATCAAGTATGTCAATATTGAGCGGTTTTGATAAAATACTAAATTTATGATACAATTATAAATGCTGAATATAAAAATGAAAATTCAACAAGTAAATAACTCTGATAATATCACGGTAGGTAAATTACAATCTGAATGGTAATAGATAGAATTTAAAGTTATGAAAAAAATCACAATAAACAAAAATGATTCCGGGAAAAGATTAGATAAATTTTTATGTAAAAGTTTTCCGCGACTACCCGAAACACTGGTTCAAAAATATATTAGAAAAAAGCGAATAAAAATAAACGGTAAAAAAGCTCAAAATTCCAACAAATTATGTGAAAACGATATTCTTGAGCTGTATGTTAACGATGAATTTTTTGAACCCCTAATTTATTCGGAAGATTTTAAAAAAGCTCCTTCTGATTTAGATATTGTTTATGAAGACAAAAATATTATAATAGTAAACAAAAAATCCGGTTTAATAGTTCATCCCGATAAAAATTTTCAAGTCGATTGCCTCATAAACAGAATTAAAAATTATATGCTCAAAAAAGGTGAGTATACTCCCGAACAAGAACATTCTTTTTCTCCCGCCCTGGTTAATCGCATCGACCGCAACACTTCGGGCATTGTTTTGGCTGCAAAAAATTCCGAAACTCTTATGATACTAAACAATAAAATGAAAAATAGAGAAATTCACAAAAATTATTTATGCATAGTCTGTGGTAATATAAATCCAAAAAGCGGCACTTTGACAGGATATCTGGAAAAGGATTCTAAAGAAAATAAAGTATTTATAAAAAACATAAAAAATCAATCAAAAAATTTAAAAAGCATAATAACAAAATATCAAACTATAGAATCAAAAAAATACTTTAGCTTGGTGGACGTAGAACTGCTTACGGGTAGAACTCATCAAATACGCGCACATTTTGCTTCTATTGGAAATCCTCTGCTTGGCGACGGAAAATATGGGAAAAATAGTATTAACCGCTCAAAAGGCTATAAATTTCAAGCTCTATGCTCATATAAACTCAGATTTGAATTCAAATCCGATGCCGGAATACTCAATTATTTAAATGGAAAACAATTTGAAGTACCCAGAGAAAAAATTTGGTTTATTAAGGATTTCTATGATAATTTTTAGATTAAAATTCAAAAAAAATTGAAAACATCATCATAAAAGCCATATCTAAAAACGCCGAAAAACATAGCAAAAGCGTACAATATCCAAGCTTCTTTATATTTGATTTCAAACATGGCCATAGTGCATCGCCGGAAGGCTTTGGCAAAATTTTTTTTGAAATTGCCACCGAACTTTTAAAAGCACAAACACCAAAAAGTGCAAACGCAATAGATGAAACAAATATGCCCGGCACTAAAATAAGAATGTAAAATGCTATGCCCTTCAAACCATAAACTAAGTATAAATATCCTCCCGAAAGTCCCATTCCCATGCCTTTGAAAACAAGTAAAATCGGTACGGAAACGATGCCCCAGACAGAAAGTGCAGAAATTTCCAAAATAAGAGCAAAAATAAAATACATTGACAGCGATGAAACAAAAACTTCTACTCTGTTTTGTGAGATTCTTTGTTTAAAATCAGTGAGAAAAATAGAATTTAATTTATCGAGCGTTTCAAAATTTATGCATCCCGCAGAAATTGAACCAATTGTCATTCCCACTATCAAACAAAAGAACATCAGAAGCAGAACTTTATTGTTTTTTCCGAAGTTGTAAATATCATTTTCCGATAAGAAATTTTTTGTCTTAAATAGTAACTTCTTCATGATTACCCCTTATTTTTTACTTCTCAAAATTTTAGATAATCAAAAATATTCATCTTTAAACTTAAATATTCCTCTCAACCCTAAAATGAAAGTTTAAGAGGAATAAATTTTTTATTTTGACACATTTTTTTGAGCTTCCAATAACCTTGAGAAAAATGATTTCTTTATTTTTAATTTCTCTGGCTTTATTTTCTTGCCTTTATATTTTAAAGACGCTTTCCATGCTTTTAAAAGCTCGTCACTTATTGCACTTTTAAGATTTTCTTCAGCAGCTTTATTACTAATTTTGCACAAAATGCCCATGGTTATCACACTACGAACATCGAGCGTACCGCTGTGATAAAGATCGCTTAAAAGATTGCCGAATTTTTTTATTCTTGATTTATTTTTCTCTCTAATCAGAAAATCCTCAACACACGGTAAAATTTTATTTTCTGTAAATAATGCAATTTTAATATTCCCTGTTTCTCTTTTTTCATTTTGAATCTCTTCCTTTAAATCCGGAAACATACTTGCCATACGATTGGCAAAAAATAGACCCGTAACACTGTTTTCATCACCAATATTGCTTTTCTTTTGCAGTTTATTTGAAGAATTTTTTTCTGTGCTTCCCGCCATAATATCAATAAAATCACTTGCAATCATATTTACATCTTTTGATGTACATTTTTCAAATTCCATGAGCCACGAAGAAATTGTTTTTCTATCCGCCCCGTTTTTGCTGACCGAAAAAATTGATATCAAACTTTTCTCAGCATCATAAGCGATTTCATAAAGGCATTCATTATCTTGAAATTTTGCGGTAAATTCTCCTTCTTTGGTGAATTCAAATTTCTTCATTCTCTCACTTGTCGAAATCATTTTGCAAACTGTATTAAAATAGTTTTTTTCCAAAAGTTTCACTCCCAAATCTTAACTTACAAATACATTATATCAGTCATAAAGTGATATGTCTAAGAAAATATAATTTATTATCCAATATTTTCTTTTGTTGATTTTCATCAAAACACATACAATAATTCTATCTACAATTTTATACATCATTTTACTTTATTTTCACAGGCGGTGATGAAATGAAAAAATTCTTCCAAAATTGCAGCTTGATATTACTACTACTTAGCAGCTTCATATTTGGCGGCATTATATATGCACACGAAGAAATGCCCGACAGTTACAGTGTTTATGAACCACAAAATACCAATTTTAAGATATTTCCATATTACGTAAATGAAACGAAAAGCCAAAAATCGATTCCCGATAATACCTATAGTTCCAATATAAAATTATTGAACCTTTTTCCCGTAAAAACCGTTTCTGTAAGCGCTGAACCTAAAAAATATGTAATACCTTGTGGCGTACCTTTTGGCGCCAAAATTTACACGGATGGTATTATAGTTGTTGATAATCCGCAAAAATATGATAATAAAGATTTTTTAGGTATTAAAAAATCACAAAATGAAAAAATTTTACAAAAGGGCGACGTTATACTAAAGGCCAATAATCAAGAAATTACATCAACTGATGAATTCGAAAATATAATAAAAAATTCTGCAGGAGAAGATATTATATTAACTGTGATTCGCAAAGATAAAAAAATTACTCTAACACTGACTCCTATTAAAAATGAAACTGAATCAGGCTACTGTGCAGGCGTATGGGTACGCGACAGTTCCGCCGGGATAGGTACCATGACGTTTTTTGACCCATCCACAAAAATGTTTGCGGGCCTTGGGCACGGAATCTGCGATATAGATACAGGAAATATGCTTTCAGTTTTTAAAGGAACTGTGGGCAAAGTTTCAATAATGGACGTCCAAAAAAGTCAACCGGGCATGCCGGGCGAAATCCATGGATATTTCACAAACGAAAAACCGATAGGAGAAATTTACTCAAATAGCGAAACGGGCATATACGGAAAACTATACTGCGAAGCTCAGACAAACATAGAACCTATTGAAATCGCAGCAAAACAAGATGTAAAAACAGGAAAAGCACAAATTATTACCGCCGCCGAAAATAATACTCCTCGGTTTTATGACATAAATATTGATTCTATTAACTATAATGTAAATTCTCCCACAAAAAATATTAAATTAACAATAACTGACCCCGAATTACTGGAAAAAACAGGAGGAATTGTACAAGGTATGAGTGGCAGTCCGATAATTCAAAATGAAGCTTTAGTGGGAGCCGTAACACATGTTTTAGTTAATAATCCATCAAAAGGATACGGAATTTTTGCAGAAACTATGCTTACAAATTCCAACAACATTTACCAAACGTACAACAAAAATAATGAATAAAAATTTTAATTTTTTTACATTTATAACGAATAATGTTAAATTTCATTGAAACTATTGACATAATTGGAAATTTATGTAAATATAAATATCATAAATCAATTTTATAGGAGGAAAAATTATGCAAAACAGGTTAAAAATTTTGGCTTCAGAGGACTGTACCGACTTCAATCGAGAAGCACTGGACATGCTCAGTCAAAATTCAATGGATTTGTCATTTTTGCCCAAAGACGGTTTCAAAATAATTGAAATTATCGAAAATTCATGCCCCGATGTCGTTATTATGGATCTATTTATGCCTCGCATCGACGCAATAGGAATTATTACCACCATACGTAAAAACGGACGAATCAAAATTCCTATTTTTATGGTAACTTCTAATTTTAGTCGACCAACTTTGGAAAAAGAAGTAATATCAGCGGGCGCAGAATGCTTTTTGGTTAAACCTTTAAGCCACTACGATATAATTGAAAAAATAAATCAAATTTTATATCAAAAACCTATCACAAAAACAAATATATCTAAAATAAACGAATCCAGTGTGAGAATTAGTGAGGGAAAAAATATGGAAATCAAAATTACGGAAATTTTACATCAAATCGGAGTTCCGGCACATATAAAGGGATATCAGTATTTAAGAAGTTCAATAATGATGTCGGTAGAAAATCCTGACATAATAAACGCAGTAACAAAACAGCTTTATCCTTCTGTTGCCAAAAAATTCGACACAACATCTTCAAGAGTCGAAAGAGCTATAAGACACGCAATAGAAGTCGCATGGGATAGAGGAGATGTGGATATATTAAATTCATATTTTGGGTATACAATACATAATTCGAGAGGAAAACCCACAAATTCAGAATTCATAGCAATGATAAGCGACAAACTCAGATTAGAATTACAATCTGCCAGTTGATAATAAAAATTCCCCAGCTTATATGATGAACTTGTTAGGCAAAAATAGATACTAAAAATCGCTAACCAATTAAATCCTTGTTCAGATCCATTATGTTATTTTTTGTGTATTAATTCGAAAAATTTCTGAAATGCATATATACCACAGACAGCTTCGTTGCGCCTATGACGGTATCAGTTTTTCAATTTCTTTAGTATGTTCGGATTGCTTGTAACTTAGACTATCATAAGCCCAATTACTAGGAATTTTGACATACTGTTATTTGATGTGCCGACTATCTCATCGGATCTTATTTAGTTATTTCACCCATCGCCACTAAGCTATATTGTCGGATATGGGAATAAAAGTCCCGTTTTGTTTTCGCCAATTTAGTGTCTGTTTTGAGAGTTTTTACATTGCTTTTTTAATTTCTTAGCTTTTATAAAGCTATATATGTTAATATTTCGTGATTAAAATTAATTAAAATTTTAGGCAATTTACAATAAAAAAATCTTGACATATTTCAATATAATGATTATAATGTTATAGTAACTTCGAAATTGAGGTTAATATTTTTGTAAAGGAGATGTCTAAAATGCGACTTGTTGGGAATGAACTGGTGATTGGAGAATATAAGTACTTCCGTTGTGTGGATGGAAGCGACACATGTTTTGGTGTGTATGATCCTAAAGAAGTGAAGGAGGGTACCGAAATAGGTTACGAATCTGTGGAAGGCTGGCCGGATGACGATTGTAAATATCAAGTAGGAAGACTGACTTGTACAACTGATGTGGTTAAAGTTGTGAGCGGGGAACTTAAAAAGCTTTTAGGCGTTAAAAATGAAAAATGCGAAAGAGATATCGCGGATGATGGTGCTACGTCTATTTGTCGTCTAGGTAGGTTGTGTAATGTTAGAATCAGAAAGAAATATCGGGGGCAAAAAATTGCTCAAAATTTAATTGATTTAATGAAAAAAAAGTTAAGAAATCACATAATTTTTTTACATGTAGAAAGCGACACTCCGGGTGCAGCTTTTGGATTGTATAAAAAATCAGGGTTCAAATCTTTCAAAAAAAATAAAGATTATATGGTTTACATCCCTGAAAATAGACAAGAATCTTATACAAAATTGTCAGAAAAACTTATGACATAGATAATTCAGAAGAACTTTAATTGCCGATTTGATTGCGGTGTTGGATTTGTAACTGTTTGAGACGATTGTACACATACTATCACTGGAAGAAATTTTTCAATATAATTTCTGATTAATAAAACTTAAAAGCCAGTGTTTTCCGTTTAATTTCGGAAAATACCGGCTTAAATGTTTGTTTAACTTAGTCAGAAAACAATCACACTATCACTTTTTTATCTTCACTGCTAAAACGCCCATCTAAGGCGTACACTCCGATGAAACATACCCACTTAAACATGTAAAAAACCTAAAATTTATTTTTTAATTCGGTACACAAAGCATTTGTAATGGCTTTAACTGCAATGTTACCTGCTCCTGATGAGTCTTTTGAAGCAGACACCTATGTCAATTTCGGCGATTTCATCTGTTTCAGTAAGCAATTTCAAAAATCTAAATAAAAAATTTACAAATTGAATACTTTTTTATTAAATACAATCAAACACACGCGGTAACTTAAAATATCAAGCCATCCGCGAACAAAATAATATACACGCCTATTTTAAAGCGCTATCTGAAAAATTAACCGAAGATGGATCAAATACTCGCGAATCATCAGAACGAGAAAATCCCGAATCCACAAGCTCCACCAAACCTTCAACGGCCTCATGCTCATCTTCACCGTCGGCAATTATCGTAATTTCAGTACCGCCGGATATACCAAGCGAAAGAACTCCCAACAAACTTTTTGCGTTAACTCTTCTTTCTTCCCTTTCAACCCACACGCTAGACTTGAATTCATTGGCCTTTTGAATGAAATATGTCGCAGGTCTCGCATATAAACCTACCTGATTCTGGACTGTTACATTTTTTTTATACATATTATCTCCTCCAAAGTTATTAATCAATAAAATCAATATGTAATAAACTATATTTATAAAAAATTACTAACGATAATATAATTATATCACAATCACAGATACAGTCAATAAAAAATATTATTTTTGGCTTAATCACCTATTGAACATCTTTTTAACATCATTCATTTGTGTAAAACACAAAATACAATTTTGATTTTTGTGTATTCTCGACATTTAAACAGTTATTTAATTAGATCAGGACGATATTTTTTAGTAACTTCTAAAGATTTTGCTATTTTCCATTCTTCAATTTTCGCATGGTGCCCCGAAAGCAGAACTTCAGGCACCTCTTTTCCATGCCAAATAGATGGTTTCGTATATTGCGGATGCTCCAAAAGAACGTTATAATGACTTTCTTCTTCAAAACATATGCTGTCTGACAAAACACCCGGGATAAGCCTTAAAACAGCATCTGTCAAAATAAGTGCAGGCATCTCTCCCCCTGTTACTACATAATCACCGATTGAAACCTGCTCATCTACTATCTCTTCAATAACTCTTTCATCAATTCCTTCATAATGTCCACACAAAATAGCTATATTTTTAAATTTATTACTAATTCTTTTCGCGGCTTCTTGATTGAACACCCTGCCTTTTGGTGACATATATATCAAGTGAGGTCTACAATTTCTTTCTTCACAAATATTTTCAAAACATTTATATATAGGTTCGGCAAGCATTATCATACCCTTTCCTCCACCATAAGGTGTATCGTCAACCCGCCTATGCTTATCATAAGCAAAATCACGTATTTGGTGACATTTTACATCTACTATTTTCGCTTTTAGTGCTCGTCCGATTATACCGGAGTTTAAAAAAGTTTCACACATTTCGGGAAACAACGTCATTATGTCAATTTTCATCGCTAAACACGCCTTTCAGAGGGCAAACTAAAATTTTATTATCTTTAATATCTATTTTCTTTATTGTACCGGGAATTATGGGCAAATAATATTCTTTCCCGTCTTCACCGATAACAGTGTATATATCGCTTGCACCCGCATTCCATATGTCTTTGAGTTTACCATATTTTTTACCGCTATCAAAATCAAAGATTTCACAGCCTTTTAAATCTTCAATAAAATAATGATCGTCTTTTAAAGGAATATCATTTTTGTGTGCATAAATGTACTTGCCTTTTAGTGGCTCAGCCTCATTACGAGTGTTTATATCTGCAAATTTAATTAAAATATAATTTTTATGCATTCTCATATAACTAATTTCACATGGCTTTTCGTTTATGTTTAAAAATAATTTTTCGATATCAAAAAAATCTTCTGCGGTATCACACAAAAATTCAGCTTTCACTTCACCTTTTATCCCGTGAGTGTTTAAAATCTTAGCCACCTTCAAAAAAATATTATCTGCCATAAAACTCCTTAGTAAATTATTTAAAATATAAATAAACGTTCGGATTTTTATACCGAACGCCCTACAACAAATAGCGCGGAATTATCCAATCTCCACAGCAATTTTTTCATCGCTTTTGGTAGCAGCCGCTCTTGCAATACTCCTTATGGATTTTGCAATTCTACCCTGCTTTCCAATAACTCTTCCCATATCTTCTTCGTCCACGATTACTCTATATACGGTAAAATCTTTGTCTTTTGCGTCAATTTTCTCGATTTTTACGTTATCGGGATTTGCTACAAGTCCTCGAACCATAACTTCAAGTAAATTTGCAATCGAATCTTCCACTAAAATTATACCTCCATTTTAAAAAATGTCCTGTTATAATTAGCTTTTCGTCTCCTGACTATTGATTATGCTCTTAACTCGTTCTGTAGGTTGTGCGCCGTTTTTAATCCATTTTTCTACCTTTTCCATATCAAGTTTGATTTCTGCAGGCTCTACCATAGGATTAAAATATCCGATTTCTTCAATACATTTTCCATCACGAGGCGAACGCGAATCTGCCACCACTACTCTGTAAAAAGGTGATTTTTTTGCTCCCATTCTGCGAAGTCTAATTTTTACTGCCATTATTATTTCCTCCATTATAAAAATTTATTTTTATATATTAAAAAACATATAAACTATTTAAATAAACTATTTAAAAAATTTTGGGAATCCAAACCTTCCCCTCTTAAATTTTCCGCCAAACTGTTTCATCATCTTCTGCATATTCTCAAACTGTTTAAGAAGTCGGTTGACATCCTCTACTTTCACTCCGCTTCCCGCAGCGATTCGTCTTTTTCTCGAAGGATTGATGACATTAGGTTTCTTTCTTTCTTCGGGTGTCATGGAAAGTATTATTGAATATGTTCTATCCATGATTTTGTCGTCTATGTCAACATCCTTTAGCTGCCGATCCATTCCGGGGAATTTTGACAATATCGATTTTAAGGGCCCCATTTTTTTGATTTGCATCATCTGATCTTTTAAATCATCAAGATCAAAATTGTTTTTCTTAAGCTTTTGCGCCATTCTTTCGGCTTCGTTTTTATCAAAATTTGCAGTTGCATCTTCAATCAAGCTCAGAACATCGCCCATTCCCAAAATTCTTGATGCCATCCTGTCGGGATGAAATTCTTCCAAATTTTCAGGTTTTTCGCCTGTTCCTATGAGTTTAATCGGCTTTCCCGTAACCGATTTAATCGAAAGCGCCGCGCCACCTCTGGTATCTCCGTCGAGCTTGGTAAGAACCACTCCCGTGATATCTAAAAGCTCATTAAACGATTTCGCGACCGTAACTGCGTCCTGACCGGTCATTGCATCGACCACAAGAAGTATCTCATGCGGATTTACCGACAACTTGATATTCTTCAGCTCGTTCATCAGTTCTTCATCAATATGCAACCGTCCCGCCGTATCAAGGATCACAACATCATATCCATGATCTTTTGCATATAAAATCGACTCTTCAGCTATCTTAACCGGCGAAATGTTTCCCATTTCAAACACATGTGCACCGACTTGTGAACCTAAAATTTTCAGCTGCTCGACAGCTGCAGGACGATAAACGTCACACGCCACCAAAAGAGGTCTTCTTCCCTGCTTTTTGAGCATTAATGCAAGCTTTGCACAGTGCGTCGTTTTACCTGAACCTTGAAGTCCGCAAAACATCATAACTGTGGGAGGTTTAGAAGAAAAATTCAGTCTGTTCTTTTCTTCTCCCATAAGCGCTGTGAGCTCTTCGTTGACAATTTTTATAACCATCTGAGCCGGTGTCAGGCTCTCCATAACCTTTGCGCCCACAGACCGCTCTACCACACGATTTGTAAAATCTTTGGCAACTTTATAATTAACATCCGCTTCCAAAAGCGCAAATCTTACCTCTCGCATGGAATCTCTTACATCCTTTTCGGTCAATTTGCCGTGAGAACGCAATTTTTTAAATGCAAGAGAAATTTTCTCCGATAAACTTTCAAATGCCAAGCTATCACCTCAGATAATTATTATAATTTTAAATTTTTAACTTCGTCCAGCACCGAATCGAAAAGCTTTTTGCTTCTGTCGCCGCTTTTGCAGCTCTTTATTTCCATCAAAAGCAATTTTATGTTTTCGATCTTGCTTTGTAGTGTTTTGTTTTTTGCCAAAATTTTTAGATTTTCTTCCATCTCTTGCAGAGCATGCTCTCCTCTTTTGATGGTATCGAATACGCTTTGCCGTGATTTACCGGTATTATCGGCTATTTCTCCGAGCGACAAGTCACTGTTGTAATACATATCGAGGCTATCACGCTGAACAATTGGAAGAATACTGCCATAAATATCTAAAAGCATTGGTATTTCAACATTTTTATCCAAAACCCTATCGACTCCGTTATCTTCTTTTAAAATAAAGGTGTCAAGCAACAAGCTTTACAGCTCCTTTCTTAGTTTATAACATTATTTTTTATATGTCAATAGTTTTTATTGCTTTTTTGAACTTGTATAATTTTAAGAAATAAAAATTACCGGAAAACGTAACCTCGAACAACTCTTGAGTCTCCTCTTCGCATATCGAATATCAATATTAATTAGTAAATATTTTTCATTTCAAGCTTTATTTCAATCCTTACTGCGCTCTCATACTATATTTTGCTGACTCTATATCAATATTTTTGGTAATTTCTAAATTTTAAAATTAATAATATTGTTTGAAAGCCTTTTTATAGTTTATATTTTTTGGAGAAATGTATGATAGTAAAATATTTTTTTAAAAATAATTTGAAAAACAAATTCATTGCATACATCCTTATCTTGATGCTCATAATTCCTTTTTTTTATGTTTTTTCGCACTATCAGAGCGCAGAGGGCGAAGAGATCCAAAATTTTGAGGATTCCATAAATTTACCCGTTTTGATGTACCATCTTATTTTGAAAAATCCAAAAAACAAAAATAAATTTGTAATTTCTCAAAAAACTTTTGAAGAAGATTTGGAATACATAAAAAACAACGGCTATACAACGATTTTGGTTCAGGATTTGATAGATTATACCGAAAGCAAAGCTACATTGCCCCAAAAACCTATTTTACTGACGTTTGACGATGGTGCTTACAATAACTATCTGTATGCATTTCCACTTGCCAAAAAATATGGCGCTAAATTTGTTTTCTCTCCCATTGCTTTCGAATCAGAAAAATATTCAAATATAAAAGACGAAAATCCAAATTATTCATATGCAAATTGGGATCAAATTCGTGAAATGTCGGATTCCGGTTTGGTTGAAATTCAAAATCATACATATAATATGCACTGCAGTAAGAATCCAAGGGTCGGGTGCACAAAAAAATTCGGAGAGTCTGAAGAAATATACAAAAAAAATCTTTCCGAAGATATCTTAAAATCTCAAGAACTCATCGAAAAACACACGGGCAAAAAACCTACCGCATTTTTTTATCCGTTTGGAGCTTGCAGTAAATGTTCGGAAAAAATAATTCAAAATCTAGGATTTAAAGCAACTTTTCTTTGCGAAGGTCGAGTTAATAAAATTTCAAAAAATCCAAAATGTTTGTTTCGTTTGAAAAGATTTTTAAGACCTCCCGATATTCCTGCAGAAAAAATTTTTTCTCAATTTGAAAAATAATATCGGAATTTATGGCTTTAATGTTTCATATCAATTTACTGACATATATTTACAGGAGTGATCATTTTGTATTTCGTAAATTTAGAACCGCTCAGAGACCGCGGCGCAAAGTATGAATACTACATAGAACTGGTAATAAACGAACTCAAGCAGTGCCTTAACGCAAATGCAATCAGCTACTTTTCAGAAGGAAATTATCTAAACAAAAATATTCCCGAAAATGCTCAAATAGTAAATATGAGTTTTGGCGTTAACGAAAAATCTGAAGCATTGCCCGGAGTAACATCCGGGATACATATAATTTTCGGAGCCGGAAATCCTAATTCAAAACGTCTTTCAGAAATACTTGAAGAAAATTTAAAAAATTTTTACTCAGACGAAATTCCCATAAAAATAATCTCTGACGAAAGAAATCAAAACTCAGTTTCAGTGACCATAAACACAGGTTTTCCCGATAATCCCGAAGATATGGCATGGCTCAGAGATAGTACCGATTCTGTGGCTAAAGCCATAGTTTTATCGCTTTGCGAATATTTTGGCATACCGTTTACCGGTTGTGAAAGTCAAACTATAGGCACGGCAAACACTGACGCCACCATATTTGATAAACCGGCTTTAAATGCAAAAATTTTGGGAAATATCACAGAAAATTCCAAAGTAAAAATAAACAGCCAGTGGGAAGACTGGTACATTGTGGGCGAAAACGGCAGATTGGGCTATGTACAAACAAAATTTGTTAATGTATAAAATTTTATAAAGTGTCTGCTCAATTTGTAGTGGACATTTTTTTCATTAAGATATAAAATGATCTAAACAGTGAATTTTGAAGGGAAAATAATGCAAAAAAATTATAAAGATTTTATAGACAGTTTGAAAAATAAAACAGTTATGTTTTGCGGACTCGGAAAAAGTAATATGCCGTTTTTGAAAATTTTGGCAAAAAGCGGAACTAAAATCATTGCCTATGATGGTAAATCTTCAGATAAAATAGATAGTTCGATAGTAAAAACTTTAAATTCCTATAAAAATATTAAGTCTTACATCGCCGATGAAACAGCTTGGGAACTCATTCCGGATGTTTTGGTACGCACTCCCGGAATGAATTTTTACAGTGAGAAAATAAAAAATATGAGAGCAAAAAACGTTACAGTAACGTCTGAGATGGAAATATTTTTTGACTACTGCCCCTGCACTATCATCGGAATAACAGGGAGCGACGGGAAAACTACTGTTACAAACATAATTTCAGAAATTTTGAAACGTGACGGTAAAACAGTACACGTTGGCGGAAATATCGGTAAACCATTGCTGCCCGAAATTGAAAAAATACATAAAAATGACATCGCCGTAGTTGAACTTTCAAGCTTTCAGCTTATGTCTATGAGAAGCAGTCCCGAATACTCCGTCATAACTAACATATCTCCAAATCATCTGGATATTCATTCCGGTATGGATGAATATATTAACTCAAAAAAACAAATTTTTCTGCACCAAAATGCGTTTTC
This sequence comes from uncultured Clostridia bacterium, assembly GCA_944380895.1. GTDB lineage: Bacteria > Bacillota > Clostridia > Oscillospirales > Acutalibacteraceae > UMGS1491. The sequence goes on along the minus strand of CALWJB010000089.1, from coordinate 5,414 downwards.
AAATACGGTTTTAAATTATGATAACGCCGAAACCAGAAAATTTGCAAATGAAGTTCGTGGAAAAATTACGTTTTTCAGTCTCGATAAAAAACTAAACAGCGGAGTTTGGAAAGATTATAATAACAACATCATAAGCTCTGTGAATGGCGAGAATAAAATAATTATGAATGCCGATGACATAAAAATACCGGGCAGACATAATATTGAAAATTATCTTGCGGCTATAGCTTGCTTACGTGATATCGTTTCAAAAGAGAGCATCATCAAAACAGCAAGAAAATTTGAAGGTGTGCAGCACAGAATAGAATTTGTAAGAGAAGTTGGCGGCGTGAAGTTTTATAACGACTCTATTGCCTCCACTCCGGCAAGAACAATAAGTGGTGCTTTATCGGTTTTTGACGGAAATATAACTTTAATCGCAGGCGGATACGATAAAAAGTTGACATTTACCGAACTTGCAAATAAAATTAACGATAGAGTGTCAGTTTTAGTGCTTCTCGGAAATACGTCCGAAAAAATAAAAAATGAAGTCCTCAGCTCAAAAAATTATAATACGGACAATTTAAAAATATTCATGGCAAAAAACATGAAAGAAGCCGTAGTAACAGCTTATGGTAATTCTCCGCCGGGAAGTGTGGTTATATTATCTCCGGCATGTGCGAGCTTTGACTTATATAAAAACTTTGAAGAACGTGGAAATGATTTTAAAAATTTAGTAAATAAAATAAATTAATGAAGGAAGTTGAATTTAGTTATGCAGAGAGTTTCAAACAAAATTTTATGGGTAGTAATTGCGGTACTGTCTATTTTGTTTTTAGGAGAAAGTATATTATTTAGACATCAAATCAAAGAAACGGTAAAATATTACTACCACAGAACAAAAACGTTCATCAAGGACAGCATGGATATAAATGATTTTCTCAACTGTGATATAAAGCCGAAAACTATTGTTGTGTTTGAACCAAACCCCTATCATCTTGAGTGCATGCCGGGATTTGTAAAATATTACACTGACCTCGGGTATTATGTTGATATTTTGATGAGAGACGGCAGCGAAGAAGCTATGGAAAGGTTCGAGCCAAAGGATAAAATCAGAATTTTTAAATTCCGTGAACTCAAAAACATTGAATTTTATGCCGATAAAATTTTCAATAAATGTAAAAAGTACGATTATTCTATGATACATACCGCTGATCCGCATAAAAAAGATATGATCTTTAAACTAAGATATAAGGAAAACCCAAATTCAATATTCGTTCTACACAACTTCAAATCTTTGGAAGTTTTGGGATTAGAAGAGTTTAGACAAAAAAATCAACTGTTCGGACTCGCAGATTACGGAAAGCTTAACTATGTGAATCCAAATTACTTTGGTGCTGTTGCAGATCACAAGAAAAACGAACAGACTACATTTTATATAACTTCGAGTCCAAAAAGAGATTACACGCCTCTTATCTCGGCTGTAAATAAACTTGATGCACGGGGAGAAAATTTCAAAATACACGTAACGGGTCACACAGATACTTTCTGCAAAGAAATGGTGCCTGAAAACCTAAAACAGTATTTTGAATTCCACGGAAAAGTCTCTTATCAAAAAATGTACTCGATAATCGAGCAATCAGACTTCATTATAATAAACCTTGATCCGGATCTAAAAGAAGATAATTATTTTAGAACGGAACGTGCAACGGGAAGCGCACAACTTGGATACGGATTCCATAAGCCGATAATTATAAGCAGCGAATTTGCCGATACCTACAAGCTCACTGATGATACCGCGCTTATATATGATAACAAGGATATGTTGCCCGCAATGACAAAAGCAATAAGTATGAGTTCAGAAAGATATGATGTAATGAAAGAAAATATGAAATCACTTTGCAAAAAGATTTACAATATATCTCTTGAAAACGTGAAAAAAGCACTTAAAATTCAATAATATATAACTCAACATCCTCGTAATTAAGAGGATGTTTTTGTTTATTATTATTTTATATTTGTTCAAGTTTTTAAGCATTTGTAAAGATGATTCTTTTATGTTTTATATTATTTCGTTCGAGAGATTCACAAAATCGTTAAAGCTTAACTGTTCTGCACGTGTAGTCGGTGATACATGTAATTTCTTCAGTATAATTTCAATTTCTTTTTTGGGGATTGATAATCCCATACTAAGCGAATTTAAAATATTTTTCCTGCGCTTTCCGTACGCCGCCTTAATAACCTTAAAATAATTACTTTTATTTTTTATTTTACTATGCAAAGAATGGTCAATTTCCATTTTTATAACCGAAGAATCTACATTTGGCTGAGGCATAAAGCATCCTCGACTGACGTTAAAGAGAATTTTTGGAATGCAATAAAATCTTACCGCCAAACTTATTGCTCCTGAATTTCTGGTTCCCGGCTCTGCGCAAATTCTTTCCGCTGCCTCTTTTTGTACCATTACGGTTATCGATTTTATGTCTGCACCGCTTTCCAGTATATACATCAATATTTCTGAAGTAATATAATAGGGCAAATTGGCACAAACATACACTTCATCACAGTCACAAAATTCCGATTTAGCCAATTTTTGCAAGTCTATTTTCAAAATGTCATTGTTTATTATTTTTATATTTTCATAGTTTTTAGTTGTCTCTTCTAGGATATCTATCAAATTCTTATCTATTTCTACCGATACAACTTTTTTATATTTTTTGGCAAGCTCAGTCGTAAGAACTCCTATTCCCGCGCCTATTTCTAAAACTCCCGCTTTATCTGAATCACCGCAACTCTTTGCCATTTTGGGACATATCGTATCGCTTATTATGAAATTTTGGCCTAAAGATTTTGAAAATTTAAAGCCATACTTTTCTAAAATGTTTTTTACTGTTTTTTTATTCGAAAGATCTTCCAATTTAATCTCTCCTAAAAATTAAAATAAAACACATTAATAATATTATATTTTTAAAAAAATCTCAAATAATAATAAAGAATTTTATCTTAGGAGGGATTTTATTATGGAAAACGAAGATACTATAAGATTGCTAAGAGAATGCAGCGCAGGAGTAAAAATGGGAGTGTCTACAATTGATGAGATGCTGCCATATATCAAAAGTCCAAAGTTTAAAGATGTTTTATATTCCTGCAAAACAACTCATGAAAAACTTTATTCTGAAATAAGCGAATATCTACACAAATACGACGTAGATAAAAAAGATCCACCTATTATCGCATCGAGCATGGCCAAGATGAAAGCAAAAATAGAAGTGGCTATGCATAATTCGGACAAAACTATAGCAAGTATTATAACCGATGGCTGCAATATGGGTGTGAAATCTTTGACGAAATATCTCAATGAATACGAAACTGCTAATGAAAATATAAAAAGCTTGGTAAAACGTCTAATAAATTCCGAAGAAAAGCTGATTGAAAGTATAAAAGATTATTTGTGATTAATTTAGAACCGCAACACTAAAATTTAAATATGCGGCAAACGTGAGCCAAATTAAATATGGAATTTGCAAGTATGCCGCTAATTTGTTAATTTTGAAAAATTTTATTATCATCACTAGTACCAAAACCCATAAAAATAATAGCCAAAAAAAGCTAAACCAATAAAACTTAAAAGTGAAAAATAACGGCGACCATAAAAAGTTAACGGCAAGCTGCAAACAATAAACTCTCAAGGCAGATGACTTCATATTTGAACCGGATTCTCCGATTATGTATGCAGATACACCCATTAGTATATACAGCACTAACCATACTGCAGGGAAAATCCATGCCGGAGGAGCAAGCGAGGGTCTATTCACGCCTTGATAAAGCGCGGAAAAATTACCCGTTAAGAAACTTGATAAAACTCCTATGCCAACACTTAGAAAAATATTTAAAATCAAGGACTTCAGTTTAATCATACAACTAACCTCCCTTTTTACGTGCTGATATAGTTATATGAATACCAAAGTGTAAACATGACAAAAGTACCCACTGCCAACAAGGCAATGGGTACTTTTTAACTAGCAGTCCAATTCTAACTATTTAACGAATTACCTTCGCTATCTACCAACTTATTATCTTTAATCTTTATTCCACAAAACTCCTCTGCATTTTGAACATTTTTTTTAAAATTTTTAACAAACGTATAGGCAAACCAGGGGAATTTCCCATACTCTTTTTTTAATCTTCTTAGTTCGTAATTTTCAATATTATTGTTGGATTTAAGGTAAAGAAAATGCTTTTTGACCTTTTTTAGCCACTCTTTAGCGATGATTTTCCTATCACTTAGCCATTTTTCATATTTAGAACGCTCTTTATTCCACACTTTGCAAGCTTTTAAAAATTTCTCTGCTTTTCGAATATAAAAAGAAACATAATTCGCAGACATGTTATTTTTTAAAGCGTCATTATAACATTCTTGTAACTCAGTATACTTGGGAGTAATTTCGTAGTCCTTATCACTACCGGTCTTAGTAGACGCAACATTAACTTGCAATTGTGAAAAACCGTAAAAACGCTCCCCTTCCCCAGGGGCATCATTTGCGTTGGAATCAGGGAAATGTTTTCTTTTATATTGGTCAATTTTTTTATACTCTTTCTCAACTTGAGAGTGGAGAGTATACATCTGCTTAACCAAATTTTTGTTGATAGCAGTTTTCAGGACTTCTTTTTGTTTTTCAAAATTTTTTACGTAATTTTTGTATTGATCACCAAGTAAAGTTTTTAAATCTATGTCTAAACTGCCAACATCTTTCTCAAACGTTTTTGACTCTCCTTGTTGTACTTTTGACTTTTTAGATCCAAGATTAATTACATCATTAAGTTCTCTTTGAGTTTTTTCGACGCATTTCAAAATTTCATTAGTATAATCACCCATAAACGGTGGTTCTGCTCTTAGATTACGCACTTCAAATGGAGTTTTATTGGTCATATTTCCAAGACGCTCCTCTGCAGTCATAGAACATAATTTTCCCCCCTTCGTTTCTTTAATAAGGTCAAAGTCCGGGACATTCGGTCCGGATTTAAAATCATCATGGGCACCCGCAATTAAATTTAAACTCATACTGTAAGTGGCTTTAAGAAGCGGATCTTTATCTAATGATTCAACAAAATTTGTAAAAGCCGAGGATAAAGCAACTTCTTGTACATTCCCTTTTTTATCATAAGATGTAGTACGAAACAAAACTTCTTTGTAAACAGAAATATAAGCAGATGCAAATATTGCTCTTTCCAAAACTTTTTTTGCTGCTTGTCGTTTCTCTGTGTTGTTTTTACCGAAATTATCTTTAATTTCCTCGAATGTATATCTATGTTTAACATAATCTTTCAATAAAACATGCATATCGGACAGAAGTTTTTTCATAGATTTCCGAACGTTCCATATTTTTTTGTAGTCAACATTACTATTACGACTAAAAAAATTAAAATGTTGTTTT
>CALWJB010000088.1 GCA_944380895.1 uncultured Clostridia bacterium | reverse complement strand
TCTACTCATTTCAGAGTAGGTTTTTTATAATATATTTAAAGGAGTGGTAATTTATGAAGTTGGCGTTTTCTTATTTTCCCAAGCCGTCACCAGCTAAGTATTTTCAGCACTACTGAGCTTAACTACCGTGTTCGGGATGGCAACGGGTGTACCCTCAGCGTCATCAACACCAACATCTACAAGTCTACAGTAAACAAATAATTTTGTCAAGTGTTTTTTTAAAATTTATTTGTTTGCATAGTTTTTTGTTTTTAAATTCATAAAATAAAGCGTTTTTAACAAACAAAATCACACACACATACCTCGTCCGTTACTCCCACAATCCATAATAGATCTACCGATAAAAATATTTTCCATCTAAACAAAGCCGGCGTAGATTTTTTAAATCACAGAAATACCGCGCATTCGGTAAATGTTTATTTGAGCTTATTAAATTTATTACAAATAAAGGAACGAAAACAATGAATACTCTGCCAAAAAAATTATACTTTCTAAAAATTTTTACTGTTTTTATTAAGATTAAATTTTACAAAATTAATAAATCAAAATTAATTTTTCTTTTTTTCGGGAACAGGATCATAACCACCCTTAACAAACGGATTACATCTCAAAATTCGGCAAAGCGCCATGAGACTTCCACGAAAAACACCAAAACGTTCTATTGAAACTATTGCATATTCAGAACATGTTGGTATATATCTGCAGCAAGGTTTTTTTAAAGGTGAAATGTTTTTTTGATAAAATTTTATAAGTATCAAAATAAATATCTTCATTTTAGAGCACCAAGTTTTTTTAACTGAAATCTCATATCTTTTAAAATATCTCCGGTTTTCACAAAACAAGTCTTACTTCTTGCAACAAATATTAAATCACAGCCACTTTTCACTTCGTTTTTGACTGCAGAAAAAGCCGCACGAATAATTCTTCTGGCACGATTTCTTTTCACGGCGTTTCCTATTTTTTTGCTCGTTGTGATTCCCATGCGAACGATTGAAAGTCTATTTTTCAGGAAATATGTAACTATCACCGGAGATGATACGCTCTTCCCGCGATTATAAATTCTTTTGTATTCACGATTTTTATTAATCTTGATTTTTTTCTTCATAATAATCCTTTACAAAAAATAAAGACCTTAACAAGAGGTCTAAATTTTTCGAAATTAACACAAAACGCGACCGATAATAAATTAATATGTTAATCTTTTTCTGCCCTTGGCTCTTCTTCTTGCCAAAACTTTAATCCCGTTTCTTGTCGACATTCTCTTTCTAAAGCCATGCTCTTTTTTTCTATGCAGCTTTTTCGGCTGATAAGTTCTAAACATCTCAAAATCCCTCCGAATTCATAAATTTCATAATCACAATCGTCACTGCCAGATCGATTCTTAATCTATACTCACTGATTATACCTCAAAAAAGTTATGCTGTCAATACATTCTTTTCAGGCGTAAATAAACAGATTCTAAACCGCATCCATTATTCCACACCTTCTCAACTTTACCGGCACATATAAATTTATCTTTTTTGTTTTAAACACTCCGATTGTTGAAAAATAGTTTAAAAAATGATAGAATATTTCGGAATGTATTTTAAACCTTAGAACCTTTATTTTTTTCGGAGGTCTTTATATGAATTCTTTTAATGAGGCGTGGAGCCTTATTTGTGATTTTTGTAAAACAAGAATCACAGGGGTGGCTTACAAAACGTGGATAAGCCGCATAGAACCCATAAAACTTGATTTTGATGAAGGAAAAGCCGTTTTAATGGCGCCAAACGAATTTCACCGGCAAACTCTGAATAAATGCTACTTACCGCTTATTACCAACGCATTTAGTGAAATTTTTGGATCGGGAATAGATATCTGTTTTACAATTCCCGATGAACTCGAAAATTCGAATAAAAAAAGCGATCAAAACCTTGCAATCGATTTAGATTATGAATTTACTTTCGATACATATATAGTAGGTTCTTCAAATAAGTTTGCACATGCGGCCGCTTTGGCTGTTGCGGCAAATCCGGCCGGAGCTTACAATCCGCTTTTTATATACGGCAATTCGGGGCTCGGCAAAACACATCTTCTTCATGCAATTTGCAACGACATCAAAAAAACAAGCCCAAACAAAACTTTTCTCTATATAAAAGGTGATGATTTTACGAATGAACTGATAGATTCAATCAGAAAAAATACGATGAGTGAATTTCATCAAAAATACCGTAAAACAGATATCTTGCTTGTAGACGATATTCAGTTCATTGCAGGAAAAGATTCAACGCAAGAAGAATTTTTTCATACATTTAATTCGCTTTACGAAGCCAAAAAACAAATCGTACTTACATCAGACAGACCTCCGAAAGAAATCCAAACACTCGAAGATCGTTTGCGTACGCGTTTTGAATGGGGACTCATAGCAGATATTCAGCCGCCTGATTTTGAAACAAGAATAGCAATAATAAAGCGCAAAGCCGAACTTCTTGATATAAAAATACCAAACGAAGTGTGTGAATATATTGCAAAAAAATTAAAAACCAATATTCGTCAGCTCGAAGGCGCCGTCAAGAAAATGAAAGCTCATCACCTTCTGGGCGGCGAACCTATGGGCATCCAAACTGCTCAAATGGCAATTTCAGACATACTAAATAACGATCAGCCGCCACCAGTGACAATCGAAAAAATAATCGAAGAAGTTGCAAGAACATTCAGCGTGACGGCCGAAGATATACGTTCATCAAAAAGATCTGCGGCTATTTCCAACGCAAGACAGATTTCAATGTATATAGTAAGAGAAATAACTCAGCTTCCACTGACTTCGATAGGCGATGAGTTCGGCGGACGTGACCACTCAACAATAGTTTACGCACTTCAGCAGGTGGAAAAAACACTCGCCAAAGACAAAAAAACTAAAGCAATGGTAGAAGATATAATAAAAAATATACGAGATCGATAAAATTTTACCGGGTTTTATTTCAACATGTTTTCAACTTTAAACACTCTGTTTTCAACAAAATTGTGGATAATATATTTTTTCAAAAATCTTTTCACAAATTATAAACAAGTTGTCCACATCAAAATCTATCAAAAATAATGATATCTTTGCTGTTTAGACGCTTTTTCAACAAATTAACACCCCCTACTACTAATACTAAAATTATTAATACTATTCTTACTTTTATTCCAAAATTTAAATCTTTTGACAAAGAAAGGAACGTGGAAAATTTTATGAAATTTTCGTGCGAAAAAAATAAGCTCGTAGAAGCACTCTCAAACGTTCAAAAAGCAGTTGCCCAAAAGTCTACGATCCCTGCTCTCGAAGGTGCTCTGATAAGTGCCGAAAACATGAATATATCTATTTGCGGATACAATACCGAACTTGGTATAACAACAAATATTCCCGCACAAATCGCCGAAGAAGGTTCTATTGTTTTAAATGCACATCTTTTTACCGAAATCATCAGAAAACTTCCGCATGATCTTGTCGAAATAACTCTTGGCGGCAACTATATCGTGCATATTTCAAGCGGAAAAAGCAGTTTTGAGCTTATGGGAATTGATTCCAAGGAATTTCCGGATCTGCCGACTGTTGATGCATCTTCGACATTTGAACTTTCTTCCGACATTTTAAAAAGTATGATTCGCCAAACAATTTTTTCTGTGGCGGAAAACGATTCAAAACCTGTTCATACGGGAACACTGTTTGAAATAAAAAACAAAGAAATCACATTGGTTTCTGTTGACGGATATCGTATGGCCATGCGCACAGAGCCTATTAAAGAAGATTTAGATTTTAAATTTGTGGTGCCGGGAAAAACTCTGAGAGAAGTTTTGAGACTTTTGCCCGCAAATGATGAACAAATTAAAATTTCGGCGGGAATGCGTCATATTTTGTTTGAGGTTGGAGATTATATTATAATTTCTCGTCTTTTGGACGGTGAGTTTTTAGATTATCAATCAACTGTTCCGAAAACTGTTAAGAATACCGTAATAGTGAGTGCGCAAGACTTCATAGACAGCATAGAACGCGTTTCGCTTCTCATCACAGACAGACTTAAAAGTCCTGTCAGATGCGTTTTTTCGAAAGATAAAATTAATGTTTCGTGCATTACGACTGTTGGGAAAGCGGATGATGAAGTTGCGTGTTCAAGCGACATAAAAAGCGATTTCGAAATTGCTTTTAACAACAAATATATGACCGATGCTCTAAAAAATACCGATTGTGATGAAGTTAAAGTACAGCTCAGCGGTGCGCTCAGTCCGATAAAAATATTACCAAAAGAAGGAAATTCATTTTTGTTTCTGGTTCTTCCCGTGAGAATAAAAGCTCAGTAAAGATTAAAAATGATAAGGTTAAAGATAATATGGAAAATTTTGATAGTAACAGAGAAAAACCCGAGCAAAAAATAGCTATAAACACATCTTTTATAAAGCTTGATTCGTTTGTTAAATTTTGCGGTGAAGCATCTATAGGTTCAGAGGCGAAAGAAATTATCTTAAACGGTAAGGTCAAAGTGAATGGTGAGATTTGCAGACAGCGCGGAAAAAAGCTTTTTGATGGAGATACGGTGGAAGTTTTAAATAAAATTTATAAGGTGAGCAAAAGTTGCAAATTTTAGAAATCAATACAGTGAATTATCGTAATCTGGAAATAAAAAAACAAAATTTTTGTAGCGGCGTAAACTTTATTTTTGGTCAAAATGCTCAAGGAAAAACAAATTTGATAGAATCTATCTGGATGTTGACGGGTGCAAGATCGTTTCGAGGTACGAAAGATGCTGATTTAATAAAGTTTGGTAAAGATTTTGCGAGCATAAAAGCCAAGATTTTTGCCGGACGTCGTGAACAGGAAATAAGAATAAATTTTGCCGAGGGAAAAAGAAAAGCTTTTTTAAACGGTGCTGCGCAAAGATATCCCACCGAAATTATAGGAACACTGAGGACTGTGCTGTTTTCTCCGATAAATCTTTCGCTTGCGGGAGGAGGTCCCGAAAAAAGAAGAAGATTTTTAGATGCGGCGATATGCCAACTAAAACCGACATATACTGCGCTTTTGATAAGGTATAATCAAACTTTGAAGCAAAGAAATTCATTTTTGAAGAGTCATCCCGAAAAAAATATTGATTTTCTTGAAGTTCTTGATATAAATCTTTCGGCACTTGCTTCAGAAATAATGAAAAACAGACTTGAATATATGATTTGGTTAAACGACGAAGCAACAAAAATATATTCCGATATATCCATGAATAAAGAGGTATTTGAGATTAAATATATTTCAAAAATTATGAATTCTTCTGAATTTACTGCCGAAGAATTTGAAAAAATCATGATTGAAAAACTCCAAAAAAGCAGAGAAACCGATTTTAAATTCAAATTTACGTCTTTTGGGCCGCATAAAGATGATATTGAACTTTGTATAGACAAAAAAGCCGTAAAAAGTTTTGGTTCACAGGGGCAGCAAAGATCAGCGGTTCTTTCTTTGAAGCTCGCGGAAGCCGAGATTTTGAATAAAAAATTTTACGATCCGCCTGTGGTGCTTCTGGACGACGTTATGAGTGAACTTGATGATTTACGAAAAGCTTATATTGTGGGGAAAATGAAAAATTATCAAGTTTTTGTTACGGGCTGCGATAAAACTGCACTTGGTATGATGAAATCCGGGCAAGCTTATGAGATAGACAGCGGAAAAGTTGTTTGTTTTAAAGATTTTTAGAGGTGGAAAATGTATGTTAATATAGGTGGAGATGTGATAGTAGATGTTCGGGAAATAGTCGGTGTTTTTGACATAGATAAAACTACGGTTTACAAAGTTAATCGAAATTATTTGTCAAAAACCGAAAAAAGCGGTAAAATAATAAATGTTACACATAAAATACCAAAATCTTTTATTATTTGTAAAAAAAACTTAGAAAACATAGTTTATATAAGTCCGCTCACGACAACAACGCTACAAAAAAGAATGGCTCAAAGGACTCAATTTTGACGGAGAGGTGCTTATTTTGAAAAATCTTAATTTACCTGATTGTCCCTATTGCAGGTCAGAAGCCGGTTATTTGGATTCTTTTTTTGCAAAGAACAAAGAATCGCACAAATGTGCCTGTTGCGGGAGAGTTTCGAGAGTGGGAATTAATTCCGGTATTTTTGGATTTTTTATAGTTACTCAAATAATATCAATAATCGCATTTATTTTTTCTGTTATAATGGGTGGGAGATATTGTCTGTTTGGAATTGGTGTTATAACTTTGTGTTCATTGATGTTTTATGGTTTGTCGCCTTATATGGTAAGGTTTTCAAGATGGCGTTCGAGAGATACCGAAAAGCAAAATGATGAAATAAAAACTAATGAAAATTATTCCGGGTCTGATGGTGAAAAAGAGATTTATAGCAATTAATTTATTTTGAATATAAAGGATATTTGAATTTTTTGGAGGAATTTGATTTTGAATACTAATGAAATAAATCAAAGCGGAGGAAAATACGGTGCGGGAGAAATACAAGTTCTTGAGGGGCTTGAGGCAGTCAGAAAGCGGCCGGGCATGTATATTGGTACGACCGGTTCACGGGGACTTCATCATTTGGTGTATGAAATAGTCGATAACGGTATTGATGAAGCGCTTGCGGGTTTTTGCACAAAAATCGAAGTTGATATTTTGCCGGGAGATATAATAAGAGTAAAGGATAACGGACGTGGAATTCCTGTAGGAATTCATCCGACGGCAGGAATTCCGGCAGTCACGGTTGTATTTACTGTTTTGCATGCGGGCGGAAAATTCGGTGGCAGCGGATATAAAGTTTCGGGCGGTCTTCATGGTGTGGGAGCATCTGTTGTCAATGCGCTTTCGGAGTGGCTGGAAGTAGAAGTTTGTGATGGCGAAAAGGTTTATGGACAAAAATTTGCCGGAGGAAACATTGTAACTGACCTAAAAGTTATAGGCGAGTCGAAAGAAAAAGGCACAACCATAACGTTTAAGGCCGATCCCGAGATTTTTAAAGAAACAACGGTATATGATTATGAAGTGCTTCAAACAAGGCTTCGTGAACAAGCATTTTTGAATGCGGGAGTAAGAATCATTCTCAGAGATACCAGGAATGCCGATGAACCTCGAAGTGATGACTTTCATTACAGCGGCGGAATAAAAAGTTTTGTTGAGTATATTCACAAGAAACGCGGACTTTCTGTGATTCATGATGATGTTATAAGTTTTTCGGGAAAACTTCCCAACGATACGGCGAGTGCGGAAATAGCGTTTCAGTATAACGACAGCTATAATGATTTGATTCTTTCGTTTGCGAACAATATTCATACTATGGACGGCGGAACACACGAAGATGGCTTTAAAAGAGCGTTTACGAGGGTTATAAATGATTATGCGAGGAAATATAATTTACTTAAGGAAAATGATAAAAATTTCTCAGGTGATGATGTAAGAGAAGGTCTGACGGCAATAATCAGCGTAAAATTACAAAATGCGCAGTTTGAGGGTCAGACGAAAACAAGGCTTGGAAATACTGAAATAAAAGGTCTTGTGGACGGAATTTTGACAGATAAATTCACAAATTATCTTGAAGAAAATCCTACTGTGGGCAAGGCGATAGTAGAAAAAGCACTTGCAGCTTCCAGAGCAAGAGACGCAGCAAAAAAAGCCAGAGATTTAGTGCGCAGAAAAAGTGCAATGGAATCGGCTTCATTACCGGGTAAACTTGCGGATTGTCAATCAAAAAACGCAGAAGAAACTGAGATATATATCGTAGAGGGAGATTCGGCAGGAGGCTCGGCAAAAAGCGGGAGAGATCGAAGATTTCAGGCAATTCTTCCACTTTGGGGAAAAATGCTCAATGTTGAAAAAGCAAGACTTGATAAAGTTTATGGAAACGAAAAATTAATGCCTATAATACTGGCGCTGGGCTGTGGAATAGGAGAAGATTTCGACATAAATAAACTCCGATACGGAAAAGTTATAATAATGGCCGATGCGGATATCGACGGCTCACATATACGGACGCTTTTACTGACATTCTTTTTTAGATTTATGAAACCCATTGTGGAGCAAGGGCATGTATATATAGCACAGCCACCGCTTTATAGAATCACGAAAAACAAAAAGCATTTCTATGCGTTTACGGACGAAGAAAGAGATAAAATATTGGTAAAGCTCGGAGGAAGCAATGAAATTCAGCGCTATAAAGGTCTTGGAGAGATGGATGCCGAACAGCTTTGGGAAACAACTATGAATCCCGAAACACGCATGATGCTTAAAGTTTCGCTTGAAGACGCAGCTGCCGCGGATGAAACGTTTACGATACTCATGGGAGATAACGTTGCGCCGAGACGTGAATTTATTGAACAAAATGCAAAATACGTGAAAAATTTAGACGTGTGATATGTAAATAAAAAAATATGTTGATTTTAATTTCAATTATCAATATAATTTGAATTATCGAAGCTTTTATATAATAAAACAACAAAATTAAGGAGTAAGTGAAACCTATATGAAAGAAAGCGATCCATGCCCTCCATCTGAGACGGGTAATAATTTAGTTCAAGTTGATAATTTAGCGAAAGATATTTTTGAAAATTCCGAAAATTCTGAAGATTCCGGTGCCGAAAGCGACGAAGTTCGATTATCGAGTTCGGAGCGTATTCGAGATGAAAATAAAATAGTTGCAGATGATGAATTTGAAGAGTATGAAGAAGAAAGCACGGGAATAAAGATAAGTTATAAACTCAGACCCGAAGAGATTTATAGTGTTTTGGGGAGAGTGGGGAATTTTAAAGATACAATAAAAATTCATCAGCGACAAACTGTTTTGCATGCCGGTATTTTGGGCATAATAATCGCTATTGTTCTGCTAATTGGAAATTTTCATTATTTTTGGTTTGCTTTACTTCCGATTTTGGCTATATTAATGGTTTGGTGTGTACCTTTTTTCGGAGTCAGAAAAATATTTTCAAAAGCTTTTAACAATAAACCGATTACTTTGGAAGTTTTTCCCGAAAAGATAGATATTATTCGTGGCGGCGTAAAAAAAGAGGTAATTTTAGATGATTCATTTGAAAGTGAGGAATATGATGATATTATAGTTATAACGAAAAATGGTGTCATTAAGCTTATGCTGCCTCTCAGGGCAATAGAGCCTGACTTCAGAGCAGAAGTTCAAGCTATTATTCTTGCAGGTGTAAAGCCTAGGGAAGAAGATTAAAATTAACTAAATTTTAAAGAACAAATGTTGAAAGATTAGGTGTATTTGATGGATAATCAAGATGAGAAAAATTTGGGCGAAGAGCATGTTTTGACGCCTAAAGTGGTTGATGTTGACATAGAAAAAGAAATGAAAACATCATTTTTGGCATATTCGATGTCGGTAATAGTTTCGCGTGCGCTGCCCGATGTGAGGGACGGTTTGAAACCCGTTCACAGACGCATACTTTATACTATGTTTGAAGACGGACTTAATCCCGATAAACCCTATAGAAAATGTGCAAATACTGTTGGTAACGTTCTGGGCAGATATCACCCACACGGCGATTCGTCGGTATACGACGCGCTTGTGCGTTTGGCACAGGATTTTTCTATGAGATACATGCTTGTGGATGGACACGGTAACTTCGGTTCAATCGACGGAGATCCACCTGCCGCATATCGTTATACGGAATCACGTATGAGTAAGATTTCACTCAAGATGCTTACCGATATCGAAAAAGATACGGTTGATTTTGTGCCCAATTATGACGACAGACTCAAAGAACCCACAGTTTTACCATCGAGATTTCCAAATTTACTTGTCAACGGTTCCACGGGCATAGCGGTTGGAATGGCTACGAATATACCGCCTCACAATATGCGCGAAGTGATTGACGGTATGTGCGCTTTGATAGATAATCCGAGTGCAGAGCTCCCTGAACTTATGGAACATATCAAAGGTCCTGATTTTCCGACCGGTGCGATAATAATGGGACGTTCGGGTATTCGAGCGGCATATTCCACAGGTCGCGGAAAAATAACCGTCCGGGCAAAAACCGAGATAGTTGAAGATAATAACGGCAGATCCAAAATAATAGTTACAGAACTTCCCTATCAGGTTAATAAGGCAAGACTTGTGGAAAATATTGCCGAGATGATTAAAGATAAAAAAATTGAAGGTATTTCAAGAATCGAAGACCATTCAGACAGAAATGGTATGCATATAGAGATAGACCTCAAAAAAGATGCGGCACCACAAATTGTGCTTAATCATCTTTACACCTATTCGCAGCTGCAAATAACATACGGCGTGATAATGCTTGCGATAGTTGACGGTGAACCGAAAATTTTAAATTTAAAGCAAGTGCTCGAAGAATATATAAAATTCCAAATGAAAGTCATCATAAGACGTACGAAATTCGATCTTAAAAAGGCCGAAGAAAGAGCGCATATTTTGGAAGGGCTCAAAATTGCACTTGATTTTATTGATGAAGTTGTTGCAATACTGCGTTCATCAAAATCGATTTCCGAAGGTAGACAAAGGCTTTCTGAAAGGTTTGGACTCGATGACATTCAGACACAAGCAATAGTCCAGATGCCGCTCGGACGTCTGACGGGACTTGAAAGAAGTAAAATCGAAGAAGAATTAAATGGACTCGCTATTAAGATTGCAGATTATAAAGATATCTTGGCAAAGGAGCATAGAGTTCGTGAGATAGTTAAAAATGAAGCGCTGGAAGTAAAATCTAAGTTTGGCGACGAACGCAGAACTGCAATTGAAAACGTCAGCGGTGAAGTTGATATAGAGGATTTAATTCCCGAAGAGCAGTGCGTTTTGACTATGACAAGATATGGATATATCAAGCGACAAAGTTTGGATAGCTATAAAACGCAGCGTCGTGGCGGTAGGGGTATTTCGGGACTTTCTCGCCGTGATGAAGATACGGTTAATGAAATGTTTGTAATAAACAGTCACGATTATATTTTGTTTTTTACTAATTTTGGACGCGTTTATAGACTCAAATGCTATGAAGTACACGAAAGTTCAAGAACGTCAAAAGGTATGAATATAGCCAATTTATTGCCGATTTCATGCGAAGAACGTGTGACTTCGATGATTAAGGTAACGGAATTTGAAGATGATAAGTATCTTATTATGATTACCAAAAACGGTGTTATCAAAAGAACTAAGCTTAGTTCGTTCGACAGCGCAAGAAAAGGCGGACTTATTGCGGTTGATCTTGATGAGGGAGACGAACTTTCGTGGGTGCGTATGACTGACGGCAAGAGAGAAATGCTGATTGCAACCAAGAAAGGTAAGTCTATAAGATTCAGCGAAACAGATGTCAGAGAAGTCGGGCGCAGTGCAAGGGGTGTTAGAGCGCTGAGACTTAAAGATGATGATATTGTTGTGGGAATGGTTGTGATTGATGAAGAAAAATCAATTTTGACTGTTTCTGAAACGGGCTACGGAAGAATTTCTGATGTTGATGATTACAGAATTCAGTCTCGCGGCGGACAAGGCGTTATAAACTATCACACCGAAAAATACGGCGATGTTGCGGCGGTTAACAGCGTGAGCAGCGATGAAGACGTTATAATGATTTCAGACAGCGGAGTTATTATCAGAATGCATGCCGAAAGTATTCGTAAGTGTTCGAGACCTTCTAAGGGCGTGAAGGTTATGAGACTCGGCGAAGGAAATAAAGTTGTTGCTGTTGCGTGTGTGCCCGGAGAAGATGAAGAAGAATTGCAATCTGAAGACGGCGATTTTACCGAAGGAGAAATATCTGAAGAAAAACTATAACGGCCGGGAATAATTAAAAGTATTTGATTTTTGCTTAGAAATCTTTTTAGTAAACGTATTTGTTCCGGAAGTGTTTATATAATTTTGATTAATGCCTGAATATGAGTGTGATTGATAGAGAAATTTATATTTTTGAAAAACAGTTTTTGTGTGTGCGAAATTTAAAAAGTGCCTTTTTATGAGGTACTTTTTTGTTTATTCGCAGTAATAATTCAAAAAAACCCAAAAAAATTCACACAAAAAACGGCAAAAAATTTGAAGTTTTTGTGGTACTCTAAACCTAAAAAAGAAACTTAGAAAGGTGGAATAAGCAAGTTTTGACTTGCGGAGTATCATGTATAAATATGAAAAAACAAACAGAAGATGTAATGTTATTTGCGCAAGGAATTTTTTTAGTCGGTTCGGAAATTATGTTTTTTTAAAGAAGATATATTATAGGCATGGTAAAAAACCGAATACAAATGCCGTAAAATTTTTATTGATTTGTCTTATTTTGATGACTTCAATAGTAGCGGTTTCAATTGTGCTCAGTGCCGCGGAAAAAGGCGATAATGCACTTGGACTTAGTGATTACGATAATTTTATATGGCCTGTTGTGATGCAGAATCCGGAAGATTTTGATGAGAGCCGTCCTGCAGAAGTAAGCACTATGGTTTCGGCGGCAGTATGGAAGGCTTCGGCGGAAAAAAAGGACGATAGAAACAGAATAAACGATGATGGACAGCTTGTGTTGAGTTTTGATGAAGTATCTGAAGCGTGTGAAATTCTTTTTGGAAGAAGTTTTGAAAAAAGTGATTTGATTGGCGTTAACGAAGATTTTTTTAAGTTTGATGAAAATAAAAGTTGTTTTTTTGTCGAAAGCGTGAGCGGAGTCGATAACTATATTCCGCATACTGTCAATGCTTATCGCAAAGGTGATGATATTATTCTCAGGGTAGGGTATGTTATTCCTTCTGAGAGGTTTGAACCCGATATGAGTGGAATTCGTGAGAATAATATTTCGAAATACAAAATCTATCACCTGAAAACAGACAAAACAACAGGCAGAAAATATGTTTCGGCCGTGGAATAGAGCTAATTAATCATATCAGTAAATAAATGAGTATCAGCACTAAATTCATATTTTCTTCTTTATCCATAAGCAAAACTATAAGAATTAAAATGAGTGCTTTATCGGGCTCTTTGAATATATTAAGGAGCAGGTTTTTTATTGGATTTTGGTTTTTGTGATATTTAAAAACGTGCTTTTTTGAATTTTGATTTTTTATTTTTGGATTACTGTCAATTTTATTGTTCGATTGCTTATGAAGCTGTTTCATATACTTTATGGCGATTTCTTGCATTTTTTTAAGTTCTTCGGGTGAATGAGAAGAATTTTCCATTTTTCACCTCAAAACAAACCTTGATCTTTGATTAGTGGTATAATTTGCATTAATTTTAGTATTTTGGCTGAATTTCCAAGTTTTTTTTGTCTTTCTTCCGAAAGCAGAGGTTTTAGTGATTTCAAAAATTTTGTATATTTGTCGTCTTTTCCGAGTGACGAAATAAGCGGCATAATTTTGAATAAAGTTCCAATCATATCGGGAGAGAAACCAAAATCATCAGATTTATCTTTTTGAGATTTTTCTGTTTCATTTTCTGTTTCGGTTTGAGTACTGTTACTATTTTCAGAAGACCCGAACAGTCCGGAAAGATTTTGAATTTTATCCATTATTTCCGGGTCGCCCAGTAGAGAATTGAGTTTATCTGTCAGGTCTTCCATTGGCTATTTACCTCCAAAAAATTTTTGAAGAAGCTGTTTTGCTTTAGGCGAAGATAGTATTTGTGAGGCTTTATTTTTATCGGAAAGTATTGATGAAATTTCTTTTGCTTTTTCGCTGTTCAGATTTCCGAGTATTTCGTTTATATTTCCTTTTGATGCTGCTTCTTTTAATTTTTCCGGGTCTGTCCCTAGTTTTTTTGATGCCGTTTCAAGCATGTCGTTTAGTGAGTTCTTGTTATTTTGTTCCATTTTTGTCACCGCCTTTTCGTTTTTGCAAGAAGTGTTTTGATTTCTTGCTGCTTATATAATTATGAAAAAGCCTATATTTATATGAAATGAGATTAACCTCAAAAATGTGCAAAGTTTTTATCGAACAAATCAAAGTCTCTCCTAAAATTATAGGAGAGGCAGTATTTTTAGATAAGTTTGTTATCTTGACATATAAAGTGCGATTGCGGTACGGTTTGGCAGTTTTAAAATACTTCCCGGTGTAAGTTTTTCGTTAGTATCTATGCCGTTGAATGTCGAGATTGCAGTTGTATACTTTGAGTCGTTATAGTAGCTTTGCGCTATTGAAGCTACCGTATCATCTTGCTGGACTATATAATCTTCGTATTCCATGTCGAGCCCTTCGCTGAGAGTTATATTCGATTCTGTAACTTTTGTATTTTTTGTTTCGGATTCATTTTCGGATGTCATTGTTTTATCGGAATCATCTTCTTGGTCGGCGGTATAGCTTACGTTACCTATCGAAACTGCGTTTGTCACTTTTACATCCGACCCTTGTTTTATTTTGTTATATGCAATGAAAAACAATCCAAACAGTATCACCAGCGTCAGAAGATTTTTCCCGGCACGCATTATTTGAGGTCTATACAAGCTGAATCTGTATTTAAGATAAGAAATCCAGTTGCTCGCCTTTGAAACATTCTCAGCTCTTTTTAGTTCGGTCACAAGCTCGGGAATAGACATATAAACGTGATTTTTACATTTATCGAGCACAATATGAAGTTGTTTGTTGAACCCTTGATCGGCTTCGGGTCTGAGAAGAGTATATATAATTTCGTGAATATGGTCGAAAATTATGTCTGTATTTTTCCCCGAATATTTGGCCATATTTTTTAGGTTGAACATAAAATATACATTATTTTCTTCATCCACGCAAACATTTTGAGGCTCGCTTATACAGCCTGTAAAATCTATGGGCGATTTATAGTATTTTTCTATTCTTATCAAAATATTTTCAAGCAAAAAGCATCTTTCCTCAAATTTGGCGGTTATCAGATCTTTTTTAAATTTTAGCGGTACGTTGGGCGCTTTGTGATATTTAAAAACAGCGTAAAAATTGTTGTTTGTTACAAAAAAATCCACAAAATCTTTTGGTTTATTTTCTGAGTGAAACAAATTGAACAAAATTTTAAAATATTTAGTATCATCTTTATCATAGGGGAATTCGTTGATGGTATACATATTATCAAGTTTTTTTTCGCCTTTATAGGTTAGTTTTACATTCATTTTCTCGCTTTCATACAGCGTGGCAATCACAATATAATCGCTCTGTTTTAGCGTTTTTTGCATCAATTTACACCGCCTTATCAAAATTGGTAAACAAAACATTTTTTAAACACTTGACTGTATTATTCTATGATAATATACTATATTATACAATTGATAATTTCAATAGTAAATATTTATATTTTTAAAATTTTTGCGTGATTTCAAAAATTTTTGTGGGAGGATTTTTCTATGAAAGACAAAAAAACAGAAGAAAACAAAAAGTCTGAAAAAGAGCAAAATCTCGAGAAAAAACAAAAACATGAAGTAAAGACGAAAACAAAGCCCAAAAGCAAGCGCGAAAAAAAAGAAAAAATAAAAAATGAACCGATAAAAGAAAAATTTTCAAAGACTAAAGAATTTTTTAAAAATCCGACTGTGCGGTGGTCAATTGTAGGACTGTTTATTTTTGTTCTTTCTTTTTTGGTGCAGTATTTCATAAACAAGCCGAATTTGGGAGTTTATCTTTCTTCGGATATGGATCCTTCGGGTAATGTTTATGTTCTTAGCGTGAGTGAGTCGAATGGGAATTATTTTATTACCAAGATTTCATCCGGCGGTTCGACTGATTTCAAATTGGATTTGGAAAAATCCGGTGGATCGTATGAATACACATACAGCAATTTGGAATCGGATTCAAAAGGTAATTTTTATTTTGTAAAACGTGCCAAAAATCTCGATAACGTTTCAAATGGAAACAGTAGTTTACCGCTTACTTCTGAAACTGTGATGATGTATGATACGAGCGGAAATTATATTAAACAAGTTTTGAATTTTGATTTTTCTAAAGATGCCAATCCTCCATACAGCAATTATATACGCAAAATACAGTTTTTGGGGCAGAAAATGAATGTGATTTGTGGAAAAGAAGATGTTTACGATGTTATAGTGGCAGATCCGATTGCGAATTCAAGTCCCACAAAAATAAATTCTTTTGAAGTAAATCCTCCCTATGAAGTTTCAGATGACAGTTTATCCATAATAAGCGATATGTGTGTGCTTTCGAGCGGTAGGGTTTTTTATGCAACACGCAGCGGTGAATTTTGGGGTATGAACAACCAAAATGAGTTTGTGGAATATTCAAATGCTGTTTCGACTTCTGATTTTGTGCTCACGGATATGAGTGTTGATGATGAGGATAATATTTATTTTACAGACAGTATAACCGGGCAGTTTTGTAAATTTAATACGAAAAGTATCATAACAAATACTGTCTATGAGCTCAGTAACGAACTTATTTCGAATTCCGGCGTTTTGCTAAGAGACGTAAAACCGATGAAATGTCTTGGTGACGGAGTTTTTTATGGAGCTTCCAAAGCGTTCGACAGAGTCTTTTATGTCAAGTGCGGCGGACAAAATAAGCTTGTAACCGATATAAGAGGTAAGTTTTTTCCGTGGGGTATTTTAATAATGGTTGTGACTGCGGCTTTGGCAGTCGGACTTATTTATCTTGTAAGATATCTCAGCGGTGTGGAGGTAAAGAGAGTTCCTCTTGCAATCAGGATAATAGCAATGTTTTTTCCGATTTATATAATATCGATGGGAGTTTTGGTATATATTAACACGAGCGACGGAGTAGCGGAATACATGTCGGTTTTGATGAGCGACCAAGAAAGAGGCGCAAAGACTGTTGCGGACAGTATAGTTGGAAGTGATTTTTCAAATCTTAATCATGTCAAGGGATATATGTCGCCTGAGTATATCAAAGTAAAACGCTACATTGAAAACGGCTATGGGGATTTACTGCTTAAGATAGGCGATCGAAGCGATTATATAATAACCTATGTAGAGCGGTATAATAAGCTTTATACTACGATTTATACCAATTTTAATGAAGAGTCTTCGTCTTATTCAAGACTCAAATATACAAAACCCGACATGGCAACTTCGCAGATGTGTTTGGTCGACAGTGTTTTGGAAAGAGATGAATCCGAAAAAATTTATGATATATGGAATCAGTTTGTAAACAAGACGAACGAAACAGATTCTTTGGACGCAGAATTCAGAGATGTCTATGGTAATATAACGGCATCTTTTGTGGCGATAAAGGATGAAAACGGTCGAGTTGTGGGATTAGTCGGAAACTTTTTGGATGAAGATATTCATCGCAGTGAGAAATTTCAAAAAATATTCTTACACTCACTTTCTGTAATTTTGATTATAACTGTTGCTGTTTTTGTTTATATTTGTTTTGTCATAAAAGTATGTTTGAGACCTTTAAAAACCATCAAACGTGCAATTTCGGAATTTACAAAAGGAAAATGGGATATCAGAATTTTACCCGAATCCAAAGATGAACTTGCCGATATATCGGAAGCATTTAATTTGATGTCGGAGAAAATAAGCAGATATACAAAGAATTTGATACGTCTTAACAAAGAATATATAAGGTACGTACCGACTTCGGTATTCAGGCTGATGAACAAGGAGAAAATAACTCAAGTCGGCCTATACGATCAGAATGTAGTCAATGTGAATATGATATATGTCACGTTTAATATTTCGTGCAGAGGTTCTTATGATTTCGAAGATGAATATGCTGTTTTTAGTGCGCTCAACAAAAGCTATGCGCAGATGTTTAGCGTTGTAAAAGATAATCATGGTGTAGTGCAGTCGTTTGACGGTCTTGATGCGGTAATACTTTTCCCGGAAAACTCCATAGATGCATTTAATGCCGCGGTTCAGTTCAGAGAAATTGATATTGATCCCACAATTAAAAAACACATGAATATTGTTCTTGGCAAAGGTGATGTTCTTGTGGGTGTTTCGGGCGATGAAGAACGGCGTGGAGTTGTAGTTGTATCGGATGAAATTATGCAGCTTTTTAATATAGACACTCAAATTAATTTTATAGGTATACATCAAGTTGCCACAAAATCGATAGTGCAAGAACTCGATAAAAGTTCGCCATACACCTATAGATTTATAGGCAAGGTGGGGAATATAACGGGCGAAGGTTCAACGGACATTTATGAAATTATAGATGGAACGAATAAATATCGCAAAGATTTATATATGAGTACGTATGAAACGTTTGAAAAGGCGATAGAACTTTATCTGAAATCGGAATTCGAAGAAGCAAGAAAACTTTTTACCGATGTTCTCAGAGTAAACGAAAACGATAAAGTTGCGGTTCAGTATTTGATGAAGTGTGAAGAACAAATTAATGGCTTAGAAAATGGTCAGTTTAAGAAAAAATTCACAGGATTTTTAATCTAAATTTTTGAAAATAGGTGGAATACATGAATTTTATTGTGGAGTTCTGGAAAAGAATCACTACCGCGCTGGAATCGCAGCTAACGGCCATAACCAGCTTTATGGTTCAGATTCAAAACTGGGGAAACAGAGCGGCTCAGGTTGCTCAGCAAAAGGTTCAAAAAGCTATTCAAACGCTGCTCAGAAAGCCGAGCAGCAAAGAAGATTATTGGAGATTTGGCGGACTTTATTTTTCAAAACGATTTGTTGTTATGGCGTGCGTTGTGGTGGGGGTTATAGGATTTTTGTTTGTTAATATGCTGTATCCTTGGGCCGAGGGTAAACTTTGGACGGCTAATATCGGAATTGATACCGAGAAATATTCCAAATTTGAAGGTCGTGCCAGAGTTTACGATCAAATGGGGGTTATGGTTTATGAAGGTTCGCTTTCAAAAGGTCACCCCGAAGGCTACGGAGAGCAGTATACGGCCGACGGAAAGATTATTTATAAAGGCAATTTCGAAGGCGGAAAATATAAAGGTAAAGGCGAGATGTATAACAGTGAAGGCGTGGTTATTTATGACGGTATGTTTGAAAATAACCTCTATGGCGGCGATGGAAAACTATTTAATGATATAGGCAAGATGATTTATATGGGTTCGTTTGATTCCGGGATGCGAAGTGGATACGGTGTGGAATTTGATCCCGATACAAATTTAAAGAAATATCAGGGCAGTTTTGAAAACGATGTAAGGTCGGGTAATGGCGTAGAGTTTGAAGATGACGGTTCAACAATCAAATATACGGGCATGTTTAAAGACGGCGTTTATAGCGGA
Source organism: uncultured Clostridia bacterium (assembly GCA_944380895.1). Lineage (GTDB taxonomy): Bacteria > Bacillota > Clostridia > Oscillospirales > Acutalibacteraceae > UMGS1491. Next base: position 8,106 of record CALWJB010000088.1, on the reverse strand, counting down.
ACCGGTAAAGCGTTTGTGGATGATATTCTTCTTTATGAGGGAGAGTTTGCAAACGGAGTTTATGACGGTCAGGGAACTCTCTACGATCTTGATATGGGTACTGCTATATATGTTGGAGAATTCAAGGCGGGACTTTATGATGGCGAAGGTATTCTTTATGATCCGAGCACTTCGATTATCGTGTATAAAGGGACTTTTTCGGCCGGTAAGAGACAAGGTTCCGGCACTTCATATGACAAACTCGGTTCAGAGACGTTCAGTGGTACGTTCCGTAGCGATGGCATTGACTATATTTCATATCTTGGAGCAAATCTGGATAAAGTCACCGAAGAATTCAAAGAGCCAAGTTACAAAACAGAAACTGATGGTCGAATGATATTAACATATTTAAGTCTTGATATGTCGGCTGTATTTGAGATTGATGAAGAAAAAGGCGAATACGTTTGCGAAAAAATTATTATGGGTGTTAAAAATGAATTTATGGGTCTCGGTACGAGAAGCACCGCGATTGAAAGACGAAATGTTATGGGTGAACCGTATTCTTCCATTAATTATAGTTGCCCGAGTTTCTACAAAACGGTATTTTCAAATCTTTCGATTAATATTAATGACATATCTGCGGTTCCGACAGATAAATATATTATGGACAAGTACTTTATACGGTTTTACTTTAACGAAGGCCGTACGGAGCTTAAATGTGTTGAAATTGGATCGCTTGCATAAAAAATTTAATGGCAGTAGCGGATTAATAATTCGCTACTGATTTTTTTGATTAAAAAAAATTGACAAATGCCCAATATTATGATAAAATATACTTAACAGTTATGATAAAATATAAGAGGTGTTTTATGAAAAAGACAAATTTGAGACTTTTATCTATGATGCTTGGTGTAATAACGCTTTTCTCCGGTGCACCGGTTCGTGGTGAAGGTAATTTTAAGGATGTTAAAAATAAAACCGGTAGTATTCCTTTTGGTTTAAAGGTTGCTGCAGGGGTTGGCATTACCGGTGCGTTAACTGTGGGTGTAATCGCTGGTTGTTATGCTTTGGCAAAGAATAAATCTTCTTCCGATGATCAATGGTCAGATTCTGTTTGCAGTAATGGCCCCAGAGGTTATGCTTTGGCAAAGAATAAATCTTCTTCCGATGATCAATGGTCAGATTCTGTTTGCAGTAATGACCCCAGCAGCTATTTAACAAATGCAAATTTTTCTAATACCAGAAATTTATGTTATTGGCACGCTTTGCTCCAGCATTTATATGATATAAAAGCGTTTAAAAAGTTTATTAAGGAATATAATGAAAATTTAATTAAAGATGTAGACACTAAAAATAAATTATTAGCATTACGTGAAATATTTAATGCTATGGAGAAACGCAGCGGAGGAGTTTTAAGCAGAGATGAATGTGAAATTTTCGCCGACAAAGTTTTTGGAGGAAAAAAATGGGCAGATGGGGAGAGTATATTAGGTAATCAACAGGATCCTAGTGAAGTCTGCACCAAATTTATGCCTGATGTTATGGGTTGGTATGCGGAATTCGTTAATTGCGGTGGAGATGGTTCCAATATTTTTATGAATTCTGTAAAGCTTAGATCGGATAAACATTCAATATCATTGGATGATGTATTGAGAGAAAATTTACCAGACGAACTTGCTCGTTGCGGCGCAGTAAATACGCATTGCTGGAATAACGAAGAAAGACGTTTGTCTATATTAAGAAGATTGCCTGTCTCATGTTTATTATCACGAGATGAAAAAGAATCAATCGCCGTATCCGAAACGGGATTTACCGTGGATAATGATGTTATAAACAACCTTTTTGAAAGTAAGAATATTTCGGAATTGCCTGACGGAATTAAAAATCTTATTATTAATGATTTTAGTGAAGATCCTAAGAATCCGCCTATTTTAGATAATGAACAATCATTAGAGGAGATTGAATCCAATTGGGATTCTAGTGATTCAACGAAAAAATGTAATGCTCGTAGTCGTATCTTTTCAAGTATGCCGATTTCTGACTTTGTAGTTAAAGACGAACAATCAGGAAAATGGGGAATAGATAGAGCTAAACTGGAAGAGTTGGTTAATGGTGAAAATAGTTTTGAAGACGCTATAAAGTGTCTAAAAAATCTTGAACACGCTAAAACTGAGTGTGTTAAAGATGCATTTGATAAGTGTGATTTGCCCTATATTAGAGTTCCTGTTATTGAGGGTCAATTTTCAATTTTTATCAGTCGTTTGGTATTTAACACAGCAGTTAACGAAAGAATCAAGGACGATAAACCTGTTGATTTCGGTGACGGAACCGTAAGGTTTGGAGCTAATGGGTTGTTTGAGCTTACTGCAGTAACTGTTCATAGTGGTAGCGGTATGGGTGGACACTACTACACCTACAAGAAACAAGGCGGTATATGGTGGAAATATGATGATTTGAACAATAAACCAGCACATCGAGTTTCTTGGGACGGCGTAAAGGAGGATTCCCAAAGAAAATGCGTTATGCTGACATTTAGTAAAAAAGGAACTGATGGGGTAGGTGATAGTACTAAAGGCAAAAGGGATAACAAAAGTACTGGTGGCTCTCATTTACTCAATGGTGGTACAACAGCTATTAAGAGATATGGGGAAAAAACAGCTGCATTGAATGTAGAAAATGCAGGTGGCCTTAAACTAGTGATCAATGGATTTATTCATTTGTTAGATATAGGGAATAGGAAAGTAGCTGTAGCAAGTGTGGTAAACGCAGGCGGCCTTGGAGGCCGTGGAGACACTACGTACCCGAATGGCATTGCTGGCCAGATGGTTTTATTCGACGGGAAGTCCGGAAAAATAACTGCAGCAGGTGCGGTAATTTGTGAAGGTAATCCGTTCCCGTGTATTGCTGGCCGAATGGTTTTATCCAGCGGAAAGACCGGGGAAGTAGCTACGGTAAGTGTGTTAGATAGTGGCATTGTATTGAGGTCTAAAGAGCGCTCATTTGTTGTTGATGACCTGGTTTTGGTCGACGAAAAATTCAGAAAAGCAACTATAATAGGTGTGGCGAATAAAGATCGCCTTCCCTTGTACGGTGTTACGCTTCAATCATTGCCTCAGAATCCAACTCAAAATCTTTATTTTAGTGGATGCAGATTTACGTCTACAATGATTGGCGGAGACACTCACTACCCGAGTTTTGCTGTTGACCAAATGCTTTTATCAAACGAAAAGTTTAGAGAAAAAGCATTAGAATTATTTTTGATTGATCTCTTTAATCAAAGAGGCGTAGTGCCGGCTTCTTCGATGAGTTAGAGAGAATGACAAATCAATTTGATATGTAGTGTTATTATCAGATCGCTTAAATGCGGTCTGTTTTTTTATAATAAAAATTTTACATATAATTTTTAAATTCGGTATTGATAAACTAAATTGTTTGTGTCAAAATATAATTTGATGTATTATATATTTTAAACATTATTTTGGTAAGGAGTTGTTTATAAGTGGATATTATTAAAAAAATAATAAAAAAATTAGCAAGAAATATTATGCTCATAATTCTTTCTACTGCCACTTTTGCCATGACTTTCTATACGATTGTCAAGGCTGTGGAAAACAGTAACGATGCTTCTGAATCTTCCGGCAACGACGCAGATGCCAAACTTACAAGCGAAGAAATTGATAAAATAATTGATGATTTAAAAGTATCGGGAGATATCGATAATATTGAAGAAAAGCTTGATGAGATAATAGCAAGAGCAAAACTTTCGGGTAATACCGAGCTTCAGGAATATGCCGAAAACATGAAGCGCTACTATGAGTTGAAAAATGAGATAGATACTGTTCAGAGTTTAATTGAGGCTTCCAAAAAGAAAAATAGTAGTGTTGCAGCTGTGGACGAAGAAGTTTCCAGAATTATTTCTCTTGACAGCGTTGCCGATGATTTTCAGGGCGCTCTTTCCGACGAAGCACTTCTTTTGCTCAAGTCTTTAAGTGAGGACGATTTTAAAAAATTACAAGATTTAATTGCTAAAATCACGAGTTTTATAGACCTGCGAGATGTGACTTCACTGACCGTTCAACAGAGAAGTTTGCTTGATTTGCTTATATTAAGTGAAATGATAGATAATGAGATGCTTGATGACGAAAGATTAAATACTGCTAAGAATACTCTTTCTGTTGCGATAACAATTTTGGAGTCTTACGTGAGGCAGGAGTATAGTGACGAAGAATATGACAGACTCGTAGAGGGTTCACAGGAATTTTCTAAACTTGCAAAAAAAGCTCAGACTGTTTCACCTGAACAAATAATGTTCTTGGGAGGATATTTTAATTTGAAGCATGCTCCAATTATGTATGACGGTCATATTTTGGTTGCCGTTGATGATTTATATCAGTATGTGGACGGTACTATTGAATATATGTACAACAATGCAGTTATGGTAATTCAATCGCCAAACAAAATTCTCGAAATAGAATCCGGTAAAAATGTTGCATATTTGAACGATGAACCAAAGAATATGAGTGTTCCCATTTTAAACTATAAAAATACAATTTATATGTCCGCCGAGTTTTTTGCCCAAGCCTATGATATAGACTACAAATATGATGCGGAACATGAATTTTTGATTTTTTATAATAATGTTGTTCAGCTTGAAAATTCTTCCGTTCCCAATCAGATTAACAAAGGGTAATTGAAACTGAGTTTGATTTTTTGAAGGAGAAATGATGTTTTATGGCAAAATATACTATAATATCGGATATAGGAAAGGGGATACTTGAACTTTTAAGAGATAAATTAGTGCCGGAACCCGTGGATAGTTCTGAAAAGATAGGCATATGTGATCCGAAAGAGCGTGGTGGATATATTGTTGGGATACATCCTTATGATATCAGAGAAGATTTGAGCGGTACGGCAAAAGATGCCACGATTCTTCCGGATGGAAGTCAGCAAGATCCCCCCGCTATGATAGAGCTTTACTACGTTATTTCTGTGAGTAGCAAAGCTGAGGCGGAATCTAAAGCATTGGATGAAGCAAAGATAATAGGTAAAATTATACAAGTTATTAAAGATAATCCTGTAATTCCGCCGAGATATATGCCGAGTAATATAGGAGCTCCGATAGAAAATGTTCCAATAAGTATGCTTCCGCTTAATATGGAGGAGAAAGTCAAAGTATGGACAATGTTTGGAGAATCATATAAACTTTCGGTATTCTATGTTGTCGGGCCGATAGCTTTAGATTCAGAAAATATACACAAACCGAAAAAACGTGTTGAAACAGTTCATATTGATAGTCGTCAGTACGTTTACAAGAAAAAACTGGAATTCGATACGCATATCAAAGAAGAAGATATCGATGATGAGTGGACGCAAAGACCTGATGAAGATGAGGATGAAGGATTTGGAGATGAAGATGAGTTTGGTGATGGTGAAGATGTTGATGCGGGATTAGATGATGAATCCGGAGGTGAGATCGGGGATATTGGAGATGAAGCCGTAGGAGACGGAATGGAAGAGAGCGCGGATGAGACTGCCTATGATAGTGCTGATTCCGGCGGCGGTGACGCTGAAAATGATTTTCAGGAATCGGGAGGCGAAGAGATTGGAGAAGATGATTTAATCGATACTGATTCTGATTTGGGAGCAGAAGATTTAATTGATAATTCAGAAGAATGAGTAATTATTCTGAGAGGGAATAGTTATGTTTGAAAAGATAAGTACGATTTTAAGCAAAGTGGATGCAGACCAATTGGAAAAAGATTTAAATGAGTATACTAAATATGAGCGTATGCGACAAGTTTGGAGTAAAGGTGGTTCTCCGTTTGACAAAATTAAGCCATATTTAGACAGTCTTAATACGCATAGCCGGGACGTTGATCATAAACTTGAACAGTACCAGCAAGAGTTTGAAAAAATATGTTATAATGGCAACCTTGAAAAAACTGCGCCATATCAAACGTTTCTTGGTCTTTTTACAAGAATAAGAGGCCTTGCTAAAATTTTTGATGTAGTCTCAGGTTCGGCAAAGAGGGCGTTTAATCCTGAAAACAATAAAGCTTTAGCAGATTCTGCCTTATTTGGCTATGAGATGTTAAAAAAGAAAGTAAAAAAAGCAATAGATGATTATGCAGAATCCGCGAATAATAGACGTTTATTGGAAGAATTAATAAAAGCCATTAAGACTATTGCCAATGATATTGAAATTTTTATGGATAGTTTTTATAAAAAATTGGGTTTAAAGGTTTTTAATAAGTATAAATCTATTTATAGTGCTATACGGACTTCACGTGAACGTTTATTAAGAGGAATAATAAAAGGTGGTCCTGATGAAGTAGAGGACATCTATAAAGCGATAATAATTTTGTCTAAGCTTAGCGGTTTAGCGATAGATGTCGGTAAAAAGGTGGAAAGTAAATACTGCAAACAGATGATAAATATTATAAGCAAAGTTTTGTAAAGAATAATATTTTATAGTATTTAAATTTTTAATAATAATAAACAATTATTTTAGAAATTTAACAAAAAACAATTTATTGCAAGTGGTTTTTTAAAGAAGAATATTATCTCCTATGCACTAAAATGTAAAACGTGACAAACCTTTTGAAATGGAACAGATTGAAAATGTAGATATTATGACAAAATTTTATATTATTTTTAGTTTGATTTCCAAGTCTTTCCCCGCAAACAGATGAGAATTTGCCAGATTTAAAATCAGCATATTAAAGATATGAAGATAACATAAAAGTAGTAGTAAAGGAGAAATTTTATGAGAGTCATTCACAGAGCATCACTGGTGTTTTTGCTCAAGGATATTTATTCTAAATCTCCTATTACGAGCGCCGAGATTTTGTGTGGTGGAAAACAAAATCCTTATACCAGAAAAAAAGAAGGTTACTATGTATTTTCGGATTTATATCCTCAGGAATACACTATAAATATTTCCTGCCCGGGATATGTTCCCGTGGAGTTCAAGGTCAATCTGCGCGAAAATGAAACGCAGGTGATACCTATTACTATGCCATATTCTGTGGATAACGAAGCAATGCAGAAAATAACGCACTTTAATATGGAGATTATTCACAGAAAAAAACCTGTAACCGATAAATATACTTTATTAACTCTTGCAAATGAACTTGATTTTATGAAATTAACAGAACCGACAGCAGCAGGCAGTGATATTTTAAAGCTTAATATGCAAGAGCTTATTCCGGGACTTATGGGACAGACTTATGTTTATAAAACTGAAAAAACTGAAGCTGAATTTACAATAAGCGGTTTTGATAATGAAAAAAAATGTTATATTCTTCAGGATTATGCCGAAACCGAGATACCCACAGACGGTAAATTTTATGCTGTATGGCACCTTAAAACCGACAAACTCGGAAGAATTACAATGCCCTATATGAGCCAGTTTATGAAAGGCGAAACAGTAGATTTTGAATTTATTTGCGACGAATCAAAAGGCAAAACAAAGATAGAAATAATCGGTAAAGAACAATCGGGAGAAACGATTTATGCTAAAATTAATTTGAGAAAAATTCCTAAAAAAAGAAAAAAATCAGTACCGGAAGAAAATAAAGAGAATAATAAAAAAACGGAGGAATAGTTTATGTGTGCGCAAGCTGTAACATCTCTTGCAATTTGTCAGTGTAATTTTGGAGCGGCACCTGTTCCGCTGAACGCCACATCTTCGCCTAATGTTTTGATAGAAAATAAACCTGCTGCGACGATTATGGATTTTGTTCCTATCAGCAACATACCTTCTTTTGGAACTTGTAATTCTCCGAGTAATCCGGCTGCAGTGGCCGCTAAAGCTGCCGGTGCGTCCGCGCCTTGTACTCCTGCTATTGCCGCGCCTTGGGTTCCGGGTCAGCCGAAAGTGAGTATTGGCGGTAAACCGGCTTTGACTAAAGACTGCAATTTGATTTGTGCTCTTGGTGGACCTTCACCTGTTATTAAAATTGTGAATCCATCCACAACTCATACTCAGTTCAAATAATTGCGAATACGAGGTAGTTTATAGTGGATAGCTTGTTTGATATTATTTTTAAAGCAGCTTATCAAGATTCGGGATATAAAGATAATGATGAATATATAAGCGATGAAATTAAAGTTGTGGATATGATG
>CALWJB010000087.1 GCA_944380895.1 uncultured Clostridia bacterium | reverse complement strand
GGACGCACCTCTGGTTTACCAGTTGTCATGCCAGTGGCATCGCTGGGCAGCTATGTGCGGTTTGGATAAACGCTGAAAGCATCTAAGCGTGAAGCCATCTCCTAGATTAGATATCCCTTTCAGCTTTCGCTGAAGTAAGACCCCTTGTAGTCTACAAGGTTGATAGGCTGGTTGTGTAAGCTCAGTAATGGGTTTAGCTTGCCAGTACTAATTTGTCGAGGGCTTGTTCTTTTTCCTCTATCTTCTTTTTGTTATTTCTCTCATCTTTTTCCTGCTCCCCTTTTTATTCAGTTCTTAGCGTACTTTTTTCCTTTCCCTCTCAACAACAATTGGAGTTGAGAGGATTTTTGGTTTTTATTTAAGTGTTGAGCTTTTTATCATGAATATTATACAATATAAGTGGTCAGTAGGCCATAAGAAGTGGTATACATACAAATTGATAGATTAGAATATGGTCATTATAAAAAAATTTGTATCGTAAGACAATTTGTGGAAAATCCCAATATTATACGATTAGTTGGGATATTTGTTCAAGCGGGCAGTGAATCCGATCATTGGAGATTTGAAGTAGCAAATTTACTAAATGAAGAAATTAGTGAGCGTAGTGAAAACTTTGTAACCAATTGGTATGCTGTTATTGAATTTGTGCACGAAGCTGAAGAATTTTTTGGATTAGCATAATAGCATTTTAAAACGTCTGAAGAGGGAAGTACTGGCACATACGCCCTCACAGGAGAAGAGGTTTAGAAAAGGGAATCAGCCAATAGTGGCAGCGCAGAAATATGAGTAAATACATCAAAAACAGTAGTAAAATGTGCATTAATTAATACTAAATATAAATGTAATAGAAAAATATTTGTGTAGAATTGTAATATTTAAGTGTTAAAAAATAGCGAAAGTTCAGTAATATATAAAAAATTATGACCACTCCTAAAGGATGTGGTCATAATTGAGACATAACAAAACGCACGAAAAAATTGTATGTTTTAGCTTAAATAATCTTCAAGGAGTGCATGAAGTTGTTCGTCATTTTTGGCGACTATACCATTTTTTAATTCTTTACGATCTATTTCGGGTAAATTTTTCACTTCTATATCGGTTATTCTAAACGGTTTTTTTTCGTCGGATTCAAAGACCGCGATATTTCCCTTATAATCCTTTATCACATATTCTTTTTTTTTAGGCACCTCTTTTTGATTTTGTTTGTTGGGTTCAGCTGCTTGGACAGGCTGGGTTATTTCGGGGTGAGAAATATTTAAATCGGTTTCGTTGTTGTTTTCTGCCGAAGAACAAAGTCTATATATAGCAAAGGCCGAAAATGCAAATATAATTAGTGATATCGGAATAAATTTGCGCTTTTCCACAGTAGTTTCACCACATTTTAAAATAAATTTACGTAATCTAATTATTCCCCGAAAAGTGTATTTTTATTCCGATAGGGCCAAATTTGATTAAAAAAAAGAACTTTGATACAATTCTAACGGAAAAGAAATTTTTTGAAAGGTATGGGATTTAATGGGAAAACTCGTTGTAATCGAGGGACTTGATGGATCAGGCAAAAACACGCAAACAAAACTTTTGCTGGAATATTTTGATAATATTGGTGTAAAAAACAAATATGTCACATTTCCAAACTATGAATCTCCTTCGTCATCGCTTATAAAAATGTATCAAAATTCGGAATTTGGCTCTGAACCCAATTCGGTTAATGCTTATGCTGCGTCGTCGTTCTATGCCGTGGACAGATTTGCGAGTTTTAAAAAATTTTGGGAGAAAGAATATATAGAAGGCCACGTAATACTTTGTGACAGATATACGACTTCGAATGCAATATATCAGATGAGTAAGCTGCCCGAGAGCGAGTGGGATATGTATTTGGAGTGGCTGTCGGATTATGAATACTGCAAGTTGGAGCTTCCTAAACCGGATAAAGTTATATATTTAAGTGTGCCGATTGAAATTTCTCAGTCACTCCTGACAAAGCGTTATATGGGCAACGAAGCGCAAAAGGATATTCATGAATCAAATCTCAAATTTTTAAAAGATTGTAAAAAGGCTGCGGAGTATGTTGCAAAAATTCAAAATTGGTGCAAAATAGAGTGTACAAACGGTGGAGTCATGCGCTCTATGGTTAGTATACACGAAGATGTGGTTGATATCTTGAAAAGATGGGGGTTATGATTTGTGAAACTTGATTTTAGAGCGCTTGAAATTGATGATAGAGATTTGTTTGATAAAATTTTATCCGGAGTCAATTCAAATAGTTTTTCTAAAAGTTTTGGTTCATATTTTCTTTGGTCGGAAAATCATAAAACCAAAATTTGTTTTGATGACGATATTTTATACATAAAGTACGATAAAAAAAATCTGGCGTACGAGATGCCCAAAGGTGTAAATACGAGTGAAGCGCTCAAAAAATCTGTAAATCTTCTTTTGGATTATCATGCAAAGACGAGAGGGGATATAAATTTTAAATTCACAAGACTTCTTAAATTCGAAGCGGAAAAATTGGAACTGATGTTTCCCGGTAAGTTTAAGATAGAGCCTGAAAGAAATGATTTTGAATACATATACTCAGTGGAAGAGCTTTCGGAACTAAAGGGTAAAAAATATCATTCCAAACGTGGTCATATTAAAAAATTTTCAAAAAATAATTTGTGGGAATATTCGGCGCTGAATATTAATAAGAAAGAAGATTATATTTTATTTTTTAGATCGTGGTTTGAAGAAAGGCCGGATGCAAATCCAAATGAAATGATTGCGATTGAAAAAGCACTGAAATACTATAATGAATTGAAATTATATGGCGGTATGATTTTGGTAGAGAAAAAAATAGTTGCCGGTGCTGTTGGGGAGAAGATAGATGACGAAACTTTTGTTGTTCATTTTGAGAAAGCTCTCAGCGAATTTTCCGAAGCTTATGCAGTAATAAATAACGAACTGTGCAAAAAAATTCAAAATGAATATAAATTTATAAATCGTGAAGAAGATCTAGGCATTCCGGGGCTGAGAAAATCCAAACTTTCCTATCATCCTCAGTTTTTTATCGAAAAATACAGCGCAGTAGAGAAATAAAACTTTAAATTTTTTAATAAGTTATGGAAAATTACATAAAAAAAATATATAATAATAATAACTTAAAAAATTGTGAAAGATCAAAAGCAGAAGGAAACGTGAAAAAAATGAAAGGAAATATGAAGCTTTACAAAATAAAACTGCGCGAAAAGTATCGCAAAATAAGAGAAAACTTAAAACCGTACTATCAAAAAATCATGGACGAGAAGATACTGCGAAAATTAACTTCTTTAAGAAAATATAAAAATTCAAATATAATTTTTACTTATATTTCAAAAAATATAGAAGTGGACACATATGGAATAATCAAAAAGTGCTGGAAAGACGGAAAAAAAGTTGCTGCTCCCACATGCGACAAAGAGACAAGAACGATGAAATTTTATTTTATAAATTCTTTCGAAGACTTGCAAAAAGGTACTTTCGGACTTATGGAACCGAACGAAGAAAAATGTGAAGAAGTAAGGGATTTTTCACAGGGACTTTGCATAGTGCCGGGATTTTCATTTGATTTTAATGCATACAGACTCGGTTATGGTTACGGGTACTACGATAGATTTTTGCAACATTTCAGCGGCACGACAGTAGGCATTTGTTACAGTAACTGCATAGCACAAAATCTACCGCATGGCAGATACGACAAACCTGTAGATATAGTCGTGACAAACAGCTATATCAAAGAATTCAATTACAGGTAGAAAGAGAGTTCAAATTTATGAACAAAAAGATAAAAAAAAGTCATTTTCAAAGCAATAAATTTTTTTTTAGAGTTGTATGGTTCGTTCTTCTTTGCTTGATTTCCGCTTTGATTGCAAGATATATACTCACGGGAATTAATGATATGCTTGCAATTGGAAGAGATCCTTCCCCCACACAGGTGGAAATTCCGGAAGGTGCCGGACTTGATGATGTAGCGAATATTTTGAAAGAACATGGTCTTATAAACGAAAAAGAATTTTTTAAACTGTATGCTGTTATGACGAAGTCAAGTAAAAATTTTGTGAGCGGTTCCTATGAGCTCAATACAAGCATGGACTATCAATCGCTTCTCAATCACATTCAAAACCAGTCCAACATTAAAGATATCATTGATATCACGTTCACGGAAGGTATGAACATTTTGGAAATGGCGGATGTGCTCGCTAAAAATGATATTTGCAGTAAAGAGGAATTTCTTGAATGCTGTAAATCGAATAATTTCGATAGTTCTTTTGCATTTCTCAAGAGTATCGATAATCCGACTGAACGTATTTATAAACTCGAAGGATATCTATTCCCCGACACATATAAATTTTACCTGGGAGAAGATGCGGAGAGCGTAATTTCAAAGATGCTTTCCAATTATAAGAGACGTGTACTTCAAAAGACTGAACTCGAAAGTTATGGTTCAAAAATGAGTATAAAAGAGATTGCGGAGAAAAACGGAATGAGTTTAGAAACCGCTTTAAATATTGCGTCGCTTATCCAGGCTGAGGCGGCCGATAAAGACGATATGTATAAAGTTTCGTCAGTTATTCACAATAGACTTGCTACGCTGAAAAACGGCGGCAAGAATTCGTTTGGAGAATTTACGATGAACTATTTGCGTGTCGATGCAACGGTCTACTATCCTTATCGAAACAAAAACAGTGTTCCTAAAAATATTTCTTCTTCATTTGTCGGAATGTATAACACATACAATATTCAAGGATTACCGCCGGGTCCTATATGTAACCCCGGTCTTGATGCGCTTCTTGCGGCAATTAACCCGGCTCAAACGGATTATTTTTATTATTGTCACAGCAAAAACGGCGATGCATTTTATGCCAAGACTAACGAGGTTCATATGGCTAATTTGCGTAAAGCAGGATTATAAAGTTCTGATACTTGGAATTTTATATACATTTAGAGCCAATACTTATTTAAGTAGACTGAAAATAAGGTTGGTTTTTTTATGTGTATGTATAAAAGGGCGCTGATTTTATTTTGTATTTTTATGGGACTTTTTTGTATATCATTTTTTAATCTGGATTACCTTTCACGGAAGGAAAAATTGAAAGAAGCCGCAACAAATCAACAGTCATATAAGCTAAAAATCGCCAATACTCGAGGGACAATATATGACTGTAGGAATAGACCTTTAACGGGCATGAAAAGTAAGTTAATATCTGCTGTGATCCCCTCGGTGGAATCACTCAGGGCACTCACTCCCGCCGTAAGCGACGACAAAAAAGAAGAGCTTTATCGAAAATGTTCGGGAAAAACGCCGTTTACAATAGAAGTAAACCAAAAAATTTCATCACCGTTTATAAAAACATTCGAAGTTCCGATAAGGTACTCAGGCATGACGCTTGCGCCACACATACTCGGATATCTCTCGGCTGAGGGACACGGAGTGTGTGCGGTAGAAAAAATTTTTGATGAATATCTAACGGATAAGAACAATGAAATATATGTAAAATATGACGTAGACGCTGCGGGGAAATTTTTACCGGGAGTAAAAGAAACTGTTGAAGATAGGTCGTATTTAAATTTTAGAGGTGTTGTGCTTAATCTTGACGAAAGAATAGAAGCCATAGCTGAAGACACAGCGAATAAATATATTACAAAAGGTGCTGTGATAGTTTCAGAAGTACCGAATTGTGAGATACGTGCTTGTTATAGTTTGCCGTCGTTTTTGCCCCAAAGTGTGGGAAAATATATCAAAGATAATACGTCTCCGCTTATAAATCGTGCATTTTGCCAGTTTAACCTAGGATCAATATTTAAACTTATAACGGCTTCTGCGGCTTTAGAGCGAGGTATATCTCCAAATTTTGAATACGATTGTGTGGGTGAAAATATTGTTGAAGACGCAAAATTTAGATGTTTTAATTCAAAAAAGCATGGAAGGATTAATCTTGAAGAAGCCGTAGCGGAATCATGTAATGGATATTTTATTGAGCTTTCGAAAAAGCTTCCCGAAGATGAAATTAGAAAAACTGCACAAAAATTCGGATTAGGAGAACCAATAGAATTAGCTGAAAATTGGGAATCATCAGGTGGAATACTGCCCGGCGAAGAAAGTTTACAAAATCCAAAGACACTGGCAAACTTTTCATTTGGACAAGGCAAATTGATGGCATCGCCTATGCAAATTGCCGGCATGATAAATGCCATAGCATCAGATGGGGTCTATAAAACACCGAAGTTAATAAAAGGTTTTTTAAACGGAGGGACGCAGTTGATAAAATATAAAGAATTAACAAAAACACAAAGAAATGAAAGGATAATATCAAACGATACCGCTAATATTTTAAAAAAATGCATGCAATGTGCAATTGATCATGGAACAGCACGAAAAGGTAAGCCTGAAAGAACGGAAGCTGCGGCCAAGACTTCAACAGCTCAAACCGGAATTGTGGAGAACGGTAGACATGTTGAGCAGTCGTGGATAGCGGGAATGTTCCCCGTAGAATCGCCAAAATACTGTATTGTGGTGCTGTCTGAAGACGGTACGGGAGGCGGCGAGAGTTGTGGGCCTGTTTTTAAAGAAATTATCGATCGTATGTATCAAGAAGCACCAGAATTATTTATTGAATAACATTATAAATTATTAATTTTATCTTTAATTTCCAAGCGCCAAATTTTTAATTTATCTTCTACGAAGTTTTTCATTTCAGAAATTTTTTCATCATTGTTTTTAAAGTTTTCTGAATATAATGTACTAATTTTTATATAATAAGGCGTATAAAAATATCTGCAAATTACTAATCCGATAAACGCTAAAAGACAAACTATAATCCTAATCCAAGAAAAATTTATTTTTTTAATGAATTTTTCTTTATTTTTAGATTTTTCACTATTTTCGCTAAAATCATTATTTAAAAACACTTCTGAATTCATTTTTCCTCCAAATTATTCAAACGACTTGTGGTTGACTAATTAAATAAAATTTGTTATAATAATATTAGATGAAATTATATTTTAGAACCAAATTTTCATTAAATTGGAGGAAAAAATGAAAAATAATACTTTACATTATGATTTTAAAAAGCATCTTAAATCTGCAAATAGACAAAAGCGTATGATTCGCATAATGGCTATATTTGGTGCGTTTTTAACAATTAGCGGAATAATTGGATCTATAATTTGTTATATTTTGGGAAGATAATATAAAAATGGAAATTTGTGCAATTATAACTGAATTTAACCCTTTTCATAATGGGCACAAATATATAATAAGCCAAGCAAAAAAGATGGGTTTTACACATGTTGTTGCAATAATGAGCGGAAATTTTGTGCAACGTGGTGAACCGGCAATATTTTCAAAAAAGACTCGCGCGAAGTGCGCTTTAATGAATGGAATTGATTTGGTAGTTGAGATGCCGTGCGTGTGGGCGGTTTCGTCTGCGGAAAGATATGCAGAGGCCGGTGTGTATTTGGCGGATTCTTTAGGTTGCGTCGATTCTTTAGTGTTTGGTAGTAGATGCGGGGAGTTAAAAAAACTTAGTGATGTTGAACAATCTTTAACTGAATTAAAATTTGAAAAAATGTTAAAAAATTATTTAAAAAGTGGAATAACATTTGCTAAAGCGCGTGAAAAGGCTGTAGATAAATTGTTGCCGAATATTGATGTTTCGAAAATATTATCTTCAGGTAATGATATTCTAGGGATAGAATATATAAAAGCTATTCGGAATTTACATTCGAACATAAGACCTTTGACTTTGCCAAGAAGTGTAAATTTTAAAAGTGCTTCAGAAATTCGAACATTAATCAAGAAAAAAGACGAAAAATATTATGAATATATTCCAAATAATATAAATATTTTAGAATCGCCAAAAGATATTTTTTGGGGCGAAAAGGGTGTTTTTGCGATTTTAAATAACGTAAATTTAGAATATTTATACAATTTGCCTGATATTAGTGAAGGGCTTGAGAATAAAATTTATAATTCATTAAATCGATGTATGAATCTTGAAAATTTGTTAAATATGGTGAAATCTAAAAGATATACTATGTCTCGAATTAAGAGAATAATTATGTGTGCATATTTAGGCATAACAAACAAAATACAAGCAAAGCGCCCTCCGTATTTACGTATACTTGGCGCAACAAATGAGGGGCTTGAAATTTTAAATGCTATGAGTGGGAGAGTCAAATTGCCTGTCATTTCAAAGTTTTCAGAAATAGCAGATAAAAATGATTTTTCAAAAAAAGTGTTTGAATTAGAATGTAAGGCCACGAATTTATTTGGCGTTTTTAGTCAAAAATTAGAGTTGCTTCAATCTGAAAAAAAATTCAAGTTTATTAGGCAGGAATAAAAATGACTTATGAGTACGCACTGGAAAAAATTAAAAATATGGAAAAATTCGGTTCAAAACCGGGGCTTAGAAGAATTAAAAAATTGATGAATTTTATAGATAATCCACAAAATAGATTAAAATGTATACACGTTGCGGGTACAAACGGGAAAGGATCCGTGTGTTTTGCGCTTGACGCTATTTTGCGTTCTGAGGGATACAAAACGGGACTTTATATTTCGCCAAGTATACTTGATTTTCGCGAAAGAATTTCAATAAACGGCAAAAATATAGATAAAAGATCTTTTTCGAATCTGTTTGATTTTTTTGATACATATTTAACAAAAAAAGTATTTAAAAATGATCCGATAACAGAGTTTGAACTGACTACAGCAATGGCATTTAAGTTTTTTTATGATAATTGTTGTGATATTGCCATAATTGAGACGGGAATGGGTGGAAAATTAGATGCAACCAATATAATTAAAAATCCAATTTGTAGTGTTTTGACGTCAATATCGCTGGATCATACTCAAATATTGGGAGATACCATTGAAAAAATTGCTACTGAAAAATGCGGTATAATCAAGCCGAATTGTCCTGTAGTTGTGTGTGATGGGCAGCCTAAAAAAATATACGAAATCGCCAAAAACGCATGTTTATATAATAATTCTATGTTAAAAAAAGCTTCAATAACCGAGCTTGAAAATAGAAAGAGTAATGCGTTAAATGGTATTTCCTTTACTTATCGAGGAACAACGATGGATACTGCGATTATGGGAAATCACCAATTTATAAATTTGTCATGTGTGTTTAAAATTTTAGAAGTTATAAAAAATATTTTTCCTATTAATTTAAAAAATGTTCAAAAAATTCTAAAAAAATTCAAAATTCCGTGTCGTCTGGAATTGGTAAAACAATCCCCTACGATTATTTTGGATGCAGCGCATAATCCGCAAGGGACGGCGTCTTTAGCTGATTTCTTGATAAAAAATTGTAAAAACAAAAAAATTTATGCTGTGGTAGGAATGCTTAAAGATAAAAATTATGAAAAATCACTAAAAAACATTCTGGGGATTTTTGAAATTGTTTATACAATAAGCCCTAAGAGTAGACGTGCAGAGACTTTGGATAAAATTACGGTGTGCGCAAAAAAATATTGTAAAAACGTTATTCCATGCAAAAATATTAAATATGCAATTGATAAAGCTATGAATTTTATGAATTGTAATGATGTATTGATTATCTTTGGATCGTTTTCTGTTATGAAAGATTTTAAAAATATTAATTTTGATACTTGACTTTTCAAAAAATTAGTGTAGAATGATAATATAGCATGTTTTGGGGGTATAGCTCAGCTGGGAGAGCGCTTGAATGGCATTCAAGAGGTCAGCGGTTCGATCCCGCTTATCTCCACCATACGACCCTTATACGAACACTCTGTATCGTGTAAGGGTATTTCTATTTTAGAGTCTTTTGCATTACAAAAAATGCAGAGTTTGTCTTGAAACAGATAAACTTTATTTATAAATGTATCAATTAACGCTTGGCGAAATTTCATATCAGTTGGATCGCCACCAAGAAATCTTTTGAAGAAAAATCTTACTTGCTTTATTTCAAGTTTTGGTCTTAAGATTTTTTCTCTGGCGATTTGAACTTCTAAGTTTTGCTTTTCGAGTTGTCTTTTTTCAATTTGAGCGGATATAATGTCAACTGCTTTACCCGATTCAAGGGCTTTAATTAAATTGTTTGTGGCAACTTCATTTTCTTTGATTTTCTTTTTTAGTATTTTTAAAGTGTCTGTATTACTTTCTTTTTCAGAAACCTCACAAACGTTTTTTGATATTCGGTCGATTTGTTTATCGGTTAGAACTTTCATAACAGTTTTAATAACCATATCTTCTATATAAGATTTTTTGACAGGTTTTAAAGTACATTTTCTCTTTCGGTTGTTGCTGCATTGATAATATTGATGTATAGTTTTATTTCTGGAAGTACCGCTAACACCTACGATAGTGGAATCGCAATGCCCACAAAATATCTTAGTGGAAAGCAAATACATTTCTTCTTTAGCTTTTGCTCTTGCAGGAGCTTTTTTGTTTTTTTGAAGCTTAAGACCTGCTTGTCTGAAAGTTTCATCATCAATTATTCTGGGGACAGTTCCTGCCATTTCCACACCTTTGTAGGTGTAAACTCCTATGTATTTTTTGTTGGTTAGCACCCGCCGGATAGAATTTTTTCCAAATTCGTTTCCGAGTGCTGTCTTAACACCGTTTTGATTTAGATAACGTATAATTTCAGCCATTGTATTCCCCGAAATATACATATCAAAAATCTTTTTAACAATAGGAGCAGTTTCTTCGTCAATAACATAATGTCTGTCTTTGACTTTATAGCCCAAAATTTTCATTCCACCGATAGCTAAACCTTTTTCTGCATTAATACTCATACCACGCCTGATTTTTTGGGAAAGCTCAACACTGTAATATTCAGCCATCCCTTCGAGCACAGCTTCCATGAGAATGCCACTTGCATCATCGGAAATATTTTCTTTTGCGGAAAGTACACGGACACCATGTTTTTTTAGCTTTGATTTATATATTGCCGAATCGTAACGATTTCTTGCAAAACGGTCGAGCTGATAAACTAAAACACCCTCAAATTGACGTTTAGCACTGTCATTAATCATACGTTGAAATTCCAAACGATGTTCGGCTTCTTTTCCCGAAATCGCTCTGTCGATGTATTCGGAAATAACAGTGTACCCTCTCTGTTTTGCGTACTCATAGCAAACTTTAAGTTGTCCTTCAATAGATTGTTCGTTTTGAGAGTGTGAACTAAACCTGGCATAAATTACAACATTCATTAATTATGGTTCTCCTTTTCTTCGGACAAAATTTGAAACAAAGTTTCTTTCAAACGATTGTTCATAGAGGATTTGGGATCAAAACACATATTTATAAATTCTTTAAGATTTTTATTTTGTTTTGAAATTTCTTTAATGTTTTCCGGTTTGTGATTGAAATTTTTACCTCGGGGATTTTTTGTTCTTCCGAAAATGTAATCTAATGAGACGTCAAAGTAATCTGCATACCATAGAAGTACTTTGGTTGGAGGGTCCGCAATGTCGTTTTCATATCGGTATATACTTGTTTGTGTTACGCCGATTTTTTCGGCAAGCTTTTTTTGGGATATGCCCAGTTCATCACGAAAGTTTTTAAGTATTGTTGCGATTATTTTCATAACATAACACCTCATAAAATATTTTCTAAAATTATAACTCTAATAAGCATCAAAGTCAACACCAAAAAGTGTTGATTTTATTATTCTTTACAAAAGGAGCGTGTAGAAGTGTTTATCACTACGGATGTAATTTTGCTTTTTTTAGTAACAATTCTGTTTTTCAATCAAATAGTCATTATTTTGGAAAAAGAAAAATTGGAAAATAGACTAAAAGTTATTCTAAAAATTGTAAGTGGAGAATCATTAACACGAAAGGAGAAAAAATGTGCTAAAAAATTTAAATAATGGCTTGCATTTAGAAATACCGAAAAATAAAAAAACCTATATGCACAAGTGTGATATTTGCGATAAAGAAATTTTTGAAGGTGATAATTGTTACAAAATAGATGGTATAATTTACTGTCCCAAATGTATGGACACACATCTTCAGATTATAGCTGAAACAATAGACATCGATGCTTTCCTTACAGACTTAGAGAATAAAGAAGTTGGTGATTAATTTGGAAGAAAAAATAAATAAAATTAAAGAAGTTTTGAAACGCTTAGATTTGAGTATCTGTGAAAAAGTTATTTTTATATACTTGCTAATCTTTAGCGAAAATAATTCGGTTAAAATTTCAAGATATGAACTTTCAAGAAATCTCAGGATCTCAAATTTAACACTCGGAAAATACTTGAGCTTGCTTAAAACCAAAAAATTGATTTATAAAAAGCAAGTCAGAGCTGACGGAAGATATTCAGCCAACCAGTATTCATTTTTAGAAGAAGAAAGAAGTGATTAAATGCCCAAATTAACATTTGTAGAAGAAAAACATCAATATTTTTTAGACGATAGTCTTATTCCCTCCGTCTCGGAAATATTGCAGCCTATTCACGAAAAAATTTATGGAAAGATAAATGCAAAAACACTCAAAAAAGCAGCCGAACGAGGAACTGAAATTCACAGAGCTATCGAGTTCATGTCAAAGTATGATTTGAAAAAGTTTGATGAAGAAATCTTAGGTTACCTCGATGCTTACAAAAAATTTAGAAGTGAGCATAATACTTGGGAGCTTTTAAACTCGGAGTTTAGAACGTATCATAAATCACTTTTATACGGCATGACTATCGATGAGGTATACAAAACAGAGGAGGGTATCGTGCTGCTTGACCTAAAAACAACAAGCGAAACGTATTTAAATACTTGGAGCGTACAGCTATCGGCATATAAGTCGGGGTATGAAAGCCAACACGAAAAAGTGATAAAAACATATATCTTAAAACTAAACAAAGACGGAGAATATCAGCTTTTTGAGCTTTCTGATAAATTCTCGGTCTTTTTATCTTG
>CALWJB010000086.1 GCA_944380895.1 uncultured Clostridia bacterium | reverse complement strand
CGCAGTTATTTAAGCATTCTTTTACTTTTACGCCGCTATAGTCCAGCATGAGATTAAACACAGAAGCGTTACCTCTCATGTATTCTTGTCTAACATACTTTTCGAACAGTTCTCTTTTTGTTTTGAGGCCGTATGAAATTATCAGCAAAATTATATAAAAAACATCTTTTGCAGGCAAACTGTTCCAGCTTATTCTTCTGAGTTCAGACGCAAATTTAGAGTTACCCCTAACTGCGTGATCTACAAGTATTTTTACTGAGCTTTTAATGTCAGATTTTATATTTTTTACGATTTCAAACCCCTCTCTAATCGGTCGTATATTTGCCAAAATTAACCCAGCTTTCTTTTTTTTTTCGCCACTATTTAAGAGAATCTACCCATCCGTCGCCGTCATTTTCGTAGTCCTCTTTCTCGTCATCATCGTAATCATTAATTTTTTGGTGCTACTCCCCTTGGATTTTCTTTCTCCCATTTCTTATTCTTCTTGCTTTTTTTCTCTTTTTCTCTTTGTCCTTTGGTTTTTTCTGCGCTTGCTCCTGATCTTGCTGCTTCTCTCCTTGCTCTCGTCTTCGCTCTCGCTATCGCTATTTTCGCCACTGCTAGAGGGATTTAACCTCTTGCGCCACTTCTTAAGCCTTTTTCTTAAAGCTTTTGCTTTTCTTTGATTCTGTTTCATTTCTTCTCCAAAAACTTTTTCATAAGCTTTATCTATACCTGTGTTATTAATATTTGTCCAGTTTATTGTTTGTGAGTTCATTAAATGTTTAAGGACTTTTATAGCGTCATCTAGATTACAGTTCTTGTTTTTTTCAAGATAGACTATTATACGTAGTGCTTTTTCTATCTTTTCTTCGGTATGCAAATTTAAATCAATAATAGCCTTTGCAACATTGGCAACGTCATCTAAGTCCATTGTTTGAGTTTTTAGGGACATGTTTGTAGGTGCTACTTTTATGATGGATTGGAATTTGTCACTTCTCATTGCTAATGAAAGCGTCATCGCATCACCTTCTGAGATTTCAAATTTTTTACTCCACACGAAAGTATCAACGACGCTTAAGAAGGTAGTAGCGTCATTATGTTCAGTAAAAATTCTTTCAATACTAGCGATGGCTTCCTCTATAGAAGTTCCTGCTAAGTCGGCCGCGGTGTTAATCATTCCGTATCCAAATTTTTGTAGCGGGCCTCCATCTCTTTTAGTTGCTTCGAATAATTTTATTGCATCATCTAAATTTTTTAATTTCAACTCATGCTTTATCTCAAAAATTTCTATAATATCGTTTTCTTTATAATTTTTATCACTATTGAATAATTCTAAAGCATCTAATATATCCTCAACGTTAAATATATATTTTCCTTTTAATTTTGTTAAAAATTCACGAAGTTGATCTTCGCTTTTTGGTCCTTTGCCCGCTAATTCTTTGATTTTTTGTTCTATTGTGTCTGAGTCTTCGCTTTTCTTGTCTGATTCATCATCTGATCCCCAACCGCTGCTATCATCAGTATCATCATTATAGGGTACACGGTCAAACAGAGCCGGTGTTGTTGCCGGTGTTTCGCCTTGGGTTTCCAGAGTTTTAGATAAGCTTTCAAGTTCGGAGTATATCTTTTTTAATTTTTCTTCAATCTTGCCGTCGTCATCAAACTCACTATCGAACAGCGTACGGCAATTTAGCACTATTTCGCCGCCGTAGTCATGAAGGTATACATAAGAGTCTTTTTGTTTATCGAAAGCAAACAAAATTTCTTTATTTTTAAGCTTCTCAAATTTGTCTTTTTCCGTTGTTATATTGTTTAAGAAATCGTTAATTTTTGTTATTAATAACAATATGTTTTTTTTAATATCCTCAGTAGATCTAGAAAAAGCTTCATCTACATCTTCCTTGCTTTTTAGATCCATAGATATAAATTTATTCAAATCTTTATCCGTAAACACCACAGATAGCTTGATTTTTTTCGTCTTTCCACTACTCGTCAAAGAAGGAATATTAAAGTTTTCTTTTGAGGGTATCGTAGTGGAAATGTTATAGTGGAATTGCATGCTTTTTAAAAATGGTAAATTGGATGCATTTTCCGAATAAACGGCTTCCACTGCACAAATTTTATGTTGATTTTTTAATTTTTCAAATTCTTCTTGTGCTGATTTGTTAGTTTTTTCAATTAATTCTTTGCGCTTCTGTTTTATAACATTATCTAAAATGGATTGACCATTCAAGTCTTTCTTCTCAAAGACTTCCGGTGGGCTGGTGCTGCTATCCGCAACACGGGGGGGTTCTTTTGGTGTGGGAAGGGTTGCAGCATTACCTAAATTTGCCGCCGAGCTGGCGTTACTCTCTTGTTGGGTTTTGAGCACTGATTTTTTCATTATTTCACCAAGTTTAGGATTAATTGCGTTTACAAAAGGTACCAGTTTGTTTCTAATATACTTTCCGTTTACTTTCCAAGACGAAATATTTTTAGATCTTTTTATCAACGGATCACTTTTCTTGGTTTCATCTCCATAAACCAAGTAACCAATCAAATTGTTATAATCTTGAAAATTTCTTAATGTTTGTTCAATTTCTTTTCCTTTGCCACTACCGATATGATTGCATAAATTACCTAGTTTTGCTTCGTTACTCAAACATTTATTTAACAATTCAATTATTGTAATCCATTTTTCATCTTCTTGTTTGTTTTTATCGAATAAAGGTTCTTCCGAATTACGTTTTTTAACTTCATTGGCAATTGCTTGAGCGGCAGCTACTATCGGAGAAAAAATCAAGAGAACACAATTGTAATCACGCGTTCGAGCCCAGTTGTATCCCTTAAAAGTTTTTCCGTATTCCTCCAGATCTCCCTTTGATGCTGCTCTTATTATTTTTTTTGTACTGCTTGTTGCCAAAACACTGGGTAAAGCTTTTTCGAAATTTGCCAGCTTTTTTTCGTTCTTGATTTTTTTCACACGACTCATAATCAACCCATCTCCTAAATTGCACAAAATTCATTGTTTTTTATAAAATTGAATTTGCTCAAAGTTATATGTCCGGTTCACGTTTTCGAAACAACTTAATAAATCGTGATGCCAATTGTTATATCGCTTTTAATGGTAATTTCAAACAAACACACAACAATAGATACTTTTGTTTTTATAAAATTTATATTATTGTTCGTGAATTACATCCTGGATATCGTTTGATTCTACATTGTCGTCACTTGTTGGATATTCCGAGGGTTCTGCATCAGTTTCCAAGCTGCCGGACATTACTAATTTTTTAAATTTACTCATGGCGTTTTTCCACGGCTGCACTGACGTTTCACCAAAAAAACGGTGGCGTATTATATCGCAAAGTTTGCTGTAAAACGGTTGATTATTTATTTGAGCCAGGGAAGTTCTTACGTCTTCCATATTACGTGGTTTATTGTCAGAAAATGAAACTGTATCTGTTACGTTGGAGTTATCTTTTCGTTCATAAAATATCCGTAGAAGCGTATAGATCAAAATACATTCAAAAAGACTACATGTTTTAAAGCTTACTTTCGAAAGTAATTTTAGGTGATCATTTTCGTCGTATTTTTCATTTTCGATACAACTGATTATTTTAAGTAAAAATTTTGATAATATTGGGGATCTCATCTTAAATGACGTAGATTTTGCGAGTTTTTTAATGTTGCTAAAAAAAGTGTTATCCTTAACGTTGATTATTGCCATAAAAAGCACATCCTTTCTTTTTTATTATATTATGTATATTACATATTATACATTCTGTTGTCAAGTAGTTTTTATAATTTTTTTCCGGAAATAAATATAAATAAAAAAACCTTATTGAAAAAAATCAAAAAGGCATAAATAATATTTATATTTGGCTGTTATCTTTAAACATCTGTGTTTGAGCTTTTTATGTACTGCATTGTATATCCTAAAATCAGCCAGAAAAAACCGACCATAAAAGTCATATCGAATAAGATAGCCTTTTCGAAAAGACAATATCCGCAGTAAGCCACAAGCGCCGAAAACAAGCGTTTAAACACACCAAAATAGCTCTTCCCGGTACTGCTGAAAAGATGTTTGCAAACATCCAGCGCCACAACAAAAGTAATGATTGTAAATATTCCAAATCCCAAAAGTCCGTAACACACAAGTATTGTCAGATATCCATTGTGAAGATCAGGATGTATAAGTCCGTTTTTGATGTACTTTTTTCCATAAAGCAAAAGATTTGCCCGACCTATACCTATAATCGGATTATGCTTAAAGATTGAAATTCCCTGTTTAAGAAGCGTAATTCTGCCGCTGCTGACTTCATAATTCGAGCGTCCGATATGTGCTCCCGAACCGTTTTCGTTTTGAATAATTATTGAATCTATATGTTCATCTACGGATTTTACCATATCGCCGGGTTTATTCCCGTTTATCATATCTTTGACAACTCTCTCCTGTTTGTGCACGTCGTTTACGATTACGCTCATTAATTTTTGACAAACGCTCCGAAGTGCAAAACAAGCAGAAACCATAACCAAACAAAAACTCATTACAATCATCAGAGTTTTTAGAAGCCGTATGCCTTTGAAATTTTTCTCTCTAAAAAACAAATTACAAAAAAATCTTATTGCGCAGTAGATTATTATAAATAAAAACGATGCATTTGAATCCGATAAAAAAAGACAAATCAAGTTGATGATAACACAAAAAATCAAAAATACCATATTAAATTTTTTGTTTCCCAATTTTGTCTCGACATAGTGGTTTGCCAGAAAATCACACGCCACCACAGATTGAACCATAGAAAAAGCCAGTATATTTGAATTGGTATAAATTCCGATGAGTCTGTTTCTGAAAATTCCCAAATTATATCCAAAAATCGTATATTCACTTTTTACAAACAGTAATATTAGTGAAAGCAATCCAAAAACCATAGCGAAAACCGACCAAAATTTTAATATAAATATCATTTCTTTTTCGGCT
This sequence comes from uncultured Clostridia bacterium, assembly GCA_944380895.1. GTDB lineage: Bacteria > Bacillota > Clostridia > Oscillospirales > Acutalibacteraceae > UMGS1491. The sequence goes on along the minus strand of CALWJB010000086.1, from coordinate 1,696 downwards.
TCGTGCAGGCTTTGCTGAGTGTACATTCCGTAAAATACAAAAAAACACAAGGCTGTGTAGTAAACTATTACCATATTCGGTACGAACCATATTGTAAAGTGTATGAGAGATGTGAGCGTCATTGAAATCAAAAAAGCCCAAAATAAATTTTTATGTGCTACTTTAAATGATCTTTTTTCAATAAAAAAATCGTGAATTAAAATGAATAATCCCCAGCAAAGTATGAGCGATTTGAAGGCTAAAGAAATTATATCTAAAAAAGCTATCATTTCAAAAGAAAGCGCAAGAATGTATGTCTTTCTGAAAAGACTTGAATTGAGCATATTTCGTTTTGTTAAACTTATTAAATCTTTAGAAAACATAGAACCCTGCTTTTTTTACTGTAATTTTATAGAATTTATTTTATAAATTTTTTGTAATTTTCCAAAATATAATATATTTCCTCATTTTTAAGAAGTGTATGAAGCGGTAAAGTTACTTCGTTTGCATACATCTCATAAGCATTCGGAAAATCTTTTATGTTAAAACCGATATTTTTATAAGCCGTAAACATGGGTAAAATTTTGTAGTGTACGTTTGTCGGGATGCCCGCACTTGCCATATTTTCAATGAATTTATTTCTAAATTTTTCGTTTTTATCAAGGAGTCTCGTCATATAAAGATGACAGCTCGAATTTGAATTTTGAGTAATATGCGGAAGTGTTTGAACCTTTAATTCTCTTAATCCCGAATTGTAAATTTCGGTTATCTCTCTTCTTCTTGCAAGGAGATCATCATAGCGGCTAAGCTGAGAAATTCCCAGTGCTGCAGTGATATCCGTCATATTGCATTTATACGCGGGATATATTATGTCATATTCCCATGCGCCTGCCTTAGTTTTAGAGAGAGCATCTTTATTTTGTCCGTGAAGCGATAAAAGCATATATTGCCTATATATTTCATCGTCATCAAGATAGCTTTCGGATTTCCAAGTTACAGCTCCTCCCTCGGCTGTTGTGAGGTTTTTTACGGCGTGGAATGAAAAACATGTGAAATCTGCGATACTTCCGGATTTTTTATCATTTTGCTTTGCGCCGAAAGAATGTGCACCGTCAGCTAAAACTACTACTCTGCCAAATTTTTCTTGAATTTTGTTCGAAGGCTCAAATATAGATTTTTTAGCGTTTACAATTTCAAAAATTTTTTCATAATCACACATCACGCCGCCCAAGTCTACGGGGATAATCGCTTTTGTTTTTGAAGTTATGGCTTTTTCGAGTTTTTCATAGTCCATCTCAAAGGAATTTTTTGCGGTATCGACCAATATCGGAGTTGCTCCGACGTGTAGAATTACGCTGCAAGAAGCCGAATAGGTATATGCGCTTGTTATTACTTCGTCATTTTTTCCTATTCCAAGGATTCTAAGCGTCATTTCAAGGCATGCTGTTGCAGAGTTTAGTGCAGCTGCCCTATTGGTGCCGCAATATTCGGCTATTTTTTGTTCGAATAATTTTGTTTTTGGACCTGTTGTTATCCAACCCGAATTCATCGCGTCGGTCACTGCTTTTATATCTTCTTTCGATATGTCGGGCGGTGAAAATTTTATATTGTGCCTCATTTTAAGAATTACCTCTTTTTATTTTGAAATCACAGCTTTTATGGTTTTTAGTATTATTTTTATGTCGCCGAAAAAATTAAAATTTTTGATGTATTCAAG
>CALWJB010000085.1 GCA_944380895.1 uncultured Clostridia bacterium | reverse complement strand
CCGACGATGAGACCTCTTAAAAAATAGTAAAAAAATATATCCGCCTAAAAAACGGCGGATTTTATTATTGATTCGAGTTTGTTGTTTATCCTAAGTCTTTTATTTTTTCATTTTTCTCAACTTGCCTACGTCGTATGTCGGACATTTTATACTATCAAAAACTTCTTGAGCTTTCCCTTTAGATACGCCAAAATCAGTTAACAAACGCCTAATCTCAGATTTTAGACGAATCAACTTAATCACTAAACGTTCATATTCTTTTTTTAACCTCTCAAACTCTCTATAATTACGCGAACCTCTATGAATTCTCCCTTGATAATCAAACCCCAGCCCTTTCGCCATATTTTCGCTCATAATTTTGTCAACTACTTTTTGTATTTTCTGAAGCAATGAATCTATCCTTGTTGAAATGCGTTTCATTTTTCTACAATTTGACATCAACCTCTTCGTTTCCTTGCTTGCCGCATCGTAGAGTTTCTTGATGTCTCCTCTCATTTCTTTTGGCAAAGAAACAATTGGGTTATCTTCCTCATCAGTTAACGCATGATACACAACATTGCACGACCAATCTTCAAACGGAATTTTAAGCCTCTGCAAAGTTTGTTCAACAAAATTACCATTTCCGATAGATTTAACACGTACATTAAAGCCATTCTTGAATTTCAGAGTTTCCCCTCCGGGCGCTCTTCTCAGTCCATTTTTACATAAAATCGCTATGCGGTCAACTTCTTCAGAAGCGTTTTTGATTGTTTTAATCCTTTCTTGCAACTGTTCACGCCATTTTTCACTTAAATTCACTGCCCCGGAACGCTTAGAAAGCATACTAATTACCTCCTTCTGTTTTTATTCTCTTATTATAAAATATATAAATATAATTTTCAATAAAAATATTTAAAACATATCAAAAACATCTAAAATAGCCAATTCTGTTTCATAAGGGAAATCTATCTTGCTAAGAATTTTATTAAACGGTTCATAAATAAATTCTCTGATAAATTCCTGACATTTGGCGTAAAAATCAACAATTTTAAATTCCAAAACGTACTTCTCCCCTGAATCGAGCATTTCGATTTCACCGCTATCTAAAACTTTATCAAGCTCAGCATGACCCTCAGCCGCTGACAAACACATAGGCGGAAACATTACACACCACCAATTTTTGCCTCTTCCTTCTCCTATTGTTATCCTGAGAGCGTCATAGTAACCTGCAGGCATGGTTATATCTCCGTAGTAACGAGTGTCAAAATACATGTGTACAATTCTCGCTTTTGCAGTGTATTCATATCCGTTTTCCAAAATTTCATTCTGCGCTATATTTTCAATCTCACTTAACTTTTCTTCTGCAATTTGTTCTGCATATATGATATCGGCAGCCGAAGAAAAATTATCTCCAAAATCATTTAAGATTCTGTCCCTGACTTTGAGCTTGAGAGCTTGATCTTCAGCACTATCTGAATTTGCTATTATATGTAATCTGAAAATTTTATTGCTTACACTATCGCATCGTTCGAAAAAGCCCAAAAAAGAGCAAAATATCGAAATAATAAATCCGCTAATCACAGCTTTTGTTATGGTCTTCATATGTCTTCTACTTCCTTAAAAATTTTATTTCTAAGATGAATTATCGGAAGCAGTTTAGCTTTTTATTCACTTAAAAATCAGACATTTTACCACAAATTTCTACTAAAAAAATATTGAAAATTTATGTCTAAATAGATACAATAAAGCCGTAAGTATCATAAATTATTTGAGATAAGTAGGTTATTAATATGAAAAAAATGCAGTTTTTGTCACTGTTTTTGGCAATCACCACACTAATAATTCCAACCTGTAGAGCTGATGTAATCAAACCCGACGTACATAGAAGGCTGAGAAGTACACCTCTTTACCGACACGTAAAAACCAGTCTCGAAATAAACATCAAATCGGCGTTACGCAGCGCAGCTCTTCAATCTTATAAATTATTAATCAAACTATTCGGGTCATACTGTTTAGTCATCGCCGACCACATACATTGGTCAGCCGTAGACTCACACAGCGTTCGAGTGCCGGGCGTACCACGCGCCGTAATGCCGGCGGATGTGAGTAAAATTTTTAGTCTGCAAAAGAAAATATATGCAAAACTCCAACGAAAAGCAATTTTCCGAGGTTCAATTCCCGGCACTCCCATTGTGGTATGGTCTTATGCCGGAGGTCATTATCTGTGCAATCCGGATCTTGTCTACGATCAGCTCCCGGAAAAATATCGTCAGGAATCGCTAGAATTAGTCGATACGTTATCTCAATTTCTCGCCACGCCCAAGATGCATAGCATTTAGGTTCTATTGGTTTTAATATAAACAGCGTTCATAACAGCGCTGATAAAAAATTTGAATCGTTCCAAATTTTATTTTAATTCCCGCCAATGCCACACAGCAAAAGCGGGAATATTCTTATCTATTCAACCGAGCTTACAACTACATATGCCGAATCTGATTTGTTTTCAAATTTCACACTGTATGCCTTGACTTCATATACACCTTCTTTGGCAGGCGCTGTATAAAGTCCGTTATTGTCGATTGTGCCCGTATTTTGTTCGGCCATACCCCAGCGTACTTCTTGACTTATTGCGCCTTCGATATGGGCTTCGAATCGAACTTGTTCAAGCGGCTTGACTCTTATCGTATTCGGTGTTATTACAACTCTCACATTTTCATCAATTACCAAATCTTCTTGTTGCTCTTGAATCTCAACCGGCTTGAATGCCCACCATCTGACATCCACAGCCTGTGCGGTCGTACGTTCAAGCAGCCTGACGCCCAGTCTGACCGTTCCCTTTACGGAATTTACTATGCCTCCGATTTGTACATTCGGTGCAGAAATCGATATTTCTTCTTTTGTAAATATTCCCTTGTCGCCAAACACCAAAAGTCCTTTGTCATCGGTCATGTAGTTTGCGTTGTTGTCTATTGCCGTGACCAGTGCCACATTTCCTTCGCCCAAACCATGAACAAATTCATATGAATAGTAAGATTTCCCGACTTTTGGATTGAACCCTAAATTGATTCTCTCCACACCCGTAACTATATTATCAATTTTAGATTCGGGGAGCTCCTCCACGTCCGGCTTGACTTCTTCTTCATCCGGTTTAATCGGCTCTACGGACGGCGCTTTGGCCTGCGCACCTTCCACGTCCTGCAGCAAATTAATCAGTTCGTTGCTGTATAGGTATTGCTTGCATGGATTTTTCTCGAAACTCTCGATGAAATACGTGAGCTGATTTGTGACTATGTGGAATTTTGCAAGATAGATGTATTTATTTTCAACATTTTCGATTATTTCTCTAAAATTTTTGGAATAGTAATCATTTACTATTGTATCTTTTATCGACGAAGTCTTGATTGCAATCGGAATTTTTATGTCATCTGTGAGTTTTTTTTCTTCTTTTCCCACAGAAAGCTTGAATGAATTTTTATCAAGTATTACTTCGGTGAGCGCATCGGAAGCTGCGTCGCAATAAAGATAATAATCATCTTTCTCGCTTTTGAATGTGGAAATTTCTGTTTCGTTGTAGTGAATTTCAAGCTCTTTTTCGCCCTCAACAGATTTGAAAAATTCTCCGCCAAGTTTAAATGAATAATTTACGGGCGCTTCGATATTTTCTTTTTCAAAAATCACCGAAACCTTCACGCATTTGCTCGGATTCACGTATTTATTCACATCAAGCATTATTTTTATCCCGTCTTCGTCATAAACCTTGATCCTCCGGTTGACAAGATAATCAAGTTTGAGCTCTTCCTCTTTTGGCTTCTCGGACGTAATAAAAAGTTCATATCCTTCACTTATGCGGTTATATTCCTCACTCACACCTCCTGATTTTCCTGAACTTGCTACAGAAAAAGTGGTTTCTTTCAATTCTTCTTTATAGGCAAGGCACAAATACACAATACCTTTATCTTTATTCTCTTCAAATCCCTTTATTACATTAAGACGTCTTACATATGGTTCGGGCACTACAATCTCTCTGCCCATGTAGTCGAGCGCCATGCCCGGATCAAGAGAAAATGTTTTATTGTCGACCAAAACAACATCAAGACCCGATACTATACCAACACCGCCCATCATCCTGTTGCCAAGCCTGCGCTTTGAGTTCATGTAGGTTTGCTCACTTTCAAAATCTCGTACGGTCATAAGTTTTCCAAAGAAATAGTTGTTTCTTTCGCATAAATAATACTGTTTATTGTTCACATTAAGCCCTCATTTCACATTAAAATTTATTTTTTAAACGGTATTTTCAGAAATAACAAGGTTATTTACCTGCCTTATATTTGTGCCAAGAGATAAATCTTCATTGTTGGTAATGAATGAATTCATGCCCATATAACAGTGGTGGTCAAGATATATCCGGTCGCCCAGAACTACAAGATTACATTTCGAATCAACAGGTTTTACGCTGTTTATAACTCTCAGAAGCTCAACATAACTTTCATTATCCTTTACTTGCGATTCGGGAAGCATAACCGTAAAAACATATCCGCTATCACCAAATAAATTTTCTACCACTTCTTTCTGTTTGCCGTAATACATATTTTCTTTTACATCAAATTGTTCCACTATAATCGGTTCAACGCCCGTGTATTCCTCCACTATCTTCGCCACGGCTCTTTTTGTACCTTTCATCTTATAAATCTTAACGCATTTTTTAATAAGTTTTCTAAGCTTCTCTTCTCCCCACACAGATGCATTCTCTACCGAAAGCCAATCCGCCATCCATTCCAAAAAATCTTTTGTTGCCATCTCGGTATCAAAATTCCGTGCCGTAAAATCCATTTCGTCTTCGAGATCAACGTAGAGCGACTGGAAAATTCCCAAAAATCTTGAAAAAAATGATGAATTATCATGACTTGCCCTGTAAATTTCAGGAAGATATTCAATGAACGAAACTCTCGGGAACTCTATCTTTACGGATTCTATCTTTACTGCACGCGCCTCATAATCCACAATCTCTATGCACATCCACAAATACCGCCCCTGCAGATCATAAAGCAAAACGTCGTCTACGTTTTCATAGTATTTTGCGCCTATATAATCGAATGTATCCACTTTTCGGTTTATCTCAATTTCAGGGTCGTGCATGAATTCATTGATATCAACTTTCGTCGGCCTTTTTTTGCCCGGGAGTGGTATATATATATCGGGCGTATCGCTTGCGTAAAACCTCAGCCTATACTTCGCCGTGTGCGGACATCCTATCTTCGCCCTGAACCTATGCCATACTGTGCCGTTTTCAAGAGAATCAAACGGCGATGATATATAAACACCATTTTCTCCGCTCTTAATGTCCGAAACCGCCACATCATTTTTAAACTTTATATTCTTTATGATGCTCTTACTCTGCCAATCACTCCTTCGGTTCAGCACAAAACTTCTTGCTCCTGATGCCATGATTTTACCTCCTATCTACCAAAAATATCGGTGCCTTTGATGTAATTAAAATTTATTTTGTCTATATAATATACCCCGTTCGGAGGAATTACAATATCATCCGAAACATTTTTGGTTGCTCCGTCACCAAGCGGCAGTATTCTTAGCGTTTCGAGCCTTAAAACATATTTTAATCTGTCTATCATTCCAAACATGTCGCCGTAATGGAGCGTCTTACCCAAATCACGATTTATTTTATCGACAAAATTTTTAATCTCCTCTTCAATACGCCCTTCGGATTCGCGGTAAGAAGAATCAACCACCACATCTCCGCTTATCACAAGACCTATATAAACCGGACTGACAATCTTTATCTTTGTGTTTATCAGCCTATATTTGTTGATGTGATTCATTATGTTCTTTTCAAAACTTTTCGGTAATGTGAGTCCGATTTTCCTGTTCCACCTAACCGCTACAGTAACACAGTTTTGCTTCGAAACATCTTCTCCCGGCATATAATTCGGTAAAATTTTTACGTTTGTAAAAGTAAGTCCCGGCGTTCGCTTTACAATCGATTCATAATCTTTAAGAGTTATTGCTCTTTCGGGATTATTAAAAAGTTCTGCGGCTCTGCCCATTGCATGCTCTGTTGTTTCTTCATCCGCTCCGCCCGTTGCAGGCAAAATCTGGTTTATACGGCTGTTTTTTATAGTCTTATTCTGCGTTATTACGCTCTTAATCAGACCTTCTTTGCAATTGGATTCTTTGCCTCTGGTACGCCTGAGTCTGCAGATTCTTATATTGTCTTTGCCTATTCTTGGAGCAGCGCCATGCTCGTGGTCGCCAAAAATTATTTGCTCTTCTTCGTCATCAATCATGTAATGACGGCTGTATTTATTCGATGAAGAAAAATCTCGCACCGGTTTCCATTTATAAAAAATTTCTTCGCCGTCTACTGCTTCCGACACCATGATTTCCAAATCACTGTCTTGCAAATTTTTTGTGTCAAATTTAAATATCTGTTCCGACATGGCCGTCCCGCTGCCCAAAACCGGTTCCGAAAGTTTATCTTTATTATACGAAACAACCATTACTGCTTCATCTGCCGATTTGAGAGTTTTAATCTCATCCCAAACGCCGCTTAGATCAACTATTAATCTGCCGTCCGTAATCATAGATTTAAAAGTTGGTATATTCGTTCTGACCCATCCGCCGCGCTTCTTCAGATAAACTTCGCTTCTGCCGTATATTGCTATATTTGTAAAAATTTGTACTGTTCTGTCGGCGTCTATCTGCTCTTTGGTGATTATCACGTTATCGCACCAAGTGTCGTTTTGAACAGCTTTCATCACGTTCATCAAAATATTGTTTACTCTCGGCGGATAATCATATTCATCATAAACAAGCGTTACTCGTAGTTTATAAACTTCATCAATCGGCGTCATTTCACCCTGACATATCAGCTTTACTATACCCGAAAACAGAAAATTATAAGTATTGTCACGATTCACCTTGGCCTCGTGCCAACCGATTTTTCCGCATTTTTTCCCGTAATATTCCCACTTGACTTTTGCCATGGGCTCAAATTTATCGCTTGAACGTACCGGATTACGCTTGATATTTTTTCCGCTATATACCGAAAAATAAATATTAAAAATTGAATCTTTCGGTAATGGGCGATCAAAATTGATTGTAAAGCTTCTTATAACATTACTATCATTTTTACGCTTGGTGTCTTTCCCGAAAAGATAAAAATTCTGAGTACCGTCAAATTTATAATACTCCTCTTCGGACGGCGATTCGGGATTTTCAAACTCAACACTCAGTATCTTCGCACCGGCAACAGTCTGATGATTAAGATTTTCAAACACCATGTCACCCGAAATCCACGGCGTACGTATGGGTATACTCACGTCTTTTGAAACCTCCGAAACTTCAATATAAGTCTCAGAACCTCTGCGTCGCCATATATTAATATCGAGAAGCTTTAAAAAATTATCTTGAACTCCCGGCGAAAAAACATTTAAATATTGATGCTGTGCATGATTGAGCCACGCAAACAGTTCAATGAGCGTGATTCCCGGATCAGCTTCTTGAAAATCCGTCCACTGGTCACTGAGATAAACAACGTTATTTAAACTTTCTTCCAGGATTTCTTCAACTGACTCATTATTTAAATTTTGAGTTTCTATCATTTCTATTCACTTCCAATTCAGTTCACGGTTATATTTATTTCCGGCTTGCCGTATACGGGAACTGCAAATTTGTTATATTTCACTTTTTCATAGTCAACTTCTTTTTTACCCTCATTTGTAACAAGCTGCGTGAATACATTTATACTCTTTATCCACTTAAGTCCGGGTAATGCCTTGATGTAATTATAAATCAGCTCTTTTCTGGGAAAATCTCCTATTCCCCAGCCTTTGCGCGAAAAATTACCGCTAATCGGATTTAAAAATTCTTTCAGCTTATTCTCGATTCCCTTATATACCGATTGATATGAATTAAAATCATCTATCGCAACTTCTAAACTTACACTTGTTTCAACATAATTGACTTCAAAAATTCTGAGTCTGCTGGAATTTGCCAAAGTTACAGGGGCTTTCTCGTCGATAAACTGCCAAATCTTATTTTTTATGCCTTGAAACTTCTCATACCCTTTCATAAATTCCCTAGGCAGTACCGATACCGATGTTACACCTATTTCATCTTCACTTTGTTCATTTATATGGGGCAAACATTTGACTTTATAAATATTTCTGTCGTTAAAGCATATTGCGTCTTCGAAATCGCTGACAGAAACTATTCTGTTCCCTCCCGAAATTTGCGAAAACATCCTTCTTGCCGCACTATCTATAGTCTCCATATCAACTCCGCCCATAATTGGTGTGGGGTTTTCGACTTTATCGATATTGCCAATCGAAATCACAAAATCGTTTATCTTGCGAGAATCAATATTTCCCTTGCTGCCACTGCAAATACAGTACTGCACTTTTATACTTTCACTATATTGCGACGACGGAATTTTACCGTTCTTTCCGTTACCAAACTTAACCGTGCCTTGAGAATAATCTATTTCATAAACTCTATCTTCTGTGCCGTAGGCTATCAAATTGGATACCGGTTTCCATTTTACCCACAAATTTTCGAGCCTGCCCAAATCGTCATAAACAGGCTGGACTTCTGTACGCGGCATACTGAGGAGTTTTTCTTGCTCGGTTGTGGAAATATTTTCGCATTCATCTACCCAAACTTCGGCATTCGACGCGTTAGTCGACGCAAGATTGCATATTTTATCTTCTTCGCCGGGCTCTATGGAAAAATATTCAGGTTCTTGTGTATCGCGCTGAATAACTCTTACTGCATTAAATTTAATATCATTTATAACAGGACGTCCTGCTATATTTTCCGGATTAGAATATTTTTTGTCGGGATTTATAATTCTTAAAAAGTAACCCTCTGCATCAAATATTTTAGCTTTTTTAAAATCGTTTTGCCCTATTATAGTCACTGTTTCGCTGTGTGAAAAAGCATCCGTACCATCCATAACGTCAAGGTGTTTCCAAATCTTTCCGCCTTTATGATCATCCGCCAGATATTCCCATTTTAATGTCGGATTGTATCTGTGTATTCCATCTTCAATGTCTATCATCATGCGAATCATACCTTGTGAAAGCGGCCGCGTCAAACACATATACATCGCCGGAAATTCACAAAGTCTACGCTCGGCAATCTTCTTTAATGAGCCTGATGAGATATCGATTTTATTTTCACGCATGTCGGATTTTACTACTATCTCTTTGGCGATGTGCCCTTCTTCGCCGTATGAATATTTTATTTTTGCTTCGTGAATATATGGTGTGATGTAATTTGCATAAAAATCAAATTGATCTTTCATTTTGACGATTCTGGCTCTGATGAAATTTCCTTCATCCGAACCTACTGAAATCGATTCAATATCGCTCGGACATTTAAATTTAAGTACTCTGTGAGTATCCTTGCTCTTTTTGCTCACACTAAAAAATTCTTCGGCTTCATCGTCAACTCTGAGCGCCGTCCAGCCTCTACCGTTCCAATATTCCCACTTGACTTTTTGAATTTCAATATCTTTTGGATCAAGGTCGGCAAAATCAACATCGCTCATGATTATTTTGTAGCGTTTACCCGGCATTTCTGCATCTGTTTTTATCTTTACAAACTGCATGTCAACCGCAAGTTCAACCATAGCGCCTTTTTTCGTCAGTGCTTCATCACATTTAATCGAGAAAGCACCATAAAGACTATACTGCTCATCAAACGGATAAAAATCTGTTTCGGGAAGATCCGACTCGTTTGCAAAAAGTGAATCGGCTTTCAAACCTTCCGATCTTGTCTGATATTTAATTGACGTCAAAGACACACCACTTTCGGGTATCTTCTTAAATATGCAGCGAATGTATCTCGATTTGACTCCATGAACTTCACACGGTTTTGTCGAACCTTCAAATTTTATTCTTATACCACGCTCCGTTTTTTCGGCACTATCAACTTTTTTCCAGTTTTCTCCGTCGTAATATTCCCACGTTACGTTTTTTGAATCTGAAAATATCTCGGGAAGCTTTTTTTGGTTTTTTGCAGAAAAATTGTTGTAAAATGAAAATTCAATATCAGTCTTGGCCATGTCGAACACAATATCATCAGCTATATAAATCTCGTGTGCCTGAAGATTCTCATAATAAATATTATCGAAAATTCTGAAACTTCCAACTTTCTTATTCTCCGCTGCGTCTTCCGGCTCCTCTTCGGATTCTTCTTCATCCTCCGAATCTTTCTGAGCACCGTATACGCAGCCTATAAAATCAGAATCAGGCTCCGTAAAATATATCTTGCTCACAGAAGTATCCACAGCAGTCAGTGAATCTAAGGTCTCATAAACCACCGAACCATCTTCTGTGTCGGCGTCGGCATAAACGGCAGAACCCTTTTCTATATATATAGGCTCGCTGCCCGCAGTGGTGGCCACGGTAATTATACCCTCAGAAGGTGCCGCAGGACGTAATTTCGTCCCTAGAGTATTTAAAAACGTAAGGTAGTAGTTATACGACATTTTGTTGTACTTTGTGATTGTATTCTCCATCATCTTGCTGTAGACCTTACTTAAAATAACGCCAAAATCATCGCTGTTCTCGTCAAAATTCCATTCCGGCGTATATTTGCCGGCTAATTCTTTTATTTGCTCCATGATGTCTTTGGCATTACGTTTATCAAATTTAGGTATATTACTCATTCGCACAGAGCCACGCACACAAAAAATGCAATAATCCTTTGGTGGCTCGATTCACTTCCCTTCCGTATGCAAATAAAATATATTTTTTTAATCTGTATCTGAAAGCACTTTGGAAACTCTTTCTTGCGTGGGCTCAATGTCTGTTATATAATCTACACTCGCCTCAAGATAAGATACCGTCCCTGTCTCGGACCTTACACTTACATTCATATCCACAACGTGACTTTCCCATCTTTTTACAGAGCTTTCAACCTCACCCTCAAGCGAAGAAATAACTCCCGGATTAATTGTCTCAAACATATACGGCCTCAGATCCGCACCAAAACGAGGCACTACTTTACGCTCATTGGGTCTGGTTTCCAGTATCATTCTCACAGATTGCTTTATATTCTCATTATCTTCAACCGTCTTTATTCTTCCGTTTTCTTTATCCACCTGAACCGGAAATTTCCAGCCTTTTATTACAGACATATTTTTATTCCTCCTTTACCCGATTTTTATCAAAGAACCGCTAACTTGAGTCGGACCATTCGATTTTAAATTGGCTCCCGCACTTCCTTGCAGATCTATCTGCGCGTTTGCGCTGATAGATGCAGCAGCTTTTGCCTTGAAATTAATTTCATTTACGTCTATTCCCGCACTGCCTCTCGGACTGCTTATATCTATTCCCGAAGAATTTGATATCGTTACCGAACTATTGCCTGCTTTTATGGCAACTTTGTTTTCTGCATTTAAGTTTATTTCTCCTGCACTGAGCTCAATCGTACTCTTTTTCAAATCCATAGTCAAAGACGTTTTGCCATCTTGACTCTTGACATTTAACAAATTATTATTTGAGCTATCTTCCAAAATGACTGTATGTCCGCTTTTTGTTTTTATCATAATTTGAGGTTCTTTATCGTCTTCTTCGATTCTTATCTCCATTCCGCCCGCAGTTTTATGAACTCTGCTGTTATTTTTTTCCGAAACTTTAATCGGAGGCTTTTTGGTGGGAGTTGGTATGCTCCCTAAAATTACAGGTCTTTGTATGTCATTGCCCAAAAATGCAACAATTACAAAATCTCCCACTTTGGGTAACGAAACAATCCCGTAGTCCTGACCGGCTGAATTTGTCAAAACCGGGGCAAAATCTAACCGAATACCATTGGCGCCTCCGCTGACAAGCTTTGTTTCTATTTGATTAAGACCTTTTTCATCTCCTCCGACTTTTGTGACCACCGCCATGTGTAACCCCGAAAAACATTTATTTTGCATATTATATCATTCCTCCCTGAGGCTTGAATTTGTTTGCAACCATATATATTACTGTGCTATACATCTGATGATCAGAAAATGTTCCCCACAAATGTCTCACACGAATAATTAAATAATCATTGTCAAACGGCTCATTAAATCCACTTAGATTTATCCCCTGCCCCGCTCCGATCTTAGGATTCCCTTTTGTATGCAGCTCTGCTTCGACAAATTTTAAGTTTCGTTTGTTGTATTCGGCATCTGCTCTCGCTTTGGCTTGATCCTTAGAATCTATGGAATTATCGATTATGTTAACATATCTGGTTCCTGCTCTTTCCGAAGAATAATTCATAGGTACAACTTGCTTTGAAGCTTTTCCGGAACCAATGGAGTTGGCCGAACTCGAAGTTGCCGAAATCGTTTTGCTCGGATCATCGGGATCTATTGACGTTACTTTTACCGATTGCGGCGTCCCCCAAACACTTGCCGAAAATTTTATCCTTTCAACAACTTCATCTTTAAATTTTATCTTGTTGCTCGGTTTGCCAAGTTTGCTCGGCGCACAAAAATTGATTTTGCCATCGGCATCCACATAAAATAATGAACCGGTTAAATCTGCAATCATACACAAAAATTCATAATCGCTTTGGTCTATCTGATAAAATGTGCCGTTGCAAATAAAATCTTTTAAAAGCGATATCTTGCCTATTTTGCACTGAGAACTGTAGTTGTTTATAACTGTTTTTATAATCTGCTCCAAAGCTTTTCCTTTTCCGCGCTCCTCGGTAAGCTTGTTGGACATCATCCACATTTTTACATCCATTGCATGCAAAATAAAATTAACGCGTGCATTACTGTCAATTTCACACTCAATTCTTTCCACAAATCCCGTAAACACAACAGTATTAATTTTACTCGATTCCGAATTTGAAATTTTTATCTCCATAGGTTTGCCGACTTTTATTTGCCCGAACTCATCGTCAATATTTATCTCATTTTCATTTTTAAAATTATAACCCGGAATTTCCATGTGAACCTCACAAATTCCCGCTTCAGGCGGTATCCCGCTATCGATCATAACGCCTTTGATGTTAATACGATCAGTCTTAATGTTTTTTCCGTCAACGTATATATCTATATAAAAATCGTTTCCGTAATTATTTGATGTCAATAAAGCCACAGTATATTCCTCCCGCAACATCATCTACTTTATCTTTCTAATCTTTTTGCTCGTCTTCAATTCCATTCTTCTCCGGCTGAATATATTTTATAATCTTTTTTGTTAAATTTTAAAAAATTCCGTTTCTACGCCTGTCCATCCGCATTTTACTTTCTACTCTCCCCATGACTTCTCTTGAAATATCATCTACGTTAACTTTTTTTAAATGTGAACGTATCATTTGCTCCACGTCACTTCTGCTCAGCGTTTTAGAAATAATATTCTTTTCAATTTGTTTTGTATCTATCACTTCGGGCTGAATAATCTGCTCAATGTGAGGTGTTTCACTGCTTTCTTGTGAAGTATCTTGTTTTTTGGGGCGTCTTGTTTCCACCGCCTTTCCTTCTCCCACAAATCTGGGCTCTTCCTTATAGACCATATATGGAGTTTCGGTATAATCCAGATAACGCTCTACAGGCGTGTTAATATCTCTATGCACCAGATATTCCATCCGGTTTTGGTTTACATTCCTTATACGCTTTGTTATCTTTGGAGCAATTATACTTCGATGAATATCTTTTGTGGTAAGTTTAATCTTGTTTTCCGTAAAAATTTTCGGCGTTAGAACTTTGTTTATATTTTCTTCTACTACGTTCAAGATTTCTCTACTGTTTATTACTTTTTCTTTAAGATAAACAGGTGTAAATTCTTCGCCCCGTTCGGTTATTCTGTATTCTTTATCGGAAAGCACTAACTTACGGCTCTTATTGATAATTTTATCTATCTTTTTTGTGCGGAATATCTTTGAGCCTTCTTCAGCATCGATAAAATGTGAAGTAAAAATTCTTTTTAGAATTTCTTTTTGCTCGTGCGTCTTATTTGAAACAGTATCTATACTGTTTATAAGAGTTTTATAATTTACACTTCTTGAATTTATATTATTTAAAATTTGCTGCGCCAAACCGGCTTGCTCCAAAAACCGCGTTTCCAAAATCTTGTTATTTCTTTTGACGTTTACAAAATTTTCAGATGTCAAGTGCTCTTCAGCGCTCAAAACTTTTACGTTTTCTCTGTTTACACGCTCGCTTTTATCTACAATTCTCTTTGTGTCGGACTTCTGAATTTGCTTTTCGTAGATATTTTTAAGCTTGTTTACAACTTCGTTTTTCGAGGTCACTTTAAGAAGATTTTTCTTGATTGCTTCTTCAAAATTCACATTTCTGAACTTTGAAGATTTAAGAACTTCGAATACATTTTGAGAAATATTTTTAGTATTATAAACTTTGCGTATGTCGTTGTATATTCTGTCCAGACTGCGCTTATGAACCGCTTTATCGACTTGATACTGCTCTTCGTGCGATAAAATATTGGCTTTTATTTCTTCGATTTCCGACCTATCGACAATTTTATTTATAAGCTTTGTATTCGTCTTTAATGCCCTCGGAACAGTACGCTCTACAACTTGACTTACAATTTTATCTATGTTTGTGATTACACTTAGCTCTGAAATTTTTGATTGGAGCTTTACGATCGGAGAAATTAATCCGAGCTTATTTACGATTTTCTTCTCAAACGATTCCTGAATTTCCTCCAATATTTTCGGGCTCAGTATATTATATATCTCGCCCTCGATATGTTTTATTTTATTTACATGTTTTTCAGTTTTTTGGCCGCTTTTCTCTTTCGAAAGTTTTTCGGATTTATCTTTTCCAGATAACTTATGTATTGATTTTTTGGTGCTCACATGATTAAAAACGTCCTCCGCTATTTTTGAATAGTGGTGCACGTTTTTGAGTATCTTAAAATAATCCTCAGCTATACGCGCCGTATCGGATTCGGCAGGTGCTAAAGCTTTTTTTTGTTTGTAAATAAATTTTTCTTTTTCATCTGATTTTTTTTTTGAACTTTCAAGAAGCGATTTCAAAATGTCTGTAAGTGTCTGCTCATCAAAATTATTGCTCGAAACCACTTCTAAGTTTTGTATCTGATTACTTGTTAAATTATTCCCCGCTTTAGAGATCTCATTTTTGAGCTGACGTAAAATTTGTTCTCTGACCACAGTATTGTTCTGCACGAAAACATTTTGATCATCCGCCGCAGCTTTAAGCTGATTAAGAAGATCTATAATCGTGGCAAAAGCCTCAGAATCAAACTCGGAGGTCTGTGGCATGCTGTATATAAGGCTTTCGGCGCGATAATTTTCTCCGGCACCGCCCATAGACAAAATATTTATGGAAGATTTTGTGAAAAGTTTACTGCAAAATCCGGCATTACCCGTAAGCTGCACAAAACTTACAGGAGACTTCACTTGAATAAACTCGGGTAAATTTTTGTTTTCCATAAACTTCTTGTCCATCAAATACCTTCTTGATTAAAATTTAAATTATTTTTTAATTTTTGATGTATACTTCTAAGCGTATTTTGTGCTTTTTCCATCTTGGCATACTGCTTTTCGACAAGCGCTTTTAAACCTCTATACTCAGAAAAAAAAGCTTCTTTTTTATTCCTGATTTTATAACCTGCTTCTTTGCCTGCGTATTTCTTATTCCCCGCCGAACCGGACTCTTTATGCTTTTGAAAATTATTTTTTTCAATCGCAAGCTTTGCAAGAACGTCTTCAAGTAAAACTTCGTTTTCCTTTATAATCATCTTACGTATATCGATTTCATGCAAAACCGCACTGAGTTCTATGTTAAGAGCCTTTTCTTCGGCTGCAGCTTTTTCGCTCGCCGTTACGGCACTTTTTCTCAAATTTTCAGCTTTTTTCATTGCGTCTTCCGTAACCAAATCTATCATGCGCTTTTCGTTTTCAAGTTTTTCCTCGGCCTCTCGTTGCTTTTGCTTTTGCATTTCTCTGAGCTCTTTGAGAGTGAATATCTTTCTGGCATCAATTCCGGCCAAGGCTTTCTCGATTTCCTCCATCTTAAGCCGATTACGCTCCAAAGCTGCATCTATCTCGGCTATTCTTGATTCATAATCCATATCATCGATTTTATTTTCGGATTTTAAAGATAAAGTGTCCTCGTTTTCCACTAAAAATTCACTCCTTATGCTGGGATCTTCTTTACATCACACCTCATTTTCTCGGCTATGAAGACATATACGTCGCTATCTCTGAGCATTTGCCAAATTTGCTATGCTCATCGCTCGCTGCTTAATTTAGGCTTTTTTTAATTTTTTCAACTATCTTCCATTATCCTGAGCTTCGGTTTGTTCCGATGACTTCTCTGCTTCGCTGCTTTGCGATTGATTTTGATTATCCTCATTGCCGTCCGATACTAAATCTTGTTCATTTTCGCTGCCAATCTGATCAAACGCTTGTTTTGTGTTTTCTCTTACTTTATTCACATTCTCTTCGTCTCGGGCTTTCTGTTCTTCGAGCCTTGACTGCTGTGCTTCCATTCGTTTGCTGTAATCATCTTCTCTGTTTGCAATCAGCTCGGCACGTTTTTTTAGCAGTTCTTCTCTTTCTTTTTCTTTATTTTTCTTTTCTTCCTCTAATTTTTTGATTTCTTCTTTTCTTTTTTCAAAATCTTCTTTATTTTTCTCAACTATGGCCGTCATAGTTGCCATACTGTCTTCATTGGTACCCGCCCAGCTCATAATAGGCTGAGATATACTTGGCATCCATGTAGAAGGCAGAAGTGTCAGACCTGTATGCGCAATTGTGATATCTTCGAAAATTATCTCGCTTGACTGAGCTTCAAGATTCGAAAAAGACCACTCTGTCATTCCGAGAGATAAAAATGAAAACATGGCAATTAATTTTTTTCTTCGGCTGTAAACTTGTATAAATCCCAAAGACGGACCATTTTCAAGCGCAGTTTGCGGACTTGTGGCATTAAGCGCAATAAGAGCCATTTTTCGAGCAGTTTCATTTGGAATACGCGCAACACCTGCCAATGCAAATTTATTCATAACGTCATCGGGAGCATGCATTATATATCCGCGTCTCAGCGCCATAGTATAAGAATTATCATTAGGGCGCCCTACCAATATTTGATGATCGTTTACTCCTCCCTCCATCACATATGCGACTTCACGGTGCCTCTGAATATTCGAAACACTTTGAAATCCATAGGTAAATTCATTGAGAGAAACAATAAAATTAAAGCCTGTATACAAATTGTCCATGGCGGAAACACGTGGTTTGGGAATTTTATCAAATACAAGTCCTCCCATATTTTCCGTACTATCCGCATGGACTTGCCCCGAAAGCATCTCAAGTATCATAGCCGTAACTCCTCTCAATGAACTTTTGTACTAATTTATATCAAAAATATTTTTTTTGCCACTTTTCTCTGAATTGTTGGTTTTTTTATTGATTTTTGAAATCTCAGAACAAAATCTTATTCTCTCTTTGTGAGATAAATGCATAATCTCTTGCCTGGACCAGTGAAAATAATAAGCCAAAAAAGCTATCTCTTCATAAAGCACCGACTCGGGATAACTTTTTAGGCCTCCCCGAAAAAAGGCAGTTCATACCTAAACTGATGTTGACATTTTGGGCAAGTCACCGTGGTTGTCGGCGGTTCCACGGCGTTTATTGTTTGATATAAATTTTGCAAATATGCCATGTCGGCCGTGAACAGATGCTCTATTACATGTGAATCTATTGTTTTTAGGTCACCGAGCTTTGTAATCACTCTCTCTAAAAGCAATACACTAAGATATCCGGGGTTCATCTTGACTCTCGCGTCGCTCAGCGGAGCAATTTCGTCTGCTGCATTTGCAAGTCTCATAACGCCTTTTTTGTGTATCTTCCCGTCTTTGTCTACATATCCTTTAGGCAATTCAAATTTTACTTCTGTTTCAAAAGGCACTGCCATTAATAATCACTCTTCCTTTAATCTGATATGTTCCCCCCACATAACAATCTACACTATTATGAGAGGAGAACTTTAATTTTAATTATAAACCGACTAACCTGCTGCTGTAGTCACATCTCTCTTGATGCCTTCATGCTGCAAGTTTAAAGTTTCAACCAAGATCTCTGAACTTTCTGCGTTCAGACCGGTCGATTCATATCTTGACGGCCATGCATTGATTACAGTCCAGCTTGCTTGAGGTTGTCCCGCGTTATCGTATACGATAATCGTCGCATTGACCGGTTTGAAATTATTTCCTTCGAGATAATCATTGAAGAAGTTGTAAAGTAGCGGACTTGAATACAAACCCTTGCTCAGTGTAATTTCTCCGTACGATACCATTCCCGGAAGTTTTCTGTTGGTCAAGAATCCAAATCCGCCTTCACGATATGTCATTGTTTCAACATCCGTGCTAAATCCCTGAACTTCACGGAATGAAGTGGTTCCTAATCCTTCAAAGTTTGCAGTAAATCTAAAACCTCTTATTGGGGCCTGAAGTCCGTTTGCATCGGTAGAGTTTGTGGAAAGCACACCCGTACCGAGATCCTGAATTCCGGTTGTTGCCCATTCTGCCATATAAAATCATTCTCCTTTCTTTTAAACTATTTATTATTCACCTTCACCTGTT
Source organism: uncultured Clostridia bacterium (assembly GCA_944380895.1). Classification (GTDB taxonomy): domain Bacteria; phylum Bacillota; class Clostridia; order Oscillospirales; family Acutalibacteraceae; genus UMGS1491. The sequence continues at coordinate 11,118 of CALWJB010000085.1, read as the reverse complement.
TTTTGAGTAATCCTGAAGATTACAAACTCGGCCGGTTTGACAGGTGCCACGCCTATTATACATATTAGTCTTCCGTTATCGATATCATCCTGAGTCATTGTGTTCGGTCCAATATCAACAAAAAACGCTTCGTCTGTTGAACCTCCGACAAGTGCGCCGGATCTCCACATGCCTTCGAGGAATAGCTCAATTGTACGTTTTACTCTCGACCATAGCGCCGTATCGTTGGGCTCGAATACTACCCAGTTCGTATTGGCTTTGATTGACTCTTCCAGATAAATAAAAAGTCTTCTTACGTTGATGTATTTCCAAAGCGCCTTTGAAGAAGCTGTTCTTGCACCCCATACTCGTATTCCTGCACCCGGAAATCTTCTTATTAAGTTTACACCTTTCGGATTAAGTAAATCTTGTTCCGAAACATTGTAGTTGACCATAAGTCCCGTACAATTTGCAACCACTTCGTTTGCAGGCGCTTTGTGGACTCCTCTGGAATTATCGCTGCGTGCGTAAATGCCTATCACCGAACCCGATGGCGGAATAAATGTATCTTTTTTGTCGAGCGGATCAAATACCTTGAGCCATGGGTGATACATCGCACAGTAATCACTATCCACAATGTCTCTGTGCTGCATTATGTCGGCAACACTTTTGGCTGTCATCGGCATATCTAAAACCGCAAATCTGCTGGCGAGCTTCTCGCAGTGATTTACGAGCGAAAGCTGTACGTTTGCACTAACAATTCCGGGTACTGCCATAATGTTTACTTCTGAGTTATCCAGAAATGCCTGAATGCCTGTTCTTGCGCTCGGGCCTTTGTCTTGACCAATAAAATCATCATCCGTAAGCTTTGATGCCGTACCGTTTGTACCGCCCGCAAGACTTACTTTTATTTTTTCGCCCTCTTTTCCAAACACTTGCTTTACAATATCAATCGGCGCAACCGCACTCGATTCAGGTTTGGCTTTGAGAAGAACTATTTCTGATTTGCTCATAACTTTTTCGATAAACGACGGCGCCAATGCATTGAACGAAACTTTTGGATATTTTTCAACGTCTCCCTCATGATCAACCACCACATCCATCTCGCAGGTATGAATCGTGATTTGCGGTAAAAGTTTATCGTCTACAACTTCGCCTTCGAATGGTGTGTCAAACGTCACTATATCACCCGTAACATTCTTGACTACACCGTACTGTGTCTCGCCGACACCCTCAACAGCGGCAATATCACCTTGGTCAAAACCCGCCGCACTCTTAAGACGATATCTTCCTTCTCCCATATCTTCGAGTATCTGGGTCTTGCTATCTGATGCAGATTCAAACGTCAAGATTATCGTGTTGCCCCATGAACCCGGGTTTTTAGCTTCGATTTCCAAAACTCCTTCTTTGCCTTTTGCACATTTTGCTTTTGCAACCTGCGCATCCGAAGGCGCAACACGCATTACAAATGCCCTTGATCCTCCGTTAATAAAAAAGTGATTCACAGCATGAGCTAAGAATCTGTATTCACCAAATTCGCTCTCATGCAAATATCCGCCAAACTTACGAGTAAAGTCCGCGGGGCCTGTTACCAAAATCGGTACTCCTGATATAGGACCTTTTTCTGCCACGCCAATAAAACCTGCTGTACTTGTTCCGACACCTTGCATCGGGGTGGGGCCGCTGTCAAATTCCTCGACATAGACTCCCGGAGATAAATATTCTGCCATAATCATCTCGGTTCCCTACTATCTTAAATAGCAAGAACCTTTTCAACTCCTTTCCGGTTAAATAAATGAATTTTTGCGCATCATTTGCCATATAAACAATCACAGCACTTGCTCATAAAGCAAATTTAACGCGCTTTATTAACATATAAAATAGGGAAATGAACCCTAATTTATTGTTAAGCAAACTCAGTCCTCCGGGCTTAGCATAAGCAGCTCCTTGATTATTGATATTATCTCCTGCTTATCTAAACTTCCCAAATCTATACTCTTGTATTTTTTCAGGGTACCTCTTAATAACTCTTCTTTTTTTAAAATCTCTTCTAATCTCTTTTGCAGTTCCGCCAAACTCAGCGTCTGTAATTCGGATTCTAACGAAAGCTCTAAAATCCTCTTTCTCCTCATGAATGCATCGTCTGATTCTACTCTTTTTTTTATCTTGTCTTTCTTCAGCTTTGCCACAAAATTATCAAGCTTCTTCAAAAAATCTTCATTATCCTCTTCTTTTTCTCTCTTGATATCTCTTATCTTCTCAATCTTCTCGTCTACACTCGGATCTCTTTTAATATCACTGTTTTGTATTTTCTTCAAACTCTCGATCATATAATTCTCTTTTTTTTGGGTATAAAGGAGTTCTTTTTCGTCGTCCACAATACCGTCTTTGTCATCTCTGAGCTTTTGAATTTCGCTTCTTTCGGGGTCGTATTTAAAGCTTATTTCGCTTGCTTTGAATTTCTCTTTTCTTATTTTCTTATCGGTTCCGTAGTAATAATTTGGTGAATTTATCTCTCTGTCAAAAATCCCTTGGGCAGGTTTGGCTTTCTCGGGCACCAACGAAAAAACAACAGGTGAATTTTTTTGATATTTCTTATTCCCCACGGCAATAGTACCAAATCGTGTGCTCAGATATCCAAGATTATCGGGGGTTTCGTGATATTTTTCGGTATCTCTCGGTATGACAGACGAAATTTTTAAATTCTTCTTCAAAAACGCGTGCTTACGACTTTCATCGCCAAATTCTCTGTCACGCTTAGCAAAAGCATCATTTTCACCGTTTAAAATATAGTAATCAATACTATTTTCTCTCTTTTTTAAACCTCTGCTCTTCGCCCGGCTCCTCTCCGAAATCTTATATTCCAACCCCTAAAACCCCTTTTCAACATACTTTGACTATAAATCCCTTTCACATCGCCTCCAAAAATAAATTTTCTGACGGGTTAAAATGCCACTGTAATCGCAATCGCTTAAATATGTTATTATTTTTACCATAAAAATCTGTGGATTATATTTTTTTATGGCGCTTTAATACACAACTGTATTATATCACTAATTTAAGCTGTGAACCATTAATTTTTGACTAAATCATTGTTTTAATGACATTGTTTTATATTAAATTTTCCAAAAATAATCGCGTTCACTCACGTATAGTATGTAGAACCACCATATATAGGCAATCCAAAACTGACAGAAAGTGCGTGATCAATTCTTTGCATGGCATCCATACTCAAAGAACCACGTTTCTCTTTTAAGCGTTTTTTATCTATCGTTCTGATTTGCTCCAAAAGTACCGTGGAATTTTTCGGAAGTCCACACCCTCCCGAAACAAGGCTTATATGAGTTGGTAAATTTGTTTTCATCTCTTGGCTCGTCACCGCCGCTGCAATAACAGTCGGACTATGCTTGTTACCAATATTATTTTGCACAATAACCACAGGTCTGATGCCTCCCTGCTCAGAACCTACAACAGGACTTAAATCTGCATAAAATATATCTCCTCGTTTTACTTCCATAAAAAAAACCACCTTCATATATTTTTATACAAAGGTAGTATTGACAAATAATTTACATTTTAATCATTATATAGTTTCGCCAAAGCATTAAAAATTATCTGCATATTTTCTAGAACACGCTGTACCTTCCCGGATGTCAACTTAATGTTAATGCGCTGCTGAACAAAATTCCCTTTAGCATCTTTTTCAACCGGATTATCCGGATTGTTACTATCGATTTGCTCCAGAAAACCCGGGTTTGATAATTTTCCGCTTACAGATACTACAAAGTCATCAAATTGATGTTTTGCCCGTGAAGCCACAACAGCATTTCTGATATGCTTATCAAGGCCATCCCGCACTCTTCTCACAACCTCACTATCAACTTTTTTTGATCCATTAAAGGCATCACACAAAACATCAGAAATCTTAGTGTCCGGATGCATATCCGCAACTTTACGAATAATTTTCCACCACTCTCTTCTTTCGCCTCCGCCTGCCGCAACAACCGCATGATAATCCCCGGTATAGTTAATTCCGTGTAAAATAGAACGTACCTTAGTTATGCTGAGATCCATAAAAACATCTCCTTTAATAAAAAAATTTAAATCTTTTTCCAAGATTCATATATATTATATATTTGCTTTTTGTGCTTTCAACTATTTTTTTAAAAAATAATATGAATTTTATCTAAATTTTATAAACAAAAAAAGCCGTACCTCCCCAAACAGCACGGCTTCATAAACATATGCATATATGTAAATTATTCGGGTAATACCTCCACTTTAATCGTTGCGGTAATCTCGGGATAAAGTTTTACGAGAACATCGTAAATGCCGCACTCCTTTATGTTTGTGTCGAGCATCACACTATGCTTATCAACTTTTGTTCCAAAAATTTCATTCACTTTCTTTGCTATATCTTTGTTCGTAACCGCTCCAAAAAGATTGCCGTTTTCACCTGCTTTCAGACGTAAAGTTACTTTTTTCCCGCCAATTATATTCGAAATTTCTTGAGCCTTCTCTTTGTTTTCTTGCTTGTGAAATTCCTCTGCCGATTTTTGCATGCTAAGTTCATTGAGCGCCTGAGAATTTGCAAGTTTTGCGCTACTTTTTGAAATTAAAAATCTTGCAAAACCATCTTTGACTTCTTTAACATCTCCTTTTTTTCCTGTTCCTTTCACGTCTTTCAACAATACTACTTTCATACACTAATCTCCATCCTTTTTACTATTTGAATTATTCTCTTTCAAAATTTCAATCAGTTCACTCCGAGCTCTTTTTATGTCATAAACTTTATCAAGCTGAGCCGCTGCCATTGTTTGATGTCCGCCACCACCGAATTTTTCCATTATGACTTGTACATTTACATCACCCATGGAACGAGCCGATATATTTATAATACCATTATTCTTAAATATTACAAATGATGCTTTTACATTTTTTATATTAAGAAGTTCGTCCGCCGCCTGAGCACACGAAATTTTAAAATTTACGCCTCCCGATTCGGTACATGCCACAGCACAGCCTTCTATCATCTCGCAGTTTTCTATTATTTTACACCTTAGTTTATATGAATCGAGAGAATTTGAAAATAACTTCTTTACCGATAAAGTATCTGCGCCCTTTTTCTTAAGATACGCCGCAGCTTCAAAAGTGCGTATTCCCGTCTTCAGAGAAAAATTTTTCGTATCTAATGTAATTCCTGCCAAAAGTGCGTCTGCTTCAGGCTTTTTCAAAAGTTTACCGTTCATATACTGTATCATTTCGGTTACCATCTCCGAAACCGACGACGCAAACGGTTCATGAAAAAATATTTCCGCATTTTGAATTTTGTTTACATGCATACGATGATGATCAATCACAACTATATTTGCACACTTTCTGTAAAGCTCTTTATCTTCCAAAAAGTCTGCGCTGTGTGTATCCACAACTATCAATAAAGTTTTTGAAGTGACTATATTTTTTATATATTCGGGCGAAACAAACACGTCTCTCCTGTAAGATTCAAGATATTTTATAAGCTCCAGTGCCAGAGTCTGAGATTTGTTTACCACAACATAACAAGATTTTTTCTTAATGCCCAAACAAACGCTGCAAAGTGCCGCCGACGCACCAACACTATCAAAATCCGAAAATTTATGCCCCATTATTAATACGTTTTCAGCTGTTTCAATTTTTTCCAAAAGCGCCTTCGCAACAACTCTTGTACGAACTTTGCTTCGCTTTTCGAGTCCTACCGAATTCCCGCCGAAAAATTCATAAGAGTTTTTATTCTTTACGGCAGCCTGATCCCCTCCACGTCCAAGCGCCATATTAAGCGCATTTTTAGCCTGATTTTTAGATTTTTCCAGCGTATCAGCCCCTCTGCTGATTCCCACGGAAATAGTTGCATATTTGCCCTCCGGTGACTTTATTTCGTGAATTTTTTCAATAATTTCAAATTTCTCGTCCATAAATTTTTTTAAGTACTTTTCCTGAAAAAATGCCACATATCTGCCATCCGATATTTTTTCCAGCGCACCTTCCGCCGAAGACATCCATTTTTGAAGTTTATCTTCAAGTCCGAGAGAAATATATAAAATTTGCTCTTCAGAAAGTGTCTGTTTGAGCTCTTCCTTATTATCAAAAGAAATATATCCAACACATATTCGGCTTTCTATAAATTTTTGCTTTAGATTTCTGTAATTTGTGTCATCTTTAAAATATAAAATTATAAAATCAAAAAATTTTCTTATATATAATTTATAGCTTTCTTCACCTATTTTAACAGCCGTGTGAGTCTTGCTTAACAAAGTTTCGACGCTCTCACGCGGTAAAATATCTTTAAGACCATTTACCGAACAATATCCTCTATCCAAAAACACATTTTTAAAATTATCATTATAAAATAAAATTTCATTAATATTTTCAGTGCTTACTATTATCGTGGGCATAGGAACAGCTTCGAGTATATCACCCGAGTTACCGCTAAAGAATTTCTTCACATTCTCCGAAACATTCAAAATATAATTTTTATCGTACCAGAACTCTATAAAGCCGAGAGTCCCGATTGCAAGAACAATCGAAAAATGCATGAAAGCCAAAACGGGACTTATAGGCACCAGTGCTACGCTCATAATAAAAAGTACCGCACCGATAAGCATCCACACCGTACGCGACGAAAGCTTTAATTTCTTCACCGACTTTCACTCCCTCAAAAACAAATTGAGCAATTTACAATCATTATACACCTTTTTTTTAAATTTCGCCACTAAACTTTAATATTTTTAAATAAATAAAAAATGTTGCGTTTTTTAAAACAATGTGTTATAATGTAATTACAAAACAATTAAACACAAGGAGAAATGAATTTTATGAAAACAAATTTTAAACGTTTAGCATGTGTTATGATGAGTTCAGTTATAGTAGGATCAGGGCTGGGATCCGGCAAAGTAATGTCAATGTGGCCTCTCAAAACTGATACTCTGACAGAAGCATTTGAGGAATCAGAAAAAATTAAAAAAAAGCAGATGGCCGATAACGTTAAGCTTATGGGTGACGCCTTGAAAATTTTTTGTGAGCATGAAACTTACAATGAACTGAATTCTAACCAAAAAATAACCATACAGAAATTCTTAAAAACCGCTCTTAAAGGGCCAAATGTGTTTGGGTTTGATTTTGAAGCAAATAAAGATTCCTATACTCTTTTTAATCCTATAAAAAATTTCTCTAATGCAGTCGCTGAGGCAAATGCGTCTGCTTCACCAATAGCCAAAAAAGCAAATTATAAAATCAATCCATTTGCAGTGTATGTTTGTGAAACACACTTTAAAGAATATTTAAAAAGAAATAGTGATTATTATGATCAAGATGCCGGAACGATTAATTTTGATCGTATTGATAATTCGTCCGATAAAGATCGCATTTATAGCTTTGCTTACACTGAAACCAAAGATTTATTTAAGCATGTTATCATGAATCGTATATCCGGAATTAAAGGGGAACTGGACAAAAGTCCAATGGCTATGGTAAAAAATGTAATTAAAAATCCTCTGTTTATAATATTTGCAGCTAGCGTGTTGATTCGTTACGGCGCAGAGGCTTTTGACTCTATACGTAGTCTTGTTACCGAACTTTCATACTATGCTCAAAAAATGTACAATAAAGCGACGGCAAAAAAGCTTGACATAGAACACTATCAAGAAATTTTAGATCGTATCGAAACGCGTCTGCGTACGGAACTCGTGGGACAAGATGAGGCAATCGACCGAGTAATAGACATAATGAGAGGATATTTTCAGTCTATGCTGGAGGCCAAAGCTCAGGGCAAAAAATTTGAAGGCGGATTAATGCTGTATCTGACAGGCTCTCCCGCAACCGGTAAATCTACAATGATGAAAATAATTCAAGAAGAAATGCACCTCGATAACTTTGAGGCAAAAATGTCCGACGTCGTGGAAGACAAGGGAAATGGAGCTGAAAGTGTGGCAGCTCGTTTGACAAAACCGGTCGTAACCAAAACAAGATTCAAAGAAATATATGTTCAAACTCTACTTATGATGCAACTTAATCAGCATAATCCTACTCTTTACGCGTTTGATGAAATAGATAAAATGAGAAAACTTGATAGACAACTTCAAGGCAACAAGTCGGAATTGGGCAACATTGACAGCATCGACGAAATCTTAAGAAACTTCATCGATACAGGACATCTTGCGGGTGTAGATGCTTCCGGATCTATAGTTATCGTAACATCGAACGAAACAGATGAAGACATTATGCGCCTTGAACCAAGTCTGCGCAACAGATATTCACAGTATCGCGTAAAATTCAGAGACTTTGAAAAAGAAGACTACAAAGAAATTATCAGACGTGGCAGCGTTGAATTGCAAAAACATTATGCGGATACGTTCAATACTGAAATCAAATGGAACGAGGATGCACTGGATTACTTTGCAACAAAATTTGTGGAGGAACAAGCCGGAGGACGTTGCGCAGAACCTTTGATGATGAAAGTACGTAGTGCAATTGCAGTGCTTTGCAAATCAACAGATATTAAGAATAAAATACTTTCTATAAATGTATCTGAAGGCGAGAACAAACATATAGTCATCGACGTACTGGGAGATGCAGCAGTCAGTGATGAACAGAAAACTGTTAACGAATAAATTATGTAAAGCTAAAAATAGATCTAATAATGATACGGTAAGAAATCAAAGATAAATTCAAAGAGCGTATAATCGGACTATAAACCCCATTGAGATCGAAATTAAATAACCATAATAAATTTTACCACGGATTAATTTCCGTGGTTTCTTGTATACAAAAGAACACGCGATAGTTGTGTGGTTCTGTGATAGCTTAAGCGATGTATGAACGGCATAAAAGCTCCTTTTGATGTAGAATATAATAAACTACTAAAAAAACATCAAAAGGAGGGCATTCAAAACGAATGATACACATAGTTTATCACATGCAAAGTAGAACTGTACTAAATAAAAATAAGATAAATTAGGAAAATAACTAAGATTTAACAGTACAGATCTGCAAACGATAACTTTTTTCGCAAGTGCAAGACCGTATTAGTTTTTTAGAGACGGATGGCAGTATAGCGCTACTCGTCCGTTAATGATAAATAAAATACTATAAATTATCTTTTTGCTGCCTATACGTTGGAACTATCTTTGCGAGCATATCAATTATTTCTTTCTGATTCCCGTCACTGCATATCCGCCAAAGCTGATCCAGCTGACTTTTAAACTCTTGCGTGTTGAATTCAATCGGGTGACCAATATAAATTTTCTTACTCTTTGTTTTTTGTATACCTTCTTCATCCATGAGAAGCTCTTCATACAGCTTTTCTCCCGGCCTTAGTCCGGTGTATTCTATCTTTATATCTTCGTTCGGCACAAATCCCGACAAACGTATAAGATTCTCTGCCAAATCTTTGATTTTGACAGGCGCTCCCATATCAAGAACAAAAATTTCGCCCCCTTTTGCAAGTCCTCCCGCAGTCATTACCAATGAAACCGCTTCGGGAATCGTCATAAAATATCTTATTATTTCAGGATGTGTCACCGTAACAGGACCCATTTTTTTGATTTGTTTTTCAAAAAGAGGTATCACTGAACCATTGGAACCCAAAACATTTCCGAATCTCACAGCCACAAATTCTGTTTTACTTTCTTTGTCTTTAGCTTGAATGAGCATCTCACAGACACGTTTTGTGGCACCCATAACGTTTGTTGGATTAACCGCTTTATCGGTTGAAATCTGTACAAATTTATTCACTCCGTATTTATCCGCACAGTCCAGCAAATTAATTGTGCCGTAAATATTATTCTTCACAGCTTCTTCAGGATTGTTCTCCATAAGCGGCACGTGCTTGTGTGCGGCGGCGTGAAATACCACATCAACAGCTTCTTTGGAAAAAATTTCTTCAAGCTCTTTTTTATCGCAAATTGTAACTATCTCAACAGATAAATCTATTTTTTCGTCATACCGCATTTTCAGTTCTTGCTGTATCTCATAGGCACTATTTTCATAAATATCAAGAATAATGAGCTTCTTTGGCGATAGACTTGCAATTTGCCGGCAGAGCTCAGATCCTATCGAACCGCCTCCACCCGTTACTAAAACAGTCTTGCCAATCAAATATTCACCATATTGGCTTTTGTCAAAAACTATAGGTTCACGGCCCAGTAAATCCTCAACTCGAATTTTTCTGATCGCAGATTCTACAGAAATACCCGAAGTCACAACATCATACACATTCGGAATTATCCTGACTTCCAAATTTGTCTTTGCGCAAATATCGAGTATTCTGCGCCTTTCCGCGTTCGAGATCGAGACTATCGAAAAAAGTATGACTTCAACGCCCAGCTTTTCACAAATTTCGGGAATTTTTTCGGTGGAACCCGCCACTGTTACGCCCATCATATTACGCCCGATTTTTTCGCTATCGTCATCAACTATCGCAACAGGAAGATATTCACCACCCGAATGCTTTGATATCTCTCGCAAAAGAAGCGCCGTGGAATCGCCTCCGCCCACTATCAGAAGACGCTTTTTATTTATAAAATCTTCCGTCGAAACATTTTCCAAAAGTTTGTTTAGCCTATATAGCACTCGAAACATCAAAACTGCAAATAACGAAGTTATCAAAAACAGAAAATTCATACGCATACTCATTTTTATTCCGCACAAAATCGTCAGCGTAAAAAACAGTACATTTGCGCAAAGTGTGGCCATTCCCACGTAGAAAAAATCTTCTGCATCAGCATATCGCCAAATTTTATCGTAAAGTTTAAATGACAAAAATGTAACCAAAAAACAAATGTTTACTAAACCTAAATATGTTAAAAAAGTAGTATCAAAATCAATTATGGAAAGACTATTCCGATTAATGGCAAATGAAACATAAAAAGATATATTCCATATTAGAAAGTCGCAGAACAAAAGTGCATATTTTCTATATCTTTTAACAAATCTCCATATTGCATCTTTTATTCTTCCCATAATTCAAAATCCTTTTTATTTTATTTTGTCCCGAAAATTCGATCTCCCGCATCACCTAAGCCGGGTATTATATAGCAATCATCATTGAGCGCTGCATCTTTTGCGGCACAATAAATTTTTACGTCCGGATGCGCTTTTGTCAGC
>CALWJB010000084.1 GCA_944380895.1 uncultured Clostridia bacterium | reverse complement strand
TATTCTTTTTTTCGCTTTTTTTTTTACCGTAATTTTATTAACAAAGTTTTCTCTTACCTCATTATTTTTTTTTATATCTTTGCAATATCGGTCGTATGGGTAATCTTTAATAAACTGTTTGATTTTTTCGTCTAAAGTTTTTTCTTTAGGGATGAGGTCGTACTTTTCTTCCAGAGCCTCGATTAATTCTTCTCTTAATTTCCATGTAAAAACGCTTTCGCTGTTAAGTTCGGGAACAGTTTCAAATGGTATATTCCATCTTCTGCCTGATCCATTTTTTCTCACTTGTTCTTCTAAATCTAATAAATCGATAACACGTTTTCCAAACGCTTGAATATAACTATTTATTGCATAGTGAGTTGTATTAAAGTATTTTGCTATATTTTTACCATTGGAAGTATAATTTTTGCAATCGTATAGATATAGTAAAATATCTAAAGCTTTATTATCTTCTTGCTTCTCATTTTCTAATACTTTTAACCACATTCTTTTGTTCGAAACTCTTTTTTGATTAAGCATATTGTAGTTGGTATCTATATTTTCAATATACTGCACCAATCTTTCATCAGCACTTGCTTGGCCTTGAACATTAGTCAATCCATATTGAAGCAGGTTTTCGTTTCCGAGCAATCGATTTTTAGAATATTCTTTAATAGGCTCTATTTCCATATATCTTTTATAATTTCCGTAATTGTTTGGATCACTCCAAAACTTTCGATCGTCTATTGTTGCGTGTTCTAAATTAACTTTATTTATTCTGCATTTGTATAGTATTTGCGAATAAGGCTTACCTGCGTATATGTACACAATATCATTCACACATACGCTACTTAATACTTGTTTACATTCAATAGCTTTTAGTTCTTTAAAAGCACTTATAACATCATAATCGTTAATATTGCATGGTATAGTCCAATAATTAATTCTTTGTTCCATAAGTATTCCTCCTTACCGTAAGTACCAAATGTGGCGGCTTTTGTTCTGATTAAAATTTGAGTTTTACATTATTGTATCTATTATACTAAATTTTGATATTTTTTGCACCTTATATTTAATGTGGCTATTTCTTACAATTCATGCGGTTTTTGTTGATTTGATGGTATAATATAAACATACAAAACTATACAAAAAGCGAGAAATAAAACCTATGCAAGCACAAATTTCTTTTTATGATTTAAATTATGAAACTACTAAGCCAATCCCCGATAATATTATCAAGTTTCCGGTGGAAAAAGTTTCCGAAAACTTAGAAATCAAAAGCTCCGACAAACCGAAACCGCAAGCAGCGGATTCTGTTAAAACTTTAGAAGAAATCGAAAAGATAAAGAAATACTTTTTGGATAGAAAAGAATATAGAAACTATTGCTTGTTTATTATCGGAATTACAACAGGTTATCGAATAAGTGATTTATTAAGTTTAAAGTTCTCGGATATTTTTGAAGATTATGAAACTTGGAAACGAGAGATTGATATTATCGAGCAAAAAACTAAAAAGCGCAGAGTTATGCCCATCTGCGAAAATATGAAAACTGCCATAAATCTATATATAAAAAATAAAGGTGGTTTTTTACTAAGTGAATACATTTTCAAAAGTCAGAAAGGCAAAAACGCTCCGATAGATAAGTCAAGTGCGAGAAAAATATTCAATAACATGGCAATAGATTTGAATCTTCCGTACCATTGTTCCACGCACTTTTTAAGAAAAACTTTTGCCTATTGGTTTTTGCAAATTCACAAAAACGATATGTCGGCTTTGGCGACACTTCAAGATATTTTAAATCACAGCTCCGAAAAGATGACGTTAAAGTATTGCGGTATTGAAAAAGAAAAGAAAGAAACCATGCTAAAAAGTTTGTCAGAATTATGGTAGAATTAAATAGTAGGATTAATAAATGAGAGAAAAAAGAAAGTAGCATTTTTAGATAGAGACGGAACAAGAATAAAGCCATGAAACATATAGCCAATTACATATCCGTTAGCAGAATAATAATGTCACTTCTAATTATAGGTACAGAAACATTTTCCGTACCTTTCTTCATAATTTACTCGTACTGTGGCTTATCAGATATGGTGGACGGATTTTTCGCACGAAAATATAATGCTGAAAGCAAATTAGGAGAAAAAATAGATAGTTTAGCAGATATAGTTTTTGTCTTAGCAGCGATGGTTAAAATCATTCCATCTCTAAATCTACCAAAAGAAATACTTATATGGATTATTGTTATTGCTACAATAAAATTTTTTGGTATTATGTATGGCTTTATTTGTTACAAGAAAATAATGTTTTTGCACACTATGGCAAACAAAATCACAGGTTTTGCATTGTTTATAACGCCTTTTTTGATAGTGAACATTAGTTCGGTAATTGTTTACTCATCTTTATGCGCACTATCAACCTTTGCTGCCGTTGATGAGTGTTATCATATAATCAAAGGTAAGCAAAAATTTTTATGATTTGGCAATCATTTTTAAATTCAGATTTTTATTTAGATCGGGGTGTTTTGTTATTGTTTAAAATCAATTCAGATGAAAAAGAAACTTATCAAGAACTGATAGGGCTTGGAAAATCTAAGGATAATTCAGATGCTATAATTCCAAAGGTAGCAAAATATTTGGATTTCCCCTCAAATAAAATCAAAGCTAAAGTTCTATGGATGTTGGGTGAACTGGGATTAAAAAATCCTCAAATTATTGAACCTTATGTAAACAACATAGCTAAAGAACTTGAAAATGAAAAACCAAAAATACGGGGGCGTGCGGTCGGTGCATTAGGTAGAATAGGGCGAGAAAAATTTGACCTTATAAAGCCATATCTTCCTATCATTTTAAGTAAAGCTAAAGATTCACATCCAGATGTAAGAATGAATTTTATTTGGGCGTGTGAAAATATCGCCACAAATACTTCTGAAATATTTGATACTTCAATGGATATTTTTGCTAAGCTCTTAGACGATGAAGGGATACGAGTTCGGAGAGAATCACCGGAAGTATTTCGTGTTATAGGTAAACGGCGTCCGGATTTGGTAAAGCCATATACTAAAAAATTAAAAATAATGTCTGAAATCGATCCGGATAATGTTGTAAAAGTTCATGCTGCTGGTTCTATAAAGGCATCCAAAAGCTAAATAAAAGTATATACAAAAAATAAAATTGCTTTATTAGAAGGCAGGTGAAAATACTTATGGATCGAATAATTTTTCATATTGATGTGAATAGTGCATTTCTTTCGTGGGAGGCTGCAAAAAGAGTTAAAAACGGAGAATCGGATATAAGAAAAATAGCCTCGTGTATTGGCGGAGACCCAACTACAAGGCGAGGTGTAGTACTTGCAAAATCAAACGAAGCCAAAAAATATGGTGTAAAAACAGGAGAACCACTCGCTTTTTCGCTGAGAAAATGCCCCCACTTGCAAATTTATAGACCGGATTTTAAACTTTATAGTTCTTGTTCAAAGGCATTCAAAAATATATGTAAACTCTATTCTCCAACTATGGAAGAATTTTCGATTGATGAGTGTTTTCTTGATATGACGGGTATAGCGAATGATTTTAAGCAAGCAATCAAGAAGGCTTATGAAATAAAAAATAGAATAAAAAATGAGCTTGGGTTTACGGTTAATGTCGGAATCGGAGAAAATAAACTTTGTGCTAAAATGGCAAGTGATTTCGAAAAACCCGATAAAGTGCATACTCTTTTCCAAAGTGAAGTGCCTACAAAAATGTGGCCATTACCTGTCGGGGATTTGCTTTTTGTTGGAGGGGCTTCAGCTAAAAAGTTAAACTCTATAGGAATATATAAAATCGGACAACTTGCAAATGCAAAGTTGGAATTTTTAGTAAAGCATTTTGGAAATAAAAGAAGTCTATA
>CALWJB010000083.1 GCA_944380895.1 uncultured Clostridia bacterium | reverse complement strand
TTTAAAGAAATAACCGGAGAACTGAAAGATATTTTCTATAAAGATTTGAAGTTATCAGATTATAGAATAATCAAAAACTTGAAAGATTACAGCCGAATAAGTTTTAATCACATCGGAAGATATTATCACAAACACTCAGTTGATATTGATATTTACATTGACGGAAATTTGAGCCCTAAAAGCTATGAAAACCATAGAAAAGTGGCTGACAAACTAATAAGGAACATAAAAGAATGGTACTTAGATTTATGCGGTGAGTATGAGAAACAAGGCTATGATTTTTTCTATGGGATAACAAGTGATGAATTACAAGAGTATTGCGATGCTATGGGTTATGAGTTTTTAGAAAACGGAACACTATTTTAGGTGGGGTGATTTGAATTGAAAAATCAAAAATACATAAAAGACAGTAACGAACTTGGAAAAAATCTAAAAGTGGCACGGATCAGATCAGGGCTAAGTCAAGATATTGTATCCAAATTAACGCACCTTAATCGTTCAAGTTTAAGCTACTATGAAAACGGACGAAACACCCCTACTATATTTACACTCATTAAACTTATAAGCATTTACAATATTGATATTGATGACTTGATAATTTCCAAAAAATGACATTGACTTACCTAAAAATACACATAAGTATTGCTTTTTCTATACTTATGTGTTATTTTGAGTATTCTCAATTCTTTACAAGTATCCACCACTTTGATATAATATGTAGGATACTTATAAAACAAATTTATGATTAACCCACATTCGCTCTGGGATTGTAGGCTATTTATAAAACGAGGTGATTAAAATGAATTACACAAAAAAGTTGTTAAAACTCATAAATAAAAATGGTGGGACAGTAACTTCTGCTCAGGTAACAAATGCTAATATACCGCAAACTTATTTATCCCTAATGAAAGAAAAAGGCACTCTCATCAGAATTAAAAGGGGTTTTTATATGTTGCCGGATACTTTCGAAGATGAAATGTATGTTTTGTCTTGCAGTTATCCCAAAGGAGTATTTTCACACGGCACAGCGCTTTATATACATGGAATGACAGACAGAACTCCGATACAGTATGAAATGAGTTTCCCTCGTGGTTATCATTTTAAAAAAAATGAAGATAATTTGAAAATCAGATATTTAATGAAAGATGTTTTCGAATTTGGTATAGAAAATAAAAAATCACCTTGTCAGAACAACATAAGAGTTTACGATATAGAACATACCCTCTGCGATATTTTAAAGGCTAATTATGACGTGCAAATTATCAACGATGCTATGAAACGATATATAAAGTCTGATAAATGCAACGTAAACAAACTACTGGAATATGCAAATAAAATAAAAGTGAAAAACAAACTCTCAAACTATTTAAAGGTGTTACTATGAAAAAAATAAAAAACTCAATGAGCTTAAAAGCTTATATTAAAAACAAAGCTAACGAAAAACATATCCCCTCGCAACTTGTAATGCAAAACTATATGCTGGAGCGATTACTTGAAAGAATTTCTTTATCAAAATATAAAAACAATTTCATTTTAAAGGGCGGATTTCTAATTTCGGCAATAGTCGGAATAGATTCACGAACTACAATGGATTTAGATACCACTATCAAAGGAATTAAATTAGACAAAGAAGTTCTCAAAACTGTATTGGGTGAAATATGCAATATAGATTTAAACGACAACATTAAATTTGAGATATTGGGTCTTGAGGATATAAGAGAAAAAGACGATTATCCGGGAATAAGGGTTAAAATCAATGGGCTTTATCCACCGCTAAAAGTACCGCTAAGTGTTGATATGACTACAGGCGATAAAATTACTCCGAGAGAAATAAATTATAGTTTTACATCACTATTTGAAGATAAGGAAATAAAAGTTCTTGCGTATAATTTAGAAACTATATTAGCGGAAAAAATTGAAACTATACTTTCAAGATCCGTAGCAAACACAAGAGCAAGAGATTTCTACGATATTTATATACTTCACAAATTGTACGATGATAAAATAAATTATTCTAACTTAAAAAATGCTATTCACGAAACACTAAAGAAAAGAAATACACTATATCTTTTAAGTGATTACAAGACGATATTGGATAAAATATTAAAAGATAGCGGTATTGCTGACTTGTGGAGCAGATATAAGAAAACATTTGCCTACACCGGCCAAGCAAGTTTATCTGAAAGTTTAGATATCGTACAGGAACTTATAAGCAAAACACTATCTGCTTAATTATTTGAATAATAATTTTGCCATAGATACGATAACAAATTATAAAAAACAAAACCGCATAAACTCATTTGCAGTAAAAAAGTTGTGCGGTGATTTTTTAGGGGGCATTACTCTGGAAGAAATAAGCGGAGTTGTTGAAAGGATAACTTATACGGACGAAGAAAAAGGTTTTAGCGTTATAAAAATAAAAGCAACTGGGTATAGCAACTTGATAACCGTTGTCGGCAATATTTCAAGTATCAATGTTGGGAGCGTTATTACTGCGAAAGGGAATTTCACAACAAATAAGAAATTCGGAAAACAGTTTTCGGTAACTTCTTGGGAAGAAACGCTCCCATCTGACGTTTACGGAATTGAAAAATATCTTGGTAGCGGACTTATCAAAGGAGTAGGACCAAAGTTTGCAAAACTAATAGTCGAAACTTTCGGATCGGACACGCTCGGTATACTTGAGCATAACCCCGAAAGACTTTTAGAAGTCCCAAAACTTGGCAGAAAAAAGGCCGAAAGCATAGCAAAAAGCTATCTTGAACAGCGGGACATTAAAAATTTGATGATGTTTTTGAGCAGTGCGGGGATTTCTACTTCGCTCGGTCAAAAAATTTTTAAAGTTTACGGCAAAGAAAGTATAGAAAAAATAAAAGAAAACCCATATAGACTTATGGACGAGGTTTACGGGGTAGGATTTAAAACGGCCGATTCGATAGCCCAGAAACTTGGTATAGATAACGAATCTTTCACAAGATGCCGAGCGGGAATTTTTTATACGCTCGAATATTTTGCAAACTCCGAAGGGCATTGCTATGTTCCGCTCGATGAAATGGTACTGAAATGTTCAAAAATGCTGGATATTGAAGATTCTAAGATTGTTATGACTTATGATTCTTTGGTTAAGAATAACGAGCT
>CALWJB010000082.1 GCA_944380895.1 uncultured Clostridia bacterium | reverse complement strand
AAAGTCTTCCCATGCCGATTGCTGTCCGGTTTATATATTTGATCCCATAAGAAAAGTTGTGGGTCTTGCGCACGCAGGATGGAGAGGTACGGTTTCTGGAATTGCAGAAAATCTAGCTTTTAATTTTACTGAAAAATTTGGTAGTAAAAAAGAGAATCTCATTTGTGCGCTGGGACCATGTATTGGAAAATGTTGTTTTGAAGTGGAAGAAGATGTTAAACATGAATTTGATGCTTTAAACTTTGATATAGCGTTTAAAAAATGTAAAAACAATAAATTTAAAATAGATATTAAGGAGATAAATAAAAAGATTATGGAAAACTTTGGCATACCTTCAAATAATATTATTAAATCTGATATTTGTAGTTGCTGCAATAAAGATTTGCTTTTTTCAAATCGTGCCACAAAAGGCAAGCGTGGCAATAACGCGGCGTTTATAATGATTAAAAATTAATAAATAAGACCTTTTTATCATAAAAATTTGATAAGGAGGCTTTTTTTATGTCTTTATTGAGTTTAGTACCGGGAAGAGCTGTGATTTCCGAAAGTGATATCGTATCGCTTGGGGGATATTATGGATTTGTCGATGCATCACTGGAAGTTATCGTAAAATACAACGGAGATATTTTATCCGTAGGTGAGCGGCTTGGCGTGGAGACTGAGATTTTAAGCGAAAATTTTGCAATTATAACACTACGGCTGAGTCAATTACCGCGTTTGGCAGAGTTTACGGAAATAGAGGCGGTAGAAGCTCCGAAAGTACTTACATTAAGCTATCAAGAGAGTGTAAGGAGTTCATGTGTGCCGGAAGTACAGAGAGAGGGAAGATATAATCTTTCAGGCGAGGGGGTTGTAGTTGCGATAATAGATTCGGGCATAGAATACACCCATCCCGATTTTATAAACGAGGACGGAACAAGCCGAATTCTTTGCATGTGGGATCAAACGGGCGAAGGCACTCCTCCGCAAGGTTTTACATCAGGGGCGGAATATACGAACGAGCAAATAAATGAAGCTCTTTTATCAAGCGACCCTTACTCGATTGTGTCCGAGATAGATGTTATCGGTCACGGAACGGCTGTGGCGGGAATCGCCGTGGGAAATGGAAGGGCATCGAGCGGTGAAAACATAGGGATTGCTCCGAAAGCATCTATTATAGTCGTAAAGCTGGGCGAAAAGGGATATCCTTCTTTTGCAAGGACGACCGAGCTTATGCGAGCCGTCAAATACTCGCTGGATAAAGCTCTGGAGTTCGGTTTACCGCTTGTTATAAACATAAGTTATGGCACGAATGATGGAGCACATAACGGTCAATCACTTTTTGAACTTTATATAAACAGCATCGCGGAAAAATGGAAAACGTCGATAGTAGTTGCAGCGGGTAATGAGGGATCTGCGGGGCATCATTATTCGGGGAATATTTCGACGGATGAATTGCAAGATATAGATTTTTTCTATTCAGGTAAGAACAATTCTTTTTTTCTGACGATGTGGAAGAATTTTGTAGATGATTTTTCTGTAGAGTTGGTTCTTCCGAGTGGGCGGGCGACGGGTGAAGTAACGCATATTGACAGAGTGAGGAATTTCCGTATAGGAGACACAAGAATACTTATAAGTTATGGTCAGCCTAAGTTTTATACTACTTTCCAAGAGATATTTTTTCAAATTGACCCCGTTGAAGGAGAGTTACTTGTGGGGATATATAAGATACGTATTCGAGCGCGGAAAATTGTTGCAGGCAGCTATGATATTTACTTACCCACAGTAGAAGAAGTGGGCGCAGACACATCTTTTGTAAACCCGTCTATAGACGCAACTCTTACAATTCCTTCGACGGCAAAAAATGTAATTACAGTCGGTGGATATGATTCGGTACGGGGGATAATAACGGATTTTTCAGGTAGAGGATATACGCTAAGTGTTGTTTACACAAAGCCCGACATGGTTGCACCGGCCGTAGATATACTTGCGCCATCGCAAGGGGGCGGATATTCTATTTTTAGCGGCACGAGTATGGCGGCACCATTCGTCACGGGTTCCGTTGCGCTTTTGATGCAGTGGGGGATAGTGCAGCAGAGAGATCCGTTTTTATATGGCGAAAGAGTTAAGGCATATCTAAAAAAAGGTTCGAAGCGAAATGATAAGACAGATTATCCAAATAATAGTATGGGTTACGGGTCTCTCTGTGTTTACGACGCTTTAGAACAGCTTTGGATTTTTAATGGATATATTTGAAGAAGGGGGATCCATATGCCAAACACAGAAGATATTTCGTTGCCGCTTAACGAGTTCATAGCTTTGCCCACAACGGTTCCGTTTTACGCTTGGTATACACCTGCATTTCAGTCATATCTTGCCGATAAACCATACATACGGCTTGTTAAAGTTCTGATAAATGATCTTGCTGTTTTGTGTACGAATGAAGAAAATATGGAAACTATTTTCGAAGAGTTGGGTTCAGATTTTTTAAGCACATACCCCGAGGTTTATGGATTAACGTTCACCGAGGCACTGCAATCGAGCGGCATAGCGGCCGTACAGCAGCAGCCATATTTAAATCTTACGGGTTTGGGAGTAATAGTGGGAATAGTAGATACAGGAATAGATTATACAAACCCTGTTTTTCGATATGAAAACGGAAAAACAAAGATAAAGTACATTTGGGATCAAACGGCGGAAGGTCCTCAAAATTACGGAGTGAATTTTGGTACGGTTTATACGTTTGAGCAGATTAATGAGGCGCTTGAAAGTGATGATCCATACAGTATAGTTCCGCATAGAGATAAAAACGGTCATGGTACATATCTTGCGTCGCTGGCTGCGGGGCGACAGGACGGAGAATTTGTAGGAGCGGCACCGGATGCCGATTTAATAGTGGTAAAACTAAAGAAAGCCGCACCGTTTTATTTAAAAAAATTTTTAGTACCGCCCGAACAAGAAAACGCATATATTTCAATTGATATCATGCTTGGACTGTCATTTATATTTGAGCAATCGGGAGCTCTTGGGAAGCCATGTTCGATTTGTCTGGGGCTCGGCACGAATTTCGGTGGACATAACGGACAAAATCGTTTGGAAAACTATATATCGTTTTTATCCAATTCGGTTGGTACGGTTATATCGACGGCCGTGGGAAACGAGAGCAATGCCAGACATCATACGCAAGGCATTATTGAAAATCAGGGAGATATTGTGCCGATATCAATAAGAGTGGGGGAAGAAGCGAAAACTCTGAGTGTTTATATATGGTATTCCGGCTGGGATAAAATTTCATTTTCGCTAAAATCTCCGACGGGAGAAAAAATAAATAAAATTCCATTTTTTGTGGGTACGACATATCAAAAAAAGCTTATATTTGAAAAATCTACGGTAAACATTGCATATCATCAAAACGAAAGCAGATTTGCAATAGTACAAATAACCGACGTTGTGCCTGGAACTTGGGAAATAAATCTTCACGGAGACTTGATAATAAGTGGAGATTATCATGCATGGCTACCGATGACAGGTTTTGTGAGTCCTGACATAGAATTTGTGGCGCCCACCCCGAATTATACCACAGTAATTCCTTCAACGGCGCTTGGAACGATAGCCGTCGGGGCATATAACAGTATCGAAAAAAGTCTTTATATAAATAGTTCATGGGGCCCCACGGTCGGAACAAAATTTTCGCCTGATTTTGCCGCGCCGGGAGTCAATGTTCAAGGAGTTTCCAGGAACGGATTTGTAGAGATGAGTGGAACGAGCGTTTCAGCGGCAATTACAACGGGAGCCGCTGCGCTTTTGATGCAGTGGGCGATAGTTGAAGAAAATTCTCTTGCGCTTACCGGCAATAGGCTCAGGCTTATTTTAATACGCGGCTGTGACCGTGATGCAAACAGAGATTATCCAAATCCGCAGTGGGGCTACGGTACGCTTAATTTATTGCAATCGTTTAATATTTTTCGTGAAGAATAGAAATTTGACACGCGGCTGTGACCGCGATACAAATAGAAATTATCCAAATCTGCAGTGGGGCTACGGTACGCTTAATTTATTGCAATTATTTAATATTTTTCGTGAAGAATAGATAATTTGACACGCGGCTGTGACCGTGATGCAAACAGAGATTATATAAATCTGCAGTGGGATTACGGTACGCTTAATTTATTGCAATCGTTTAATATTTTTCGTGAAGCATAAAAATCTGCACCTTGTTAAGGGTGCAGAAATGTTAAATTACCATTAATTATATGGCTTAGAATATGTATCGCTATGCCGCATTTGGAGCAGCTTTTTCAGTGATTTACCGGCACAGCGGAGTTTGTTTTATCACTGCCACCATTTATTGCAGTTTAATCTAAGAATGTGCCGAAAATACATAGATAATTCGCTGTCTGTAAACGACTGAACTTGAATCTGAGTGCGATATTATCTCGACTGCTTGTTCTCGGTACGGCAAAATTATCGTGGCATATAATTGGCATGGCGTCTTTACGCGCTATTCTTCCCGAAACACTTTCAAGTGAAATTTCTGAGAGTGTTTCAGCCTTGCAAATTTTTTGTAGTTATATTATCCTGCTTTTCCCACGGCATATGACGCCCCACCTAAAGCAGCGACGCCCATGAACATATCCCTTGCCACAAGCAAACCTTTTGCAGATTGGTTGCCTTTCAATTGGCAAATGCTTCCTGCGATTGTGCACGTTGCAAATCCAATTAATCCCACAGCTGCGGTGATTTCTCCACCCGTTTGCAGGCCATTCTTTGTCTTTTGATCAAAAAGTCCTCCTGAAACATTTTCGAGTAAATCATTCGAAAGTTTTTCGATACAATCGATTTTTTTGTTTGTCATTTTTAAAAATCCTCCAAAAAATCAAAATTTAAACTTTAACAGTTCACGATGTATATTATAATAGATACATAAAACTGTCAAGTGTTAATATGAGATAACTCGAAATAAAAATATTCGCCCCAAAATGGAGCGGATATCCAAAATAAAGTTATATGAAGTCCTAACTATTATGACGTTTTAGGTTTTTCATCAGTTTCTTGGAGATTACTTTTGACAATCATATTAGTGATCTCTAGTCCAGCGCTGGCGGCCATTAGTGTAGCGCCGGTGATGCCGCACATTTTGCTGGACGTGCCTAGAAACTTAGCGGTTTGTTCATATGATTTTAACATGTTTTTGTCCCCTTCTTTTGCAGCTTTGCTGGCTTTGTAGTGATAAACTGCACTTGCAATTCCGCATCCTAATGAGCCCAAAACCCCTCCGGAGCCCACAAGAAAACCTATTTCTGTGCCACTTACACCGCCCGAAACGTTGTCTAAATTTTCATCATCATGCTTCAGTGAGGTCGTCACAGTCAGAATGTTACTTGTAGTGTCGTTCACTGTTTGCGCTTCCTCAGTTGTTAACGGTAATTCCAGTTCACTAAATTTTTTCATCGTATCCTCAGGCGTGACTGATCCTTCTGATACTTTGTTCATGAAAGTAGCGTCGCTCGCCAGCGCTTGAACTTTTTCTCTGTCGCTTGTAAATTCTTTGATTTTTCCCCTATGTTTTCCATAAAATCGTCCTCCCTATAAATTATCATTAAAACGTATTTAGAAACTAGAATACGTTCTAACTAAATTATATATTATATAAAATAAAGAACATTTTGTCAAGTGTATTTGGAATGGGAAGTTCCCAAACTAAAGATAAGTGATAAAGTTGATAAGAAAAGCAGAATTTTTTAAATTGGGAAATCTAAATTTAAACTGACCAAATTTATTGTAGGCAAGAACAAAAATATTCATGACAGATTTAAAAGTATCCAAAGATCTAAAAAAGCATTTTGATCTACGCTGCAAAGTGGCAATGTATTTCCTAATATCAGAGTTTATCCCTTCAACAGTAAACGTATGGCTTTTGTCAGAAAAAGAAAAATGCTTACCAAAATAGGACACACCTTTATAGCTGGCATTTCCATCCGAAAAGTAAAATCTTGCCTTTGGAGCGTCATCCGCTATTTTTTGTATCCTGTCTTCGTTTTTATCATATGAAATGTCAAATCCTACAATTTGTCTTGGTTTTCTCGTTACAAAGGTTATCAGGCAAGTTCTGTTTTTTTATTTAATATTTTTATCCGGTTATATCCGGTTATATACTGTTGATTTGTTTATTCCCATTAATCTGCCTACTGCTCTTCCACTGTTCCCTTCATAAAATATTTTTATTGCTTCTCTTTTAAACTCCTTACTATAATTTAATTCTGTTTCCCCACAGCTTGGGCATTTTATTTCTTCCATGACTCTATTATATCATTTTATCTTCCTATTAGACACTCCCGGGCATATTGTAATAAAATATGACTCCAATGGGCACTCCGAGGCCGGCTATGGAAATAGCTCCAAAGGTTATCGAAGCCTTGTTTAACCTTTTTGCCGCTGTGTTATATTCGCGCATTGTTTTTGTGTCCCCTTGTTGTTCGGCCTTGTTCGCCTTGCTGTGGCAGACTGCCCCTGCAATACTGCACCCCAAAGCACCCAAAGCACCTGAAATTCCTGCAGCATAACCAGCAACGCCCGCCGATACCGCAAGGTCACCGCCGCCTCCCGTGACGTGGCCCAGATCCGAGTTTTCTATTTTTGCGATGGGGGATTTTTGGAGAATTATATTCGCAGTTCTGATTATTTTCTTTGCGTCGTCGTCGGTCAGAGTCAACCCCAGTTCGTCAAATTTGTTTGCAACATCCTGGGGCGTGGCCTCTCCGCCCGCCACCTTGTCCATGAAAACCTCGTCACTCGAGAGTGCCTGCACCTTTTTTTCATCATTGACAAATTCCATGACCCTTTCTTCCATACTCGCCATAAAAATCAACTCCTTATAAATTTTTTTGAACTCGTGTGCATTATAAAAAAGCAATAATAATTGTAAATTATTTTATCGATTTTTAATAATGTACAAAAAACAAAGCCTGCATATCGACTAAAAGTGCAGGCAAAATTTTTTATTTTAGACTATTGGATGCTGATTATATTATTTGACGGTAATTCCTTGGTTTTTTCTTTCGGGAAAGTGATATAAAGAACACCATTTTCAAATTTTGCTTTAATATCCTCGCTCGTGATATTCTCACCAATATAGAAACTTCTTGTATATTTTCCGCTGTGGCGCTCTTTACGAATATAGTTACCTGTGTCGGATTTTTCTTCTGTGGATTTGTTTTCGTTTGTAGAAGCGCTTATAATAAGATTTCCTTCTTCGAGTTTAATTTCGATATTCTCCTTTTGCACTCCGGGCAAATCCATAACCAATTCGATGTTACCGTCTTTTTCCATGACGTCCGTATTCATAACGTTTGGAACTCTCGGCAGAGCATCCAAAGTTTTGAACAAACCTTTGAATGGATCGGATAAGTCAAAATCCCCGAATAAATCATTTGAATGAAATGGAACCATACGCATAAATATCAAACCTCCTAAAAAATTTAAGCAAAACTGCTTACAATAGTCAGTGTATCACCAACTTTTAGCACTGTCAACCCCCAAGTGCTAATTTTTTAAAATTTTTTTCACCTTCCTTGAAATTGGTTGATTTTATTAGCTTAAAATGTTAATATTATGTGGTGATGGTTGTGATAATAACTTTTTAGAACAGGATAAAAATCGAAAAGGTTATCTATTTGATTTCTCAAAACGGATTTAAAACATTTGCCAAGTAATTTTTAGCAGATATAATTTAATTTATTCAAATTTTGTTTTTGTGTTTCATAGTATTCATTCGGATTTGCAGATAATTTAATTTTCTTGACTATATAAAAAATGATTAGCAAATCGTCAGCCGCATATTTAAGAAATATCTGTTTGTGTATAAGCGTGGAACTATCGGAATTAGTTGCAAATAAGAAAACGATGAAAATTTTAAAAAAATTGAATCTTTTTAATGAAGAAAAATTGATAATATTTGAAAAATTTTTAAAATATTTGTATATCGGCAGTATATTTGATAAAAATAAATAAAACTGAGAGGATGAATTGAATATGTATTGGTATTATGGAGATATAAATTACATATTTTTTATGATAATTTCGCTGGCAGTTACGCTTTACGCCCAGATAAGAGTGGGAAATGCATTTAATAAATATTCCAAAATTCGTTCGTCTAATGGGCTGACGGGTGCCGATGCGGCAAAGAGAGTGCTTGAACACAACAACGTTACGGGTGTCAGTATAAATAGAACACCGGGATATTTTTCCGATTATTATGATTCGCGTACAAAAGGGGTATATCTTTCTGAGAGCGTACATTCAGAGCCTACATTGGCGGCGATAAGCGTAGCGGCTCACGAATGCGGACACGCGACACAAGATAGAGCTGGTTATTGGCCGATAAGATTGCGTCAAATGTTGGTTCCCATCACAACGGCAAGTTCAAAACTTGCGATTCCATTAATTATAATAGGATTTCTTTTGCCTACGAGATACCAATTTGTTGTTAATTTGGGAATAATTTTATTTTCGGTTGCCGTACTCTTTGAGCTTGTCACACTTCCCGTGGAATTTGATGCGAGTCGAAGAGCGCTTAGAGCGATGCAAGAAAGTAATATGCTTACAACCGAAGAGGTTAGAGGCGCAAAAAAAGTACTTTCGGCTGCCGCTATGACGTATCTGGCTGCGGCATTCACGTCGATTTTATCGTTAATTAGACTTATACTTGTTTCAAGAAGCCGCAGGAGATAAATACATTTTTAAGATTCGTTCCGGCAATGACTAATTATCAAAAAAGCGCTATTTTTAGTCTTGTTCGGAATGAGTTTTTTTAATTTAAATTTTTGTTTATGCAAATAATAAAAATTTAAAAAAAAAATAAATTTTTACTATTGATTTATTTGTAAGCTTGTGGTACAATCAAAGTAGATTGTTGGCTCGTTGGTCAAGAGGTTAAGACACTGGCCTCTCACGCCGGTAACATGGGTTCGATTCCCATACGAGTCACCAATTTTATCGATATGAGCATTAAAAATAGTATAACAAGTAAAATTGAACATATTATATATTGATGTGATCGTGGTCTGCGTGTGAAACATTGGTTGGATTAGAAAAATTTTTAAAAAATGTATTGACATACGTTTGAAGATGTATATAATATGATTATCAAGTAAATGCCCAGTCGGTAGGGCAAGTGGCATAGTAGCATACCGTAAAAGAAAAAAATGAGTTTGTAATAACAAGCAAAAGATAGCATATAATAAAAATTGTATATAATCCTCGTTAGCTCAGTCGGTAGAGCATGCGGCTGTTAACCGCAGGGTCGTTGGTTCGAGTCCAACACGGGGAGCCAGATAAGTCCTCACTTGGTGAGGATTTTTTAATATAAAAAACCGTGTTGGAATAAGAAAAAGCGATATAAAAAAGGAATTTCAGAGCAAAACAAGCGGGTGAAGTGGTTACCGAAAAGGTATAAAGGTGCGTTCAAATAAAATACAATACAAGACTACATTATTTAAAAGCGTTGATATTTATATATCAGCGTTTTTTTAATGCCAAAAACAAAATAAAGAGGAGAAGTGAACATGGAAACATTTTTAATTTTAATAGTAGGGGTATTAATAGCAGTAGCAATATATCAGGGAATACAAATAAAAAAATTAAGGAGACAGACAATACAAGCATTTTTAAAAGTATGCGAAAGAGCATTTAAAAAGGGAGATGATAAAAAATGTTAGATAATTTAGATGATAGGCAATATTTAGAGCCACCCGATAATGAAGCCGAAAAAGTATTAAAGTGTTATTTTTGTGGGGAATGGATTTATGCGGGAGATGATTATTACTCACTAGATGATGTAGTTTGTTGCGAGGACTGTTTGAATTTACATTACAAACAGACAGCCGAACATATAGATTATGAGGCGGA
The DNA here is from genome assembly GCA_944380895.1 of uncultured Clostridia bacterium. Taxonomy (GTDB): domain Bacteria; phylum Bacillota; class Clostridia; order Oscillospirales; family Acutalibacteraceae; genus UMGS1491. The sequence continues at coordinate 16,888 of CALWJB010000082.1, read as the reverse complement.
GCTTGCCGATTTAGAATGTAGTGAAATAAAGGAGTAAAGAAAAATATGGAGAATAAGAAATCAGTATTTCAGACTTTATTTGAAATTAACGTAAATAAACAAATAGAAAAGAAGAACGGGTTAAATTATCTATCTTGGGCGTATGCGTGGAGCGAAGTAAAGAAGATATATCCCAGCGCAACATATAAAATTTATGAAACGGAAAACGGGTGTATCTATCATACAGACGGGAGGACGTGCTGGGTAAAGACGTGAGTTACAATAGAGGGACTAGAACATATAGAATATTTACCCGTTATGGACTATAAAAACAAATCTATTTTACTTGAGAACATCACGAGTTTTGATGTAAACAAGGCGATACAACGCAGTTTAACAAAGGCATTAGCAAGGCACGGTTTAGGACTTTATATTTACGCTGGAGAAGATTTGCCCGAATCAGAAATAGAAAAAATAACGCCGAGAGAAGCTAAGATATTAAAAAGTATAATTTACGATATGGACGAGCCAGAAAAGTTATATCAAGGAATTTTAGCAAAATACAACATATTTAGGAGAAATAACTTTAAGCGAAAATGTGATTGAAAACGACATAAAATCTCTATTACTGACTTGCGCAGAACGCACTCCAAACATTGGAAATATTGCACAGTATTCTAAAATTATTGTAAATTCATACAGAGTAAGAATTTTAAAAGAAGTTGGAGCAAAAATAGCGTTTGAAACCACTTTGGATTGCGCAGAAGAAATTACCAATAAGGCAATGAGGACGTTTTATGAGGTTATGAGGTCACAAAAATCAAGAAAATTAGAGCCAATCGGAGAAGTAGGCTTGAAACTTTTTGAAACATATCTAAATGATACCCAGTCCACAGAAAACAGGAGCGATACAGGTTTTAAGTTGCTAGATGAAAAATTAAAGGGTATGACATCAGGGAATTTAATCATTTTAGCGGCTCGCCCCAAAATAGGAAAAACTGCTTTTTCCGCAGAGGTAGCCGAAAATGTGGCACGGACGGGTAAGACCGTGTGCTTTTTTAGTCAAGAAATGGAATGTACGGAGGTTTATGAGCGAATACTTTCTAAAAATTCAGGTATTACCATGAATACACTAATTGATAAAAGATTCAAAGACAAAACGCGCCCAGAAAGTGCGAGAAATCGAGAACTTTTGGAAATTTCAAAAGCGATTGATGATATTTACAATTTACCGCTTAAAATCAACGATACGCCCAGTTTAAGCGTAAATGATATACGGCTTGAATGTCGAATGGTACAGAATTTAGGCTTGATAGTAATTGATTATTTGCAGCTTATGAGAAGCGACAAAAAATGTGAAAACAGGAATCAAGAAGTGGGCGGAATTTGCAGGGATTTAAAGTGTTTAGCGGGGGAATTGAACGTCCCGATTTTATGTTTATCTCAATTAAACCGTGTCTCAGATGAAAATAAACGCCCGTCACCTACTGATTTAAGGGATAGCGGGGAAATCGAGCAATCGTGCAATAAATTAATTTTGATGTGGTGTTTAGAGAAAAATTTAGATGAAAGGGGCGTTTTAATAAGTAAAACCGTAGGCGTTGATGTGGCTTTAAATCGCAGAGGAAACACAGGGGTGACGCTTTTTAATTTTAACGGTAATTATATGAAGTTTACCGAGACCTCCCGCGTTTATGATGAAAAACAAGAGGGAAATAAAATAAGTTGGAGGAGATAAAAATGGAGTTATCACAAGTAAAATTAAGGCTTAATCAGCTTGTTTATTACGATACGGGGCAAATTGATTTAAACGGTTGCTCTATCAAGGACTTTATTTTGACAGCGTGTATTTTGAGAAAAAATAAGAAAGGAACGTATTATTATGAAGCGGAAATAAAAGAAACAAATGGTAAGAGTCTATTAATTGTACCGCTTGAAAAAGTTTTGAATATTAATGAGGTTTGAGAGCTGATGATTTATGAAATTATCGGCTCTTTTTTAATTTAAAAAATAATTTTTATGGAGGAATAAAAATGAACGAATTAATTAATGTAAATATCAAAAATGAAAATGGTAAGTTGTTGGTATCAAGCCGCGATATAGCAAAAGGACTTGAAAAAGAGCATTATGATGTTTTAAAGAAGGTTCGTGAGATTTTAGGAGAAGGAGAATTTTCCTGCTCGTCATATATAACAGAACAAGGAAAAGAAATGACGGAATATTTGTTAGATAAAGACGCTTTTATATTATTAGTTATGAATTATACGGGGTATAACGATTTTAAGCGCGCGTATATAAAGAGATTTAATGAAATGGAGGAAATCATAAAAAATAATATGCCTCAGTCTTACCCAGAAGCGCTCCGCAGGCTTGCTGCAGAAGTGGAACAAAGGGAATTGATTGAAAAACAACGGGACGAAGCATTAAGGACAAAAGCGTGGATAAGCGATAAAAAGACGGCAACAGCTATGAATACGGCAAGTCAAAAATCAAAAGAGGTAAAAAGACTTGAAATAGAACTTGATAAATCAAAGGGATACGCAAGCGTAAAATTAATTCAAACTAAAACGGGCAAAAAATATAATTGGAAAGATTTAAAAAATTACTGTATAACCGTAGGACTTGAGATAAAAAAAGCACAAGACGCAAATTATGGGGAGGTCAACAGTTATCCAGCGCGGGCGTGGAAAGAAGTTTATAAAATCGAAATAAAAGAGATTATCTAAAGATTAGTAATTTAAAAAGGCTAGTCTTTATTTTTATTTTAGGAGGATTTTTATGACAAAAAAGGAACTTTCGCAGCTTTACTATTTGAAAAAAGAAATTAGGCACCAATAAAAACGTCTGGAGGAACTAGAAACCCTAGCAACAACTTGCACAGCCCAAATAACAGGTATGCCGCACGGAATGGGGGATAAACGATAAAATCGGGGAATATGCCGCTCAAATAGCAGACTTAAAAGGGCTTTTAGACCTAAATTTAAAAAAGTGTTTTTATGAATTAAACCGTATCAATAGATTTATAGAAAGCGTGGAAGATAGCCAAATGCGTATGATTTTAACTCTTAGATATATTCAAAACTTGAGTTGGCAGAAAGTGGCATTTGCAATAGGAGAGCACGACGAGCAACATCCCAGACGAAAACATAATGCTTTTTTGAAAAAATGTAAACTTGACGAAAATGACGAATTTAATATAGTAAAATGATATTGTGGAATAAAATCCACATATCCTCCCGTAAAAATTTAAAATAAAAAAAGGGCTATTCACAGCCCTTTTTATACTGCTTAAATTATTAAATAATACCATTTTTTGTTTTTTCAATTCCATTTATAAAATTTATGAGACCTTTTATTGATTCACTATCGAGATTTTTTATTTTTGAAATAAGTTCTTTTATCTCATTAGGGCTTTTATTATCCACATCGAAAAATTCTTGAAGTGTTATCCCGAAATATTCACAGATTAGGATTAACCCACGCAATGATGGTAAAGACACGTCATTTTCAATTCTATTTATGTAATTTTCATTTTGACCAATAGATAAACTCATATCTCGTGCTGATACATTTTTTTGATTTCTTAAATATGCGATTCTTTCTCTTATAAAACTTTCATCTATATACATAACTAACACTTCCTTTACAATTAATATTATGTGATGTATATAGTCGTAAATACGCCAACTGTTGTCTTAAATATATTGACATTTGATATTTATTGGCGTATAATATAATTAAAGACAATCTTTGATGTTGTATATTTATATAAATGAAAGGAAAATAACGATGCAAGATAAGAAGAACAGTCTTGTTAAGAGAGTAGGAGGCATATTTCTAAGCGGGTTAATAGGTTTAGCGTCTTTGAGTGTAGGAGCAGTTAAGGTAGAAAATATAAATAATAGCCAAAAATTAAGTTGCGTTACAGTATCGGAAAACGAAAAGAAGTCTGAACAATATTATAAGACGAAAACGGGAAAGTGCTATCATAAGGGGACTTGTTCTTGCTTAAAAAAATCAAAAATAGAGATTAGTAAAGAAGAAATTAAAAAAGAAGATTTAAAACCATGTTCTAAATGTTGCAAATAGTGAAAAGTAAATGGGAGATTAGATATGCAAGGTGAAAACCGTAAGAAGAAAAAAGTCTAATAAAGCGTGTATTTGATATATTGGGATATACATTTTTAATTCTTATATTTACAGTTGGCACATGTTGTTTAATTTATGAAACATATTTATATTGTAAATTAAGCAGGGGGATTATATCGGTAAACGAGAAAAAATATCTTGATGAACAAAGAGAAATGGCGCGGATATTCTGGGATAACTAGCTTTTTATAACAATATAAATTTAAAATATTTTTATAGCTTCTCTTAATAGGGGGGCTATTTTTATTTGAAAGGAGTGAAATTATAAAGAAATCATGCAAATACTGCGGAAAAGTACACGAAGAAGATTATAAATGTAAAAAGCGCCCCATAAAGAAGAAACGGATAGACGAAAGCGTATATTTTAGAAACAGCCAAAGCTGGCAAAAAAAGCGAAAAAAGATATGTGAGCGGGACAATTATTTGTGTCAGATTTGTATCAGAAATCTATGGGGGACTGAAAGGAAATATAACTATGATAATTTGCAAGTACATCATGCGATACCATTAAGCGCGGATAAAAATTTGAAGCTAGACGATAGCAATTTAATAACGCTATGTGAGTATCACCATTATTTGTGCGATAGAGGGGACATACCTTATAGCGAGGTAAAGAAAATCATAGATGAGCAGAACAACAGAGCGAAGAATAAATAAAATTAAATCCCCCCTGCTAATGAATTAGTTGTACAAAAGGCACAAAAACACCGTACGCCCCACCTCAATTTACAACGAGGGAGTAAAACGTGATTTTTTGGAAAGTAGGAAAGGAAATGAAAATAGAAAAAATTAAGATTGAGGAAATAAAACCTTATGAAAATAATGCGAAACTTCATCCGCCCGAACAGGTGGAGCAGATAAAAAAATCAATTAAAGAGTTTGGAAACAATGCCCCGATAGCGATAGATGAAAGAGGCGTAATAATCGAGGGGCACGGGCGATATTTAGCATTAAAAGAGTTAGGATACGAGGAAGTCGAAATTATAAGGCTCGACCATTTAACAGAGGAGCAAAGGCGGGCGTATTCACTAATTCATAATAAATTAACTATGGATACGGGTTTTGATTTTAATATTTTAGATGCGGAACTGACCTATATAAACGAGATAAATATGAGCGATTTTGGCTTTGAGGAGGAAGAAATAAACGAAGAAGATTTTGAAACCGATTTTAATTTAGAAATACGAGAAAACTTAGATACACGTTTTATGACATTATCGCTACATAAAAATCAATTTGACTTCATAAAAGAATGTTTAGAACAGGTAAAAAACACTAAAGTAAAGGAGTTTGACGGAGCAAGCGAGAACGGCAATTTGTTATATGAAATAGTAAAACAGTATTTAGAAGCAGGGTAAAAGGTGAAATTATGAAAATACAGAAAATCAGAATTGAAGATATAAAACCTTATAGAAATAACGCAAAACTGCACCCAATAAGCCAGATAGAACAAATAAAAAAGTCTATACTGGAGTTTGGCAACAATGACCCGATAGCAATAGACGAAAACAACGTGATAATTGAGTGACATGGACGTTATCAAGCATTAAAAGAATTAGGATATAAAGAAGTCGAGATTATACTATTAAATCATTTGTCAGGGGAACAAAAGCGAGCATATATATTAATTCACAACAAATTAACTATGAATACAGGTTGACCTTGACATTTTAAGCGAAGAATTAAAAAAAATAAAATCAATAGATTTAGGCGTTTTTGGACTTTATGAGGAAGTATACGAAGAAATCTCAGAAAGCGAGGAAGAACAAGACTTTAAACAGATGAAGTTTGTATTCAATATAGAGCAGTATAAATTAATTGAAGAAGCTATAAAAAATATAAACGAATTAACATTTGATATGTTTGGCAACCAAAACAGAAATGGAAATAGAATTTATGAGGTGGTAAAAAGGTGGGCAGAGCAAAAGAAATTAAGTTAAAAGTAATACATAGCAAAATAGCGGTGCCGTTCGTAAAGAAACACCATTATAGCGGAAAAGTTGTTGTGAACAGTAATTTACATTTTGGAGCGTTTTTAGACGGGAAATTACACGGAGTAATGAGTTTTGGCTCATCAACGGATAAACGCAGAATGATAGGACTTGTGAAAGGCACAAAGTGGAACGAATTTTTAGAGTTAAACCGTATGACTTTTGATGATTATCTTCCCAAAAACAGCGAAAGCAGGTGTATATCACAGGCAATAAAACTTATTAAGAAAAATACCCCGAATATAAAGTGGATAATAAGTTTTGCGGATGGCTGCAGTTGTGGGGACGGTACAATTTACAGGGCGAGTAATTTTGTCCTTACGGGAATAAAGAAAAATGAGGGTATATGTCAACTCCCAAGCGGCGAGAAAATACACAAACTGTCTTTAAATACAGTACCAAATAAAAGTCGCGCGGAACTCGGAGGAAAAAGTTTTTATGACGTGACAGGCGGGGTGTACAGTTTCAAAAAATATCTTGAATACTCGGGAGCAAAACTACTTGACGGGTATCAATTAAGATATATCTATTTTATAGACAAGTCATACAAAGATAAATTAACCGTCCCGATATTGCCATTTAGCACGATAGATGAACTAAATGCGAGAATGTATAAGGGAGAAAAGATAAATACGCGAGCATAGTTTAAATAGTAAAACGGTACGCTTCCAGCGTACAAAAAGAGGTGCAATTCCTACTTGCTCGCTCCATAATTAGTTAAAAAGGAGGGGAATAATGTCAAAGATAGACTTAAACGAACAGGCAAAAGAGATTCTAAATATAGCCGAAAGGCACGGAGTAGAGAGTAATTTTTTCTTTTTAACTACCTTTAAGCGATACCAAGTGCAAATCGGGATTTTAAACGATTTAGAGCAAACGATAAAGGAGGCTGGAATTTTAGTTATAAAAGAGTATGTCAAAGGCAGGAAAAACGTGTATTCTCACCCAGCGATACAAGATTATAACCGCACAACGGACAGCGCGAATAAAACGGTTGTTACGCTTATGAAGATAATCACAGTTTTAAGGGATAGGAAAGAAAATGATGAGCCAGACCCGCTTTTGGAGATACTCAGTGGCAAAAAAGTTTAAAATATAGGAGGCGTAAAAAGTGTAAATGATAACGGAGCATAAAAGTTATAAATACGCACAAAGCGTGATAAATAGAGAAATCCCCGCACCGAAGTATGTTATAAAACAATGCAGGGATTTTATAAACATATGTGACGGAAATTCAGAAAAATATTTTATTGACGAAGAAAAGCTAAACAAAATTGACAACATTTTAAAGTTACTCATTATGCCACGAGGACTTAAAACGGGTGAAAATATTTATGATTGTTCATGCGGATACCAATGGCTTATTTATGCGGCTTTGTGTGTAGTTTACCGAGAAAACCCAGATAAGCGCCGATATGAAACAATAATACTAGAAGTAGGACGAAAGAATTTTAAAACCTTTACGGTTGCAACAATCTTTGTCTTACTTTTTCTATTAGAGCCGAAATTTAGTAAATTTTATAGTGTCGCGCCAGACGGAGCACTTTCGCGGGAAGTCAAAACGGCGATAGAGGAGATTTTAAAATCAAGCCCAACAATTTATTATTATAATTCTCTCCCCCGCTTTAAGATTTTGAGGGACTATATAGAATTTAACTTGACCGAAAGCCGATACATTCCCCTAAATTACAGCAATTCCAGAATGGACGGAAAGCTCCCAAATGTATTTTTAGCGGATGAGGTTGGAGCTTTGCCAAACATTTATGCGATAGAAGCAATGAGGTCGGGGCAGCTTAATATTTTAAATAAGCTAGGGTGTATTATTTCAACGAAGTATCCGACCGCAAATAACCCTTTTGAAGATGAGGTAAATTACGCAAAAAAAGTTTTAGACGGCGTACAAAAAGACGAGACTATATTTTCTTTACTTTATGAGCCAGATAACGCGGATGACTGGACAAATGATGATACAATTTTAGAACACGCGAACCCCGTAGCTTTGGAGATACCCGAAATATGGGAAGATTTATTAAAAAAACGAGCGAGAGCAATAACAGTCGAGAGTGCAAGAGAAAACTTTTTGACGAAGCATTGTAATATTATCTATCAAGGCACAGGAACAGAAAGTTTTATTGATATAAAAGATTTGCAAAATTGCAGAGTAAATAAAATTGACTGGAAAGGGCGTGAAGTCTATGTGGGCGTTGATTTATCTATGACGAACGACAACACAGCAGTCGCGATTTGCAGTGAGCAAGACGGCAAAATTTTAGCTGATGTAATTTGTTTTATTCCAGAGGGTAGAATTAACGAAAAAAATAAAATTGAACGGTTAAACTACCGACAGTTTATAAATACGGGGAAATGTATATCTTGTGGGAATAAAACTATTGATTATGGAGTTGTTGAAGATTTTGTATTTAAAATTGAGGAAAGATACGGCGTAACGGTTAAAGCGATAGGTTTTGACCGTTATAATGCTTTAAGCTCCGCACAAAAGTGGAATAAAAAATATAATACGGTGGAGATTCACCAACACAGCGACACCCTCCACCCACCTACAAAGCTACTTTATGAAAAAATAAGCAACCACGAGTTTGAATATGAGAAAAACACGCTACTTGAAATAAATTTTGAAAATGCCCGCTGTACTTACGATACTAACATGAACCGATATGTCACAAAAAAGAAATCCTGCGGCAAGGTAGATATGGTAATTGCACTAATTAACGCAGTTTATCTCTTGCAACAAGATGTTATCTTTTCTGACAATTCGTGGGTTGTTCAAGTTATTTGAGTCTTTTATTTACAGAGGTTTCCAATCATCAAAATGCTTATGACGCATAAACTGAGATTTTATCATAGATGTACCTTTGTCAGAATCACTAAAAATCATTTTATATGTTTCTAAAAATAACTCTTTATCTTCTTGATTCTGCAGTGCCAATTTGACTAATTCCCAAGATTTCATTTATATCCCTCCTTTTTTGATATATTATATATAATTGTTTTCGATTTGTCAATTAAATTGTTATTATAATCAAAAGAACATTAAACACAAAATATTATTTTTTCTGACAATTCGTGGGTTGTTCAGGTGATTTAATCCTCTCTTCCAAATAAATAATTTAAAGAAACGTTTAAAACCTTTGAAAGACCGTCAATTTCTATATCATTTACCATTCTATCCCCGCTTTCAATTCTTGAAATAGACCCCCTACAAATATAAACGGGCAGTAATTCTAACTTTGAGGATAACTCAATTTGGCTTAAATTGGCTTTTATTCTAGCCTCTTTTACTTTTTTACCTATAATATTTAATTTTTCTCCGTCAATGAGCTTTTTCATATTATCACCTCTTATGTCTTGAATTAGGACAAATAAAGTGTAAAATTATTATTGACAGATTGTGTCCTATTAACAGGACAAAAGGAGAGAAAACATGAAAGTAGCAATAATAGGTTCAAGGAATTTGGAATGGAATATCTGGTGCAGCTGGGTGGATAGTCAGCAAAGTAAAAAGTTTTGCAAAAAGTATCTTAGACGTTATGAAAGCTGCTCTCGGGATAGCCTCACCGTCAAAATTATTCAAAGATGAAGTGGGTAAAAACTTAGCTTTGGGCGTAGGAGAGGGCTTTTCAGACGAAATGAAATTAATTCAAAAAGAAATGCAAAATGCAATTCCTAAAACTTTTGAAACAGATGTAAAAACCAACATGAACCCCACCAAAATACCGTTTGCAGGCTACCAAAACGAAGCTAAAACTGGCGGATTTAATATATACATAGAAAATTTTATAAATAACAGAGGTCAAGACGTACAAGCTTTTGCGCAAGAATTAGAGTTTTATTCACGAAGAAATTCTTTAAGTTTAGGATAAAGAGGTGAAAAGCTATTGAGAAATACTGTATTTTCAAAGGCGCCAATTCGCTTGATTTAGGGCTTTACATGGAGCTTTTTCCTGAAAGAATAAGCCCTAAAAGACGGGGGACGAATCTATTATAATATCAGGTAGACATGGAGCGCTGACCACAACAGACGGTACTTTTGAAAGTTATATTTTACAAGTAGAGTTTATACTAAAAGATATATCAAAAACAGATAAAATCTGCTCTCATTTTAAAGGTGAGGGCGATTTAATTTTTAGCGACAATTTAAACAGGAGATACAAAGCAAGAGTAAACAATCAAATAGAATTTTCAAGGGTAATTCTCAGCTTAAAGCGATTTGCGGTGGAATTTGAGGTTCAACCATTTATGTATGAAGCCGCTCCCTCTACCATAATTTTGACTGAACCGACTGACATTTTAAATACGGGAACATTTGAAAGTGAGCCGATTATAACGGTTTATGGGCAAGGTAACATAACACTAACTTTCAACAATTCTAACATTATATTAAACAACATTGAGGAAAAAATCACAATAAACAGTGAAATTTTAAACGCATATGACGGAAATTTATCTCTAAACAATAAAATGTCAGGAGATTTCCCAGTTTTTAAATTGGGTAAAAATAATATTTCGTGGACAGAGAGCGTTACAAAATTAGAAATAACGCCGAATTGGAGGTGGTTATAATAATTAGATTATATGATAAAAGCGAAACTGATTTTAGTCATAATGGGAAGCGTATTTTAAATCCAATCGAAGCCGTGATTACAGAAGAATTAAATGGAGATTATTCTTTGAAAATCACTATGCCGCGCGGTGAGGAATTAATCGAGATTGAAGAAATAATAAAAGCCGAGACCCCAAAAACTATGCAATTGTTCAGAGTTTTTGAAACTGACGTTGATATTTTAGGAAACCCAGTATATTACGCACGACATATTTTTTATGATTTATTAGACTATTTTATTGAAGATACCAGACCCACAGGAAGCGGAGCACATGCAATAAGCGAGATTTTAAAAAATACGCCTTTTACGGGAAATTCAGATATAACAACGCAAAAAACGGTTTATTATCAAATGATAAGCCCAGTTAAAGCGATACTCGGTGCGGACAATGCTTTTACAAAAATCTGGGGTGGCGAGTTAGAACGCGATAATTTTAATGTATTTATGAGGGGCAAAACTGGCGCTGATAGGGGCGTTATAATCAGATATAAAAAGAATTTGTCGGGTCTTAGACTTAAAACAGATTTAAGTGGAACATTTACAAAAATTATGCCAACAGGACTAAAAGAAAACTGACAAACGCTTTTATATCTTCCGGAAAGATACGTTGAATCTCCGCTTATAGGTAATTATACACATATAAAAACTACTAGAATACATTATAGCAATATAAAAATATCGGAAGAAATGACGGAACAAGAAGCGATAAATGCTTTAAAAAATGCCGCGAATTTAGAATTTGAAAACGGACTTGACAAGCCAATAGTTACGGCAAACGTTGAGTTTATCCCGCTTCAAAATACCGAAGAATACAAGAATTTTGCAGTTTTAGAGAGTGTTTATTTAGGAGATACCGTAAAAATTTTTTATGAACCCATGAATATAAATTTAAGTGCAAGAGTTGTCGGCTATGAATATGATTGTTTATCATCAAAATACACAAAAATTACAATTGGAAATGTATCACCAAAGTTTGGAGATACGCAAAAACAATACACACAAAATCAAAAAGATGAAACAATTACATTCTTAAGCCAAGCAATAACAAATGCTACACAGCTAATCACAGGAAATAAAGGCGGTTATATCGTATTGAATCCAACGGAAAAGCCGCAAGAAATTTTAATTATGGACACACCAAATATGCAAACCGCACAAAAAGTATGGCGTTGGAATTTATCGGGGTTAGGTTATAGCAGTACAGGTGTTAACGGAGAATATTCTTTAGCAATAACGCAGGACGGCGCAATTGTAGCTGATTTTATAAGGGCAGGCACGCTAAATGGAGCATTATTACAGGCTGGAACGGTTGAGGCGGGGAGCATTTCACAAGATTATAAACAAAGTGTAACAGACGAAATAAAAGATAAAACTGACGAAGTAACACAGGCGTTTCAAGTTGTGGACGGAGCATTATTAAGCCAAATAAGCCAAAGTTATACAAATAAAACCGAGTTTGAAAGCTATCAAGAAACGGTGAGTACAAAATTTACTCAGACAGCTAATGATTGGACTTTTCAATTCACAAATTTAACGCAAGAATTTAATAGTTTTAGTAGTGGCACACAAGAAAATTTTAATGAAATTGTAAGATATATTCGCTTTGTAGACGGAAACATAATACTTGGCATGATTAACAATAGTTCATCTCTTAAAATTTCCAACGGAAGAATATCTTTTATGGAGGGGGAAACGGAAGTCGCGTACATTTCAAACGGTAAACTTTTTATCACGGACGGAGAGTTTTTAAACAACTTACAACTTGGAAATTTCACTTTTGCACCTCGTAGCAATGGTAATTTATCATTTTATAAAAACAAAAAGTAGGTGAGGATTTGGGGACGAGTAATACATTTTCGACAAGTAACAGCCATGTAAAATATAATATAAAAATATATCAAAATTGGCAGAGCATAGAGGGAAATTACTCTAATGTAACGGTAGTGGTTGACTTTTGGAGAGATAATAGTGGATATAGCACGTATGGAAGCGGAACGTGTTACTGTAAAATTAACGGGACAACATATAGCGCGGGTGTAAGTCCCAGTCAAAAAATAACAAGTAGTGGGATAACTTTATATTCACAAACAATAAATATTTATCACGAGGCAGACGGAAGTAAAAACTTATCAGTAAGTAGCTGGATTAGCCTTGATACACCGCTTTCAAGTAGCGAACAAGGCTTTAGTGAGTGGCTGACAACGATTCCCAGAGCGAGCAGTATATCGAGCATAAGCGGTGGAACGTTGGGAAATAGCGTAACTGTAAACATAAGTAGAGCAACAGATTCGTTTACGCACAAAGTTGATTATGTAAGACCAGACGGAGAACATTTTCGAGTTGGAGAAAATATTACAACAAGTTGTACTTTTACTCCAGCGCTCAGCGATTGCGATTTTATACCCAATTCTACATCTGGTACGGCAAAAATTTATGTCTATACATATTCTGGAAGTACGTATATAGGTAGTTCGTCAAAAGACTTTACTGTTTACGTTCCAGATAATATTATTCCCACAATAAACAGTGTAAATTTAGCGGAGAACACCGCAGGAATAGCAAATAAATTCTGATGTTATGTACAAGGGAAAAGCACAATAAAAGGAATTATTTCTGCAAGCGGGGTATATTCAAGCACGATAAAAAATTACGAAATTAAAATAAGCGGGCAATCGTTTAACCAATCGAATTTTACAACAAATCCACTAACTGGAAGCGGTAATTGCGTAGTCAAGATAACAGATACACGAAATAGAACAGCAAGCACGAATATTGCTTATACAGCCCAAAGCTATTCAAACCCTACAATAAATAATTTCTCGCTTGTAAGATGTAACCAAGACGGAACAGAAAATGACGAGGGGGCGTACGCCAAGTGTACGCTTAAAGCGAATATTTCAAGTGTGAATAATAGAAACGATAAAACATTTCAGTTACTATATAAAAAACTAACAGACAGTAATTATACAACCATAAATTTATCAAATCAAAGCTATTCTTATGAAAGCGTACAAATAATTGCGGCAGACATAAACAGTGAATATGAGTTTATTTTTAAGATTTCAGATTATTTTAGCTTTGCGGAAAAATCTTTAAATTTAGGTACTGCCTTTACGCTTGTAGATTATAACGCAAGTGGGCGGAGTGTAGCTTTTGGACGAGTATCGACAGCTGGAACAAATGAAAAGAAAATGCAAATAAAAATGGATACAGAAATTGAGGGAATTTTAAGAATAAACAATCAAACGATTTTTGATTTAATTTATCCCATAGGCTCAATATATTTAAGTACGATTGGAACAGACCCCTCAGTATATTTTTTTGGTGTTTGGCAGCGCTGGGGACAAGGAAGAATGGTTGTTGGGGTTAATGAAGGTGACGGAGATTTTAATTGGTCAGAAAAAGCAGGGGGAAATAAAAATCATAGACACGAATTTAGAGTTGCTATGCATTGGTATTATGGTTCGGCAGTAGGCGAGGGAGCATACAATTCAACAGGTGCATATAGATTTTCAGATAATCAATATGATGGTTGGGCTCGAGATGTAGGCTCAATAAACGCTCCCCTCAATAACAATGAAACTACCGCTACAAGAACAGTCAGTGCAGCGGGGAAATGGTCAAAAGGAGACACATCTGAGTCAAGTAACCTACCGCCATATATCACTTGCTATATGTGGAAAAGGATAGGTTAAAACTTTCGCTTAAAAAGACAAAAAGTAAAGGTTTTTATATGAATATTGAAAGGGGTTTTAAAAATGGAATTTAAAGGAATAGATGTAAGCAAGTGGCAAGGAACGATTAATTGGAGCAAAGTAAAAAATGCTGGAATTGATTTTGCGATTATAAGAGAGGGATATGGGAAAAAATCTCCGTCACAAGTTGACAAAAAATTTAAAGAAAATATAGAGGGAGCAAAAAATGCAGGAGTAAAAGTTGGTGTTTATCATTATTCCTATGCAGAAAGCACAGACGATGCAGTAAATGAAGCCGAATTTTGCTTAGAAAATATAAGGAGTTATAGCTTAGATTATCCCGTTGTATTTGATGTGGAAGATAAAGAAATGTTGAAACTTACTAACCGCCAAAGAACGGATATATGCAAAGCGTTTTGTACAGAAATCGAAAAAGCAGGCTATTATGCGATGATTTATACAAATAAAAACTGGCTTAATAACTATCTTTACGCAGATGAGTTGCTTTCTAAGTATGATTTATGGCTTGCACAGTGGAATGTGGACAAGCCCTCATATTCATGTGGAATATGGCAGTATTCGGAAACAGGAAGAGTGGACGGAATAAGCGGAAACGTAGACCTCAATATTTCATATAAAAATTACGCAGAAATAATGAAAAATAAGGGCTTAAACGGATTTACATCTGAAACAAATTCGTCCCAAAATTATTTTGAATATACAGTCCAAAAGGGTGATACCCTGTGGGATTTAGCACAAAAATATTTAGGAAGCGGAACTAGATACACAGAAATTAAAACATTAAATAATCTTACAAGCGACACAATTTATGCAGGACAAACTTTAAAAATTCCACAGTAAAGGAGAAGTCATAATGGATAACAAAATAATGAGTATATTAAGTTTAGCAGTTTTAACAGAGGGAATTATTACATACTTTAAAGAATTTTTTGTAGGGGGAAATTTTTCTTTTAGTATGCTTTTTAGTATAATTTTAGGGGTTTTGGTAGCAGTTTGCTATAAATTAGATTTACTGGAATACATTAATTTAAAATCCTCTATTCCCTATGTTGGAAGTATTTTGACAGGAATTTTAATCTCAAGAGGTAGCAACTATGTTTACGATATTTTGAAATCAATTACAAGCATTAAATAAAATGGGATTAAAACAAAAAAACTTTCCATGAATAAAAATTCACAGAAAGAATATTATATTAATATGTTGACTTTTAAAGTCACAAAGTATATACTGAAAGTAGTAGGAGCAAAACCGTTTGAAATACGGCTCGCCCCTTAAAAGAAATTAAACTATTTTATTAGTCGTCTTTACTTTTGGCGGAGAAAGACGGCTTATATTTTTGTGTTTTTATTTATTGAATCAGCAACTAGATAAACTAGCACTGGGAATGTAATAAAAAATATTATAGCACAGATAACTTCAAACACATTGCTCACCCCCATTCTTTTGGGAGTGGGCGAGCCGTCCTCCGTAGGCTAAACTCCTACTACTCGCTCGATTATACACTATAACCGAAGAATTGACAATAGATTTTTTAATAAGAAAAATAAATTTATAAAGGCTCGCTAATTTTTATTTAGCTAGCCTTTTTTATTATGTTTTAACCAAAGGAAGTACGCGGAGCGTACTTCCTTTGGTTAAAACATAATTTAAAATCATGACCACGTCTTTTAGGCGTGGTTATGATTAAAGTATTATTCTTTTTAGTATAATTAATTTCTATTTTACCATTTATACTTTCGTATTCGTTAATATATTTTTTAATTATATATTCTAATTCTTTATTTGCGGAACGCTTATTTATACCTGCTATAAATTTGACTTTATCTATCAATTCTTCTGGTACCTTTAATGAAAAAGGAGGATAATAGTTTCCCGTTAATACACACCTTATTCAAATTTATCTTTCTTCATTCCTTTAACAAATTCAGTAAGATGTTTTAAAGTATTACTGTCAAGATTTTTGAGTTCTTTTATTAAATCGTTTAAATCATTGGGGCTTTTATTATTAATATCGAAAAACTCTTGAAGCGTTATACCAAAATATTCACAAATTAAAATTAACCCATTTATGGACGGCAATGCTTTCCCATTTTCAATTTTATTTATATAATTGTCACTTTGCCCTATAGATAAGCTCATGTCTCTTGCGGATACACCTTTTTGGATTCTAAGAAAAGCGATTCTTTCATTTATAAACTTTTCATCAATATACATATTAATCACCTATATATAATTATGGTGTGTATGTATGCAGAAAATACGAGATTTAATTCTTCAAAAACATTGACGCAAGGAATTAAATATCGTATAATTATAAATATAGAGAATTTAATTATGAGAGGGAAATAAAAATGCAGGGAGTGTCCAAGAGGAAGATAAAATGATATAATAGAGTCATGGAAGAAATAAAATGCCCAAGCTGTGGGGAAA
>CALWJB010000081.1 GCA_944380895.1 uncultured Clostridia bacterium | reverse complement strand
CAAATTTTCGCTTTCTTTTGCAATTGTTTCAAAAATATGAGCTACTATTTGACTGTTTTGCGAAGTTATCTGATTAGCCGATGAAATATGATTTTTCGGGATAGCAAGAAGGTGAATGGGAGCGATGGGGTTTAAATCTTTAAACATCACGATTTTTTCATCTTCGTACACGATTTTAGAAGGTATTTCTTTTTTGGCTATTTTACAAAATATACAGTCCATAATTTTACCACCTTTTAAATTTTAGTAATATTGTTTACCAAAAATAATATTATTATTATAGAAATTTATTTTATGCCTAAGATAAGTTAATTGTCAACAAATATTTTAAGAAATTTTTTAAGCATAAAATTATATTTTTTTTGCAACATAGTGTTGATTTTTGCAAAGAGATATAATATTATGATATTCAATCGCTTTACAAATATTTAAGATAGCAAAACGATTTTTTTAAAAGCGATATAATTTTGTAGTCAGAAGGTGTGATTTTATTGGAAAACACAGCAAAACTTGCTAACCAAAGCGGATTTATGAAAGGTCTTAAAGACGGTTTACCGATAGGCCTGGGGTATTTTCCGATAGCACTTGCTTGTGGAATCATGGCAGCGAAAGTGGGCATACCGTTTAAATTTGCAGAATTATTATCATTGCTTATTTATAGCGGTTCGGGTCAAGTGGCTGCTCAGAATCTTTATGCAGGTATGGAATCTTCGATTTTGATGTATGCGCTGACAATTTTTGTTATGAATTGTCGTTACATATTGTTTTCGGTTTCGATAGCGCAAAAATTTGATAAGAGTATGGGTGTTTTGCAAAGGATTATTTTCGGATTTTTCAATACTGATGAAATTTATGTAGTAGCGATGAAACAGCAAGGTGAACTGGGTGCGCCGTATCTTTTTGGGATAGCAGTATGTCCGTATCTGGGATTTTTAATAGGCAACACAGCGGGAGTAATTTTTACGAATTTCTTGCCAAAATCGATAATTTCGGCTCTTGGGATTATGATTTATGCAATGTTCATAGCACTTATAATCCCTCCGGCAAAGCATTCAAAACCGGTTGCAATAGTAACTTTGATTGCCTTGTGTATGAGCTTTTTGATGGAGTGTATTCCTGCGATAAAGTCAAATTTAGGTCCCGGTATCACGATCATAATCTGTGCGGTTGTAACGGCAACAATAGGTGCGATTGTGTTCCCTGTCAAGCAAGAAGCTGATGTAGATGAAGGAGGCACTGTTAATGAGTGAACAGCAATTTTTGTGGGCGATTTTAGCTATGGCAGGCGTAATGATGCTTTTCAGAATAGTACCGCTACTGTTTTGTAAAAAGAAAATAAAGAATCAATTTATACAGTCATTTTTGGCGTATGTACCCTGTGCAGTACTTACATCCATGCTTGTCCCGGAAGCATTTAATTCAACAGCGAATTTCTGGTCAGCAATAGGAGGCGTAATTGTAGCGGCTGTGCTTGCTTATTTTGAACGAAGTCTTATAGAGGTTGCGATTTCGTCGGCGGTTGCGGTATTTATAATTGAAAAAATTATGAATATGGTAAATTTTATTTAAAAATAAGTCTATAAATAAACAGAGCTTCGAAACAAATTCGAAGCTCTTTAATTATTCTTTTGTTTACGGATGATTATCTATAATTTGCCTTATTACCAACTCATAGAATCTGCCAATTCCAGAACCTCTACTATTCGATAAAAAAACATAATATTTTTATCAATTTCGCTTTCGTCTTGAAGTAATGTCAATACAAATATGATAAATATACCTTCGTAATCTTCACGGTAACCTCCTTCACGTATAGATTTTTTTATAGATTCTGTTTCGCGGTCGTCAACGTCAAAAAGAATATCATTGTCGAGTAATATGGAGAATAAATGTTTAGCTATTTTATGTGCGTATAAATTATAAACGCTTCGACATATATGTGGGAATCTATTCACATATGAGTGTCTAACCCTAAACCAATCAAAAAATTCATTAAAATTATCATAAGACGCTTTTTCATCTTGGTTGTAAAGCGTACCCGGTAAGGACTCTATTTTGCCTAGTAGCCCTTTGCTGATAACCTTGTTTTTAATATTTGGATAAGTTTCAAAAAAATTATTTATTAAATTTAGATACACATATAACATAAGTGGGTCAGTACGTAGTCTTTCATTGTGTGGATCTGTAAGATTATCAAAAATCTCAGATCCCATTTGTCTTTTGTATTTTTCTTTTTCTTCTTTTAAGAGAACTAATAATTCACCATTTTTTAGAATTCTTTTCAATTTATCTTCTGAACGCCTGCTATATTCTTCTGTCAGAGCAGTGGGTGGATAATCGAAGGCATATGCGGGCAATAAGCCGGCTAAATTTACAAATGCTGAGGCTGTTGCTATAGTTTTGACTGTTACTTTTCTAATGTTCATAATAATATTTCTCCTTTTGAAATGATGTTTTGTGTAAGTAATTTATTTACGAACATAATTATTGTATAATATTTTATTAATATTATCAAGTGTTTTATAAAAATATTTTTTGGTATATCAGGTAATCTAACTTGAGCGAGATTTATATTTGTATGAGTGTATAAATTTGCCGCTCTAATGTTTTTTGTGTACATATTGCTGATAAAAAGTTTAGAAATTATTTATTGTTAAAGTTGGAGATACGCTGGCTGTTATTAATATAAAAAGTATAATATTTTTTAATAGTTTATATATGGTCTTTTATTATTTCATGAATTAAAAATATTGTTTATTTAATTATTAAATAACTAAAACAAAATTTTATTAAGAAGTATTTTTAATAATTTGACCTATGCTTTATTCTGAGATATAATAAATAAGTTTAGCACATTTAAGACATGGGAGGATATATATGACCGGAAGTAAATATAATAATGAGAGTATATCTTCGTTAAAAGGTGCCGACAGAGTGCGTAAAAGACCGGGAGTTATTTTTGGCTCTGACGGACTTGAAGGCTGTGAACACTCCGTATTTGAGATACTTTCAAATTCAATAGACGAAGCCAGAGAAGGGTATGGAAATACAATAAAGGTTACACGTTATAAAGATAATTCTATAGAGATTGAAGATAAAGGACGAGGAATCCCTGTTGACTTCAATAATAAAGAGCAAAGATATAATTGGGAATTACTTTTTTGTGAACTCTATGCAGGAGGAAAGTATGATACTTTAAATCGTCAAAGTTATGAATATTCACTGGGACTAAACGGTTTGGGGCTCTGTTCCACCCAGTATGCTTCAGAATATATGGACGTTGAGATTAAAAGAGACGGATATATATATAAGCTTCATTTTGAAAAAGGCGAGAATATAGGAGGGCTGCACAAACAGGAGTATGGGCGTAGGGACACGGGCACAAAGATAAAGTGGAGACCTGATTTGGCTGTGTTTACCGATATTTCTATTCCGTATGAATATTTTGAAGACGTTTTGAAAAGACAAGCTGTAGTTAATGCGGGGATAAAATTTATTCTTAGATATCAAGATGAAAAAGGTATAAAAGAACAAGAATTTTTGTATCAAAACGGTATTTCGGATTACGCGGCGGAACTTTTGGGGGAAGAATATATAACGCCGGTACAAAATTGGTCATTTGAAACAAAAGTACGCGACAGAGAAGATAAGCCGTACTATAAGTTAAAGGCCAATATATCTGCTGCGTTTTCAAATAAGATAAATTTAGCGGAGTACTACCATAACTCAAGCTTTTTGGAACACGGAGGCGCGCCTGAACGAGCGGTTCGCAGTGCGTTTACTTCTCAGATAGACGCATATTTGAAACAAAGCGGAAAATATATGAAAAATGAAAACAAAATCAGTTTTTCAGATATCGAAGATTCACTGGTAGTAATAATTTCGTCGTTTTCCACAGTCACGTCTTACGAGAATCAGACTAAAAAATCTATTACGAATAAAGGCATACAAGATGCAATTAATCGAGAACTAAAACGTCGTTTGGAGGTATATTTCATAGAAAACCCCGAAGACGCGGAAAAAATAGGTAATCAAGTGCTCATAAACAAGCGTAGCAGAGAAGATGCGGAAAAGACCCGACTTAACATAAAAAAGAAGCTTACGAGTGCAATGGATATGGCGAGCCGGGTGGCGAAATTTGTAGATTGTCGGAGTAAAGACGTTTCGGAAAGAGAACTTTTCATCGTGGAAGGCGATTCGGCTTTGGGAGCCTGTAAACAAGCGAGAGATCCGAATTTTCAGGCTATTATACCAATAAGAGGTAAAATACTAAACTGTTTGAAAGCGGACTATAACAGGATTTTTAAAAGTGAAATAATAACAGATCTGATACGTGTTTTAGGTTGCGGAGTGGAAGTAAGGACATCTAAGACGGCAAAAGATTTGTCATCATTTAATATTGATTTGTTAAAGTGGGATAAAATAATTCTTTGCACCGACGCGGATGTGGATGGATTTCAAATAAGAACGCTTTTGCTTACGATGTTATACAGACTTACTCCAAAACTCATCGAACAAGGCAAAGTGTTTATTGCAGAATCTCCGCTTTATGAGATAACCACAAAGAATGAAACTTATTTTGCATACAGTGAAAGCGAAAAAGAGGATTTTATAAATAAGATAGGCAGTGAAAAATATACTCTGCAGCGTTCAAAAGGATTAGGTGAGAACGAACCCGATATGATGAATTTTACCACCATGAATCCGAAAACAAGAAGATTAATAAAAGTCATGCCCGAGGAGGCAGAAAAAACTGCAAGAATGTTCGATATACTCCTTGGCGATGACTTGTCGGGCAGAAAAGAATACATCATAGAAAACGGACATTTATATACCGAAAATCTGGATATAAGTTAGAAGGCGGTGCTAAAGATTGAGAATAACCGGGAAGAATAAAGAAAAGATGCAAAAATCATCAAGCGTCAGCGGAGTGATATATAACGCCGGCGAGATAGTTGAAGAGAAGATAGTGGGAACACTCGAAAAAAATTATATGCCGTATGCAATGAGCGTTATCACATCGAGGGCGATACCTGAAATTGATGGATTTAAGCCGTCACACAGAAAATTACTCTACACAATGTATAAAATGGGACTTCTGGGAAGTGCGCGTACGAAGTCGGCAAATATCGTAGGACAAACTATGAAACTCAATCCGCATGGGGATAGTGCAATTTACGACACAATGGTGCGAATGAGCAGGGGATATGAGGCGCTGTTACATCCTTATGTTGATTCAAAAGGGAATTTTGGTAAATTTTATTCTCGCGATATGGCGTGTGCGGCGTCGAGGTATACGGAAGCGAAACTGGAAAATATATGTAAAGAACTTTTCAAAGATATAGATAAAGATACTGTTGATTTTGTGCCGAATTACGATAACACACTAAAGGAACCGGTACTTTTGCCGTGTACATTTCCGTCGATATTGGTGAACTCAAACACGGGGATAGCTGTGGGAATGGCGAGTTCCATATGTCCGTTTAATCTGAAGGAAGTATGCGAAACGGCAATCGCTTATATAACGAACCCGAAGCACGACATTGCGTCTACGCTTTTGGCGCCTGATTTTCCGGGTGGGGGCGAGATAATTTGTGACAGAGCCAAATTTGAGGAAATTTATAAAACGGGTCGTGGCGGAATAAAAATTCGTGCCAGATATAAGTATGACAAAAAATATAACTGTATAGATATTATAAACATTCCTCCCACAACGACAAGTGAAATAATAATAGAGAAGGTAGTGGAGCTCGTAAAGAGTGGAAAGATACGTGAAATTTCTGATATTCGTGATGAAACGGGACTCGACGGACTGAAAATAACGATTGATTTAAAAAGAGGTATTGACGCCGATAAATTGATGATAAAACTTTTTAAGCTCACACCGCTTGAAGATACTTTTTCGTGTAATTTTAATATACTTGTGGGCGGCACGCCAAAAGTAATGGGAATTCGAGAAATTCTTGAAGAGTGGACTGAATTTAGAGCGGAATGCATAAGAAGAAAAGTGGCGTTTGATTTGGGGAAAAAGCGCGATAAATTGCATTTGGTAGAAGGGCTTGGAAAGATACTTTTAGATATAGATAAAGCAGTGACGATAATTCGTAAAACCGAAGAAGAACAAAACGTAGTACCGAATTTGATGGAAGGATTCGGGATTGATAAAGTGCAGGCAGAGTTTGTGGCGGAGATAAAGTTACGGCATTTAAACAGAGAATATCTTCTAAAACGTACGAATGAAGTGGAGAGCTTGCAAAAAGATATAGAAGAACTTGAAAATATACTTTCTGAAAAGAAGAAAATATATAAAATAATAACAAAAGAACTTGCACAAATTGCCAAAGAATACGGTAAGCCGAGAAAGTGCCTGCTTATTTCGCCCGAAGATATGGAATTTTATGAAGAGGAAACGGCAGCACCTGATTATGCTGTAAGATTTTTCATCACAAAAGAGGGTTACTTCAAGAAAATCACTCCACAATCGCTTAAGATGAACTCGGAGCAAAAGTTAAAGATTGACGATGAAATCACGCAAGAGATAGAAGGAAGTAATCATTCCGATTTGCTGTTTTTTACCGATAAATGTCAGGTATATAAGGCTAAGGGATATAATTTTTCGGATGCCAAAGCCAGTAGTATAGGCGATTTCATACCTGCCACACTGTCGTTTGATAAGAATGAAAAAGTAGTTTACATGGCAGTAACGACGGATTATCAAGGATTTATGCTTTTTGTATTTGCGGGCGGAAAAGTTTCGAAAGTGGACATGAAAGCTTATGAAACGAAGACTAACCGTAAGAAACTTATCAAAGCATATAGCGATACCGACAAACTGGTTGCGGCATTTTATGAATATGAGGATAAAGATTTTATTCTTACATCGTCATCAGGAAAAATATTGATATTTAGCAGTAATGCGGTAAACTTAAAGCAGACTAAAAACACACAAGGCGTGGCAGTCATGAAGCAGAAAAAAGGACATAGAGTAGTAAATGCCGAAGAGTACCGAACGGGTCGATTTATTGATGAAAAGATTTACCGTGCAAAAAATATACCTGCGAGCGGTAAGCTTCCGAGTGGTGGGACAACTGATTGTGAACAACTGACGCTGGAATAAAATTTTATAAAAATTAAATGGCCA
>CALWJB010000080.1 GCA_944380895.1 uncultured Clostridia bacterium | reverse complement strand
TCTCCGCTTAAGTTTGTTCCGCCGGCAACAAATTCCATAAATTTATCGCTGCAGACTGAGTTGGCTGCCTGCAAAGCTTTTTCTACAGTTTCAATAAAATAGTCAAGCTCTTTTTCAGATACGGTTTGATTGTAATTTTCAAATATTGCACGCATTTCCTCACGTGAAGAGCAGGCGAGAAGTTCGTCGATAAAATTGTCATTTTTGATGAGTTCTGCGAATTTATTTTCGTCCATGGTAAATCATCCTTTCAATAACAAAATATTATTTATAATATATGTTTTTGAAGAAAAAAGTCAATATTTTTTATATTTTAAATTTGAATTTTTGGTTTCTTATAAAAATTATCGAAATTTTACGTCTATATTTGTTCAAAATAAATACTGAAAATTTAAAAAATAATAAATATTAATATTGACTACCGAGTTTAATATAATTAAAATAGTAAGGTAAATATATTGTTGTTGAATCAGGAGGAACCGGAATGGATGACAGCTTGCCGTTGGATATCGTTACACTTGTTGACGATGAGGGCGTTGAAAGAGAGTTTGAAGTGCTCGATTTTATCGAAAATTCAAGAGGACGTTTTTATGCTTTGATGCCGAATTTTGAGCTTCCCGACAAAGATTTAAACGCCGATGAAACATATTTCATATTTGAGATAGTTGAGCAAGACGGGGAAGATCAACTTTTTGAGGTTGACGATGATGAACTTTTGGATGAGCTTTCACAGGAATTTGAAAGAAGACTTGGGAATATATAGTGGCATTTAAATTTGCAAAAAATTCAATCTGCTTAATTCGCGGACTGCGTTCATATAACCCTACATTATTAAATCGGGAGCTCGGGTCCTGTATTCGATTGCAGACCTCTTGGCGTAAGCCAAACGAAGGGAGCGTGAGAATATGGGTAGGGCACCCACCTGCACGATATGCAGGTTATTAGAGCGCGATACGGTTAAGCGGATTTTTTATTCATAAAACCAAACTGTTATATAGTTTAACCAATAGATTTATGGTATGTTTTTGGAGTGGGACTGAGTTTTTGGAGGTAAACCTATGAATTCGCTTACGCTTGATATATGCGTTTTGGCGATATTTGCAATTTTCACCGTGATGGGATTCAGAAGTGGTGTAATGCGTTCATTTGTCATGTTTGTAGGAGCAATTTTCGCATCGATTTTTTCAGGATATTGTTCGAAAAGAGCAGCAGATTTTGTATTTTCAACTTTTGTATCGCCTTCAATAGAAAGTAGTATTTTGAAGTCTATTTCAGAAAGCACGCTGAATTTTCAGACGTTTTGTGAAAGTTTGCCGAGTTTCCTGCGCGGTACATTGGCAAGCTATGGAATAACACCTTCGACATTCGGCCATATTATGAGTAGTAGCACGGAAAGTGAAATTCCGATTAAAGTCATAAATCTTGTAGAACCTGCATTTAAGGGAGTTTTTAAGTATATTTTTTCCATTTTTATTTTTATTATACTTATGTTTATTGTAAGATTTTGTTCGCGCTTTGTTTTGAAACTTTTTAAACATAAGCCCATAAATAAAGCGAATAGTCTGGTTGGAGGTTTTTTCGGAGCTCTAAAGGCGTATGTTATTTTGTCGATTTCACTGTGTTGCATCCGTGCTCTTTTGCCTATGATGCAAACTTCTCTTGAAATTTTTTCAAACGAAAGTATCTTGTCGAGTATGTTATTTAAAGGGCTTTATTTCAAAAATCCTATTTATGATATGTTTCAAAAGATGTAGAAAATGGCGCAAAAATGACGTAGAAAAGAGCTGAAATACATGAGTTTTATAGAGAAATTAAAAGATAATTTAACTGTCCCAAACGCTCTTTCGATTATGAGGATAATAATAGTTATACCGTTTGTCATGTCGGTTATGGCCGACGACTATATAACGGCGGTTTCGATATTGGTTATATCGGGAATAACGGATATTTTAGACGGTATGATAGCAAGGAAATTTAATCAAGTCACAGAGCTCGGCAAAATGATAGATCCCACAGCGGACAAATTAACTTTAATGGCGGTTATGATTTGCGTAGGGCTGAAATTTCCGGCAGTGTATCCGTTCATGGTAATTTTGATTTTAAAAGAAGTATTGATGCTTATGGCGGGGGGAATTTTAGTGCTTTTAAAGCAGACGCCTCCTGCGGCCAAAAAAAAAAGAAAAATGGCAACGGCGGTATTTTATGTTTCGCTGGTGATGATAATAGGTGCAAAAGCATTTTTTAGTTTTGAAAATGTTGTTTTTAATGAGGTATTGATGTTTTTGACGGCAATTTGTATGTTTTATGCCGTGTTTAGATACGGGAAAATTTTTATAAAGATAATAAAAACGAGAAAATAGGGCAATAATCTTGCAAAAATGTGAGATTTTTAATATTAAAAATAATCTGTAAGGAGTGATTATATGTTATGTTCAAGGTGTAAAAAAAGAGCAGCGGTAGTCTTTGTTTCGACCTCAAACGGAACGACGCCTCCTGAGGGACTGTGTATTCAGTGCGCAAAGGAGATTGGCATAAAGCCGCTTCAAGATATGATGAATAAAATGGGAATTTCCGAAGAAGAATTATCAGGTATGCAGGAGCAATTTGACGAAATAATAAATACTACTGCGGGAGTTGACGATAAAGATGCGGAGGACGACACAGATGAGGAAAACGATTTTGAACCGGGCGGTGCGACGACGTTTCCGTTTGTTAAGAATCTTTTTTCAAATATGCTTTTCTCTAATAAAGATGCTTCAGTTAACGAATCTGAAAAAAATGGTGAAAAAGATGCTGTAGGAAAGTCAAAGAAGAAATCCAAAAAAAGAAATCTGAATCTTTACTGTACGAATCTCACGCAAAAAGCGGCAGAAGGCAAAATTGACAGAATAATCGGCAGAGATAAAGAAATAAACCGTGCGATTCAGATATTGTGCCGCAGGACGAAAAACAATCCATGCTTCATAGGCGAGCCGGGAGTGGGAAAAACTGCTATAGCTGAAGGGTTAGCGATAAAAATAGCAAGTGGAGATGTTCCATATAAATTAAAAAGCAAAGAGCTGTATCTTTTGGATCTTACAGCGCTTGTAGCGGGCACGCAGTTTAGGGGACAGTTCGAAAATAGAATTAAAGGGCTTATTGATGAGGTAAAACGTGAGGGAAACATAATTCTTTTTATAGATGAAGTGCATAACTTAGTCGGAACGGGCGACTCTGAAGGTTCTATGAGTGCTGCGAATATATTAAAGCCGGCACTTTCCAGAGGTGAGGTTCAGGTTATCGGAGCAACTACATTTGCGGAATACCGTAAGCACATAGAAAAAGATTCAGCGCTCGAACGTAGATTTCAGCCCATAAAGGTAATTGAGCCGAGCACAGAAGAGACGGTTTCGGTACTTAAAGGCGTCAAAGATTACTATGAAAAGCATCATAAAGTTAAAATTTCCGATGCACTCATAAAGAAACTGGTAACGCTTTCGGAGAGATACATCACGGATAGATATTTACCTGATAAAGCAATAGATCTGCTCGATGAATCATGTACGTATGCGGCGCTGAGGAACAAAAAACTCGCAAGATATGAGGAACTTTCCTTTAAAAACGAAAAGCTCAAGAAAGAAGAAGAAAATCTTGTTGCGAAAGGTGACGAGACCGATTACAAGGAGCTTGCGGAGATACGGTGTAAGCTGGCGAAACACGGCGAAGAAATGAACTGTTTAAAAAAGGACGTAGTAGATGCGGAAGTCAAAGATTCAGATATAGCGCATGTTATAGAGCTTTGGACGGGAATACCGGCTTCAAAGATTCGTGAAAATGAATTTGAAAAGCTGGTAAGTCTGGAAGAAGAGCTGAGTAAAAAGGTGATAGGTCAAGAAAAGGCCGTAAGAGCTGTAGCTTCGGCCATAAAAAGAAACCGCATTCAAATCAGTCCGAGAAGACGCCCGGCATCATTCATATTTGTCGGTTCAACGGGGGTGGGAAAGACCGAGCTTGTAAAAGTTTTGGCAAAAGAACTGTTTGATACGCCCGAAGCCTTGATAAGACTTGATATGTCAGAATATATGGAAAAGCATTCTGTTTCAAAGATAGTCGGTTCACCGCCGGGATATGTAGGGTATGACGAGGCGGGCCAGCTCACGGAGAAAGTTCGTCAAAGGCCGTATAGTGTAATACTTTTTGATGAAATAGAGAAGGCGCATCCTGACGTCATGAATTTATTACTCCAAATTCTTGATGAAGGAAAAATAACTGATTCTCACGGAAGAACGGTAAATTTTGAAAATACGGTAATAGTTATGACGTCAAATGCCGGAAGCGGCAAGAAAGATGGCGCACTCGGATTTGCAAAAAGCGGAGACGATTTGATAAAAGAGAAAGTTATGAAGGCGCTTAAAGATTTTTTACGTCCGGAATTTTTGAGTCGTGTTGATGAAATTATTGTATTTAACAATCTCACCAAAGATGACTATAAGGAAATAGCCAAACTAATGCTTAATGAATACGTTGATTCGCTTGCTGAACACGGTTTGAAATTTGAGTATGACGAGAAAGCGATTGAAAAACTGGCTGATAAATCTATCGGTGGGGAGAGCGGGGCCAGAGATTTGCGCAATTTGATACGCAAAGAAGTCGAAGATAAAATTTCTGAATTAATAGTGAATAATAGCGGATTTAATTTGGGAAGACTTAAGCTTACGGCCGATCCTGAACTAAAAGTAATCGTTAATAATGAAGTTTAATTAAACGGAGTGATTGGATGAAATGTCCCTATTGCGGATACGACAGCAGTAAAGTTGTGGAGTCGCGGTGTGCCGACGAAGGCTCGAGGGTTAGAAGGCGCCGAGAGTGTGAACATTGTTCAAAACGTTTTACGACTTATGAAGTGGTGGAGTATATACCTTTAATGGTTGTTAAACGCGGCGGTACGAGAGAAAAATTTGAGCGTAAAAAAGTGTTTGACGGACTTCTCAGGGCATGTGAGAAGCGTGCTATACCACTGGAAAAAGTTGAGAATATGACTGATGAAATAGAATCAGAGCTTCAAAATATGCTGGAGCGGGAAGTAAAATCTTCATATATAGGTGAGCTTTCTATGCAGCAACTTAAAGAGTGCGATGAAGTTGCATACATCAGATTTGCATCGGTATATCGTCAATTTAAAGATGTTCAGGCATTCATGAGTGAACTCCAGAACTTTTTGGATGGTAAAAAAAATTAAATTTTTGTTGAAAATATGTTTAAAAAAATAATCAATTGTGGTATAATTATAGTATCACTTTGATTTTATGGGGTTGTTTAAATGTATTTTAAGAAAATAAATTTTAAAAAAATGAATTTTATATCTTTTTTACTGGGGATCATGCTTATGATAACATACACACCCGGTTGTTTTGCTGTGCGCTCAGAAAGCGGCAGTAAATCCTCTAACGTGACATCGGGCAAGAATGATTATGAAGTTTTATCGAAAGAAATTTATGTTTCGGATATTTTTGAGCTTCTGCAGGCGGTGGAGAACATTCGACCTTGGGGAAAGATATTTCTTAATAACGATATAGATATGTCGGGCATTACGCTTTATATAAATAAATCCTTAGTTCTCAATTTAAACGGGCACAGCATATATGCGGACCAAAATTCTGGCGGACTTGTTATAGAGAGTAAATTTACCGTAAAAAGCAAGAAAATAATAAAAGAGTATCCTTCAGATTATGTTTGGAACGATGATGATCATAAAGTTTATAAACCGTTTTTTGGCGGTGATGGATATAATCTTACCGTAATTGATCATGACGTCAAATATGAGTATAATGATGATTTTTGTGTGACGATACAAGATGGCAGTATTATACGCCAAGAAGGGAAAAAAGGTAAAGACGGAGAGCCGGGCACGTGGATGCACTGTTCGGGCGGGAGAGGTGAAACGCCGAGTGCTCCGATAAGTATAAAATCCGGAGTACTATCTTTGATTAATACGAACGTGACGGGAGGAAATGGTGGTCGTGGCGGAAAAGGCGCGCACTATCCTTGGCCACATCTTCCATTTTCGGGTGGTTGTGGCGCAGACGGTGGTCGTGGCGGAGATGCCGGGAGTGCAATATCTATTGAGCGCAGTGAAGCCAGACTTATAGTTGATAAAAATTCCAAAATTGAGGCAGGTCTTCCCGGAGAAGGCGGAGAAGGCGGTGAGCCCAGTGACATATATTGGTTTTATAAATCTAAGGCAGGCTCAAGTGGTAAGCCGGGAAAATCTAGATCCAATATAGAGTATAAATACAAAAAATAAGTGCAGTTTTAATACATATCATTTATTTGTCACAAATATCATTTTGAAGCGTTAAATAGTTTTCATAGATGGCTTTCTATAGAGTTAAAAAATACTCCCTTTAAACAGGGAGTTAATTTTTATTTTGACGCAAATTTTTAAAAAAACTCGAGAGTAAATTTCTGCATTTTACTTCCATTACTCCCGAAATAACTTCAGGTCGATGATTATACTTCAGTTCAAATAAGTTTATTACAGAGCCGCACGATCCTGCTTTAGTATCTTTTGCGCCGAATATAAGTTTTTTTATTCTTGAATTTATTATTGCTCCCGCACACATAGGGCATGGTTCAATAGTAACATAAAGATCGCAGTTTATAAGACGCCAGTTTCCGATTTTTTTGCAGGCATTATTAATGGCCTCAATTTCAGCGTGCAGAAGTGCATTTTTTCGAATCTCTCTTTTATTATATCCTGTAGCTATAACGTTGCCCTCTTTTACAATTATTGCTCCTATCGGGATTTCTCCTATTTTTTCGGCTTTTTTGGCTTCTTCGATTGCTTTTTGCATAAATGTTTCATATTTTTTTATATCCATTTTTTCTCCATTTTATATCTGTGAATCAAAGTAAACGCGATCTATATTTATTATGCACTCATATCCGGGTTCGATTGAATCGATACTGTTTTCAATAGATTTTTTGAGTTCTTTGTCTGTTTCTTTCAAATCGTAAGGTATAGAAACATGGAATATAAGTGTTTTTAATTTTCCCGGCACGATTCTAAGATCATAAACTTGTGCGGATTTGTCTATCAACTTTACGATAGCAGAAAGCTTATCTTTCATGTCTGTAACTTGCTCATCATCGATTACTATTGGGTCTATGTGTATTGTTGCTTGGCATTTAAACTTGTGTTTTAATTTGCTTTCGACTTCTTCCACAGCATCATGGAGTTCCATAATATTTTTATTTGCGGGTACTTCTGCATGCATGGAGATAACCAATTTGCCCGGACCGTAATTATGTACGGTAAGCTCGTGTATTCCCAAAATATATGGACATTTCAGCACTAAACTGTTAATTGATTTAACAAGTTCGGGGTCGGGAGCTTGCCCTAGCAGAGGACCGGTAGATTCTTTAATCATTTTAAGACCGGTCAGTATTACAAAGCATGCAACAAGTATTCCCGAGTATGCGTCGACATAAAAACCCGTGAAATAAGTTACTGCCATACCAACAAGTATCGTTATGGTAACAATGGAATCACTCACACTATCGAAAGCGGCTGCTTTTATTGCCGTTGAGTTTATTGCATTTCCAATTTTATTATTAAAGTAACCCATCCACAATTTTATGATAAGTGATACGACGAGTATAACAATAGGGACTGTGCTTGCAACAACCGGTTCGGGATTAAATATTTTTTCTATTGACGTTTTTATAAATTCTATTCCCATGAATATTATCGCGATAGAAACAATAAGTCCTGAAATATATTCAATTCTTCCGTGTCCAAAAGGGTGTTCACGATCTGCAGGACTGTCTGAAGTTCTAAAGCATATCAGAGTAACTATTGACGATATGGCATCGGAGAGATTATTAAACGCATCTGCACTTATTGCTATTGATCCTGTCATAATTCCCGCGAAAAACTTCCCAACGGAAAGGAGTAAATTTGCAATTATGCCAACCGTTCCACTGAGAATACCGAATCGTTTTCTCAGTTCGGGACTTTTCAAATCGGCGCCTTCTGCGTACTTGTTTATAAGAAACTTTGTAAACATTTATATTCCTCCCGTAACAATTTTTTGCTAATCAGGATTCATTATACTATTTTTTAGAACTTTTGTTAAGCTCTTTTTTCTTTTTTATTACCATATATACGACGTACAAACACAAAAGTGATGATAAAATTATTATAGAATATAATTTCCCCTTGTTTTTATCGCCGCTTTCTTTACGATTTATTTCTATTTCTTTAAATGTTTTGGTATCCGGATTTTCATTATAGTCTTCAGATTTATTATTTTCATCGATATCGTATTTTTTATTCTTTTGAGATTTTTGTTTACGATTTTCTGAAGATTTCCCACGTGCCATAAATTGTTTTAAGACGGAATTTTTAGAACTGCGTTTTGATTTTATATTTTCGCTTTCTTGGATTTCATCTCGGTGAACGGTGATGTGATAAACATTTTTACTACCTTTCTTTTCGCCTTTAACGGTAATAAATATATCAGTTTCGGATCCGGGTGCGTTTAGTTTGTGGCGATTGATATTAATTCCAGAAGAATTTTCGGAGTCTACATCAAATTCGATATCTTTTATATCGCACGGGACATTTAAGCTATATTCGTTAACGGCGGGATTAAACTCGGGAACAAGAGTGCCTTGACGAGGAATAAGTTTTGTCAAAGCGGGAGATGATTTTTCGCAATCTGATTTTTCAACTTTGATAGGTATATCTTTTATTTCATTTTCCAAATCGTTTTCCATGGTTATTTTAAAATTTGTTTCAGATTTTGGAATAGATTTTTTAGTTTCCATGGTAATCATAAATATTTCTTGATCTTTATTAATATCGGGAGCGGTTTTTGACGATTTTAAAGAAAATTTTATAGAGATTTCATTTCCGAACATATTCTTGCTATGTTTATAATTTTTGTTTATTTCTTCGCAGTAATCTATTTTAGAATTTTTCTTAAAAACATCATTATCAAAATCGATTTTAATTTCAAAATTTTCCGGCAGTGGACCGCTTTCACTTTGAATAACTGAAATATGAATAGGTTCATTGCTGTTACTATCTTTTATAATATTTGGAGTACAAAGAAATTCAAACGTCCGGCAAGACGCACTCGAAATAAAGGAAACTAACAGCATAATTGATAATAGTATTGTTTTTGATAGTTTAAGATTATTTTTTAGATTCATAAGAGCTCCTCATAAAATAAAAAATTTGTTATTGTGTTAAAAAAGTGCTATAATCGGTTGCAAAGGAAGGTGATAGTATATGGGATTTATAAAAAATATTAGTGATAATTTCGGATCTTCGTTGCAAGAAATTATGTTTAAAGTGCTTCAAGCCATAGCGATTTTTGCTGTAGGCTGGTGGGGGATAAATGCTTTTTGCAAGGTTGTACTTTTATTTTTCCAAAAATCGTTTAAAGATATTGGAATTGCATCACTTTTAGAATCCGTTTTAAAGTTTTCGCTTCGAATAATTCTCGTGGTTGCCGTACTTCAATGTTTAGGGTTCGATGTGACTGCAATTTTGGCGGCTATCGGTGCATCACTTTTTGCGGTTGGTATTTCTCTCAAAGATAATATTTCGAATCTTGTCAGCGGAATTATTTTAGTTGTAAACAAGACGATTTGTGTAGGAGATTATATTGAGTGTGAAAAATCTAAAGGAACGGTAGTAAAAATTGAAATGATGTTCACATTTTTACAGTCTTCGGAAGAAAACAAAATTATTGTTATCCCAAATTCAGTACTAGTCTCTTCGAGCATAAGCAGAGTCAGCGAATATAATATGACAAAAGTTGAACACGAACGTAAGATACCGTTTGTACCCAAGATATTCGATTTACAAAAATACATGGAAAAAGAGTTTTTGCTAAATAGTAATATTTTTACTGTTCCTGCTCCCGAAGTGAAGCTACGAGGTGTGGAAGACGGCGTTTCAACTGTTGTTTTAAGTGTGTGGTGTCAGAAAAACAAGGCGGTGGATGTGAATAAAAATTTGGAATCGATGGTAAGAAAATTTGAAAATAAGAATGCACCGAAGATAAAATAAAAATTATTTATCGATATTATAACATTTTTTAAATAAAAAATCAATACAGGAGGAATCAAATGGATCATAAAGCATTTTCTGCGGGAGTTTTGCCCGGCGGACTTAATGATAGACAAGAAATAAAGATTTTAATATGTTATCTTTTTGACCATTTTTCTTGCCCGATTTCCAAATCTTTTATAACCGATACTCTTCAAAATTACGGGCTTGCGAATTATTTTGAAACAAGTCAAGCGTTCGAAGAGATGGTTTCGGCAAAGAATATAATAAAAGACGACGAAAATAATTACGTTATAAGCCAAACGGGCAAGATGATTTCTGAGGAGCTTTCCGGGAATCTACCGCTTACTGTGAGGGAAAAAGCCGTAAAAGCAGGCGAGGAGTATTTTAAGAGATTAAAGTCCGAAAAAGAAAACAAAGCTATGATACGTAGATGTGAAAAGGGCTATGAGGTGACGTGTAGCATATTAGACGGAAATTTTGAGATGATGAGATTAAAGCTTTATGCTCCGGATATGCTTTCGGCAACAATGATAAAGAATAATTTTTATAAAAATCCCAGCGAAATTTATAGTGAGATATTAAAAAAATTAACATCATCCGAATAAACTCTGCAGTATCTTGACAGAGTTTTATATTGGTATATAATTATTTTATCATCAGTGCACTGTCTGTTTCGGAAGGAGGAAAGCCGAAATTTGAAGCTTATCGATATAAAATCAATGACTTTTGATGAAATAAAGGAAGATTTCAAAAATTTTAAAATTGAATCTTACCGAGCAAGTCAGGTTTATAGATGGATTATTGGGGGCGCCGAGAGTTTTGATGCCATGACGAATGTAGCGAAATCCATGAGAAAGGGTTTAAGTGAGAAATATTTTATACCGACTGTTTTAATAGAAAAAAAGAGTATTTCGAAAGATAATACGATCAAATATCTTTTTAAGATGTTTGACGGTAATTTGGTTGAATCCGTTTTAATGAAGTATAAACACGGCTATTCGATGTGTATTTCAACGCAGGTCGGCTGTAAGATGGGATGTTCGTTTTGCGTTACGGGCAAGAGTGGTTTTATAAGAAATCTCTGTGCTTCGGAAATGATTTTGCAAATTGAAAAAGCACAAAAAGATAATAACATAAAAATTTCAAACATAGTACTCATGGGAATGGGCGAGCCTCTGGATAATTACGAGAACGTGCTTAAATTTTTAAAACTTGTTTCCGATCCAAACGGTCTGGGCATAGGTTTGCGGCATATTTCGCTTTCAACTTGCGGAATTGTTGATAAAATCTATGATTTGGCGGAGAAAAAACTACAACTTACGCTTTCAGTTTCGCTGCACGCACCGAACGATAAACTCAGAAGTTCGATGATGAAAATAAATAGGCGGTGGGGCATAAAAGATTTGATAGATGCGTGTAGATATTATATTTTAAAGACGAATAGACGAATATCATTTGAATATATAATGATAGAAAATGTCAATGATACAAAAGAGTGTGCACTGGAGCTTGCGAAGCTGCTTAAGGGGATGCTTTGCCACGTTAATTTGATACCACTTAATGAATCTGATGCAAATGCAATGATAAAAAGCAATATAAATAGGGTATACACATTTAAGAATACACTTGAAAATAAGGGAATAAACGCCACAATAAGGCGAACACTCGGGGAAGACATCGAAGCTGCATGCGGACTGCTCAGGAGCAGGACACAAAAAGAAACGGAGGATTTACCTTGAAAATATTCAGTAAAAGCGATATAGGCAAAAAGAGGACAACAAATCAAGATAGTTTTGCGCATAAAGTTTTTTCGGAAAACATGGCATGGTCTATTGTATGTGACGGTATGGGAGGCCTGGATGCGGGTGAACTTGCCAGCAGTAAGGCTGTAAATTCAATAGCGAAATTTTTTCAAAATCATTTGAGCGAAAGCAGCGGTAAAGAAGACATAAAAAAATATATGTTTGAAGCCGCACGACTTGCCAATGAAG
>CALWJB010000079.1 GCA_944380895.1 uncultured Clostridia bacterium | reverse complement strand
CAGGTTGCTCACGCATTACTCACCCGTCCGCCACTAAGCCAAAAAGCGAACTTTTCGGCTCCGTTCGACTTGCATGTGTTAGGCACGCCGCCAGCGTTCGTCCTGAGCCAGGATCAAACTCTCTAATGATGAATTAGAGCGATTTGTGCTCAATACGGTACACTGACTGTATCATAATTTATTGTTTTATAATGTCTGAGAATCGAATCTCAAATTAATTACGGGTCTTTTTAAAATACTTTGTCGTATTTTGCGTTGTTTAATTTTCAAGGTCCCCGCGCTCTTTCAATTTTTTTTTTTCTTTTGCGCTTTTTTATAGTAACACACTTCTTTATCTTATGTCAACACTTTTTTTCGCATTTTTATCCCGTTTTACCTTTTGCATAAATAAATCCCTAATCTCCCTCTGTTAAACATCTATTTTCTATAAGATTTTCGATGCCCCCGACCATTTAGTTTACTCAAATCGTATTAATAGGTTTTCTTCCGGCAATTCGATTACAAGAATTTTCCCTGAATTGTCAGACGTTAAAAGAAACTTCTTCTCTCCAAACATTCCCTCATAAACCGTTTCTCCTTCTTTTGATTCTAAAATTTTTAAATTTTTTATGTCGCCTATAATCTCAAAAATTCCTTTCAAAACAGAAAATATTGAGTTCTTTGCAAATGGATTTTCCGTAAACGTTCCAACAAGATTTTTTCTGGATATCTCAAATTTATCTCCATACCACGAGAAAACCACATCGGCTAAATTTTCGGGTTCTGTAAATGTAATATTTTCCGTGCCTTCGGGTGAACGTACAATTTTCGCTTTATATCTTTCTCCGTTATAATCTATCACCGCACTGCTGTTTATTTCTGCATTTATATTTTGCGCTTCTTTATTTAAAACTTTTCTACATCCCGAAAAAATAAATATGCACATGAAACACGCACATATTTTTAAAAAATTTTTCATTAATTCACTCCGTTTTCAAATTTTAAAAATACACTACTTAGTCCTTCGATTATGTCCCTCGGGAGCATGGCTGTCGAGGAATACCTACTTTGACAGTAATCACCACTTTTTCCATGAATATATACTCCGCATATTGCCGCATCAATCGGATCCATCCCCTGAGCTAAAAATGAACCTATCATTCCCGTCAAAACATCTCCGCTGCCTCCTTTGGCCATGCCTGAATTCCCCGTAAGATTTAAGAAAGCTTTTTCTTCTTTATCCGCAACAATCGTATTATGCCCTTTCATAACAGCAATTACTCCATATTCATCCGCCAGTTGTTGCGCGTAAATTATTTTATTTACGTTTATCTCGTTACACTCAACGCCTAAAAGGCGCTCTGCCTCCTTTGCATGCGGAGTTAGTATAATTTTGCTTTTTGCTTTCTTTAATATATCTATATTCTCGGATATAACATTTATTCCATCTGCATCTATAACCATAGGCTTATCGCACGTTTCGATTAAACTGTTTACTATTAATTTAACGCTCTCATTCTTGCCCATTCCGCTTCCCACAGCCACCGCACTGCATCTTTTAGCCGTTTCCAAAATATAATCTACTGATGTTTTTTCTATGTTTCCGTACGAATCGTCTCTGCAAAGTACATATGTGCATTCCGAAATCTTTGATGAAATACTGCCATATATAGATTCGGGTATTGCCGCTCGAACAAGTCCCACACCGCATCTGAGCGCAGATTCAATGCAAAAATATGCAGCTCCGGGCATACTCCTGCTACCACAAATACACAATAATTTTCCAAAATCTCCCTTATGTGATTCAGGATTACGTTTTGGAAGTTTATTCTTAATCATGCTGAATGTAATGGTTTTTAAATGTTCATATTTTCCCATATATCGCTCTCCAAAAAATTAATTTTATTCAGTATAGCACAAAACTGTTGCCAAAGCGTACTCCTTGTTGTGTGAAAGACTTACGCAAAATTTATATTTATTTAATTTTATTTCTTCGAGCACTTTACCGCTAAATTCAAAGTATGGTTTTCCGAGTTCATCACGTAATATTTGTACGTTCTTGAGCCCATATCCTCGTATTCCTGTGCCAAGCAACTTAAAAAAAGCTTCTTTTGCACAAAAATTGGCAGCAACACTTCTGGATGAAAAATTTTTAATTTTCAACATCTCGCACTCTTTTTCTCCAAAAACGTATTCAAAAAACTTTCTGTTTTTCATAGAATTTTCTATTCGCTGTATTTCTATTATGTCTGTGCCTATAGAAAACATAATTAAATTTTTCACTCCAAAAATTAAAATATTACACCTTGCCCTGAATTTGCGCCGTTTAGCTCAAAAGATTTACTCAGTTTATTTTTAATGAACTTAAATTCAGGCAAAGTTAAATCAATTCCACTATCAATCAAATCCAAAGCTGCATTTTGCGCTTTTTTTACCAAATAAATATCTTCATACTTTGTTGGAATACCTATATTGGGAACACCGTGCTGATTTGTGCCGAAAAAATCGCCCGGACCCCTGAATTTCAAATCTTCTTCCGACAAATAAAATCCGTCATTCGATGATATCATAGCGCCGAATCTTTGGTTTGAATCTTTACTCTTTGAGTTCGAAACTAAAATACAATATGATTTTTTTTCGCTTCTTCCGACTCTCCCCCTAAGCTGGTGGAGTTGAGATATCCCGAAACGTTCTGCGTTTTCTATCATGATTACTCTTGCGTTTGCAACGTCGACTCCCACTTCTATAACAGTTGTCGAAACAAGTACCTTTAATTCTCCTTTTATAAATCTTTCCATTATTTCGTCTTTCTCGTTCGGAGCCATTTTACCATGCAAAATTCCAACATATGATTTCTCGAATATATCACTGAGCATCTTGTCGTAATAAGTTTTTACATCTACTATGTCATTCTCGTTTTCTTCTATCCCCGCACAAACTATATATGCTTGTCCGCCCTCGTTGACGATTTTTTCAATAAATTTCAGCGCTCTTGTTCGTTTTTTTTCATCTATCCTGAAAGTATCTATTTTTTGGCGTCCGGGGAGTGCTTCATCAAGTACCGAAATATCGAGGTCACCGTAAACTATGAGCGCCAATGTTCTCGGAATCGGTGTTGCCGACATTACCAGTGTATGCGGTGAAATTCCTTTGTTAATCAGTGCTGAACGCTGTTTGACTCCAAATCTGTGCTGCTCATCCGTCACGACCAATCCCAAATTTTTAAATATTGTCTTTTCTGAAATGAGTGCATGCGTACCTATCACTATATCGTAAAATCCCCACTCAATTTCTTGCTGTATTCGCTTTTTCTCCTTCGCCCTGAGTGACCCACACACCAAACATATCCGTAAATCCGTATTTTTGAAAAATTTGCAAAACGTATTATAATGCTGACTCGCTAAAATTTCAGTCGGAGCCATCACAGCTACTTGATAGCCGTTTTTTCCAACAAGATAACTCACCGCAGCTGCCACTGCAGTCTTACCCGACCCAACATCGCCTTGCAAAAGACGATTCATAGCATATTTGCCCGAAATCATATCTTCCACGCATTCGTCAATAGATCGTTTTTGTGCATTAGTGAGCTCAAATGGCAGAAATTTATAAAATTTTTGCGTGTTATTCTCTTTTATTTTCACATCAGTCAAAATCCTAGACTGCTTTTTTATGAATCCCAATCCAAGCTGATAAATAAAAAATTCGTCAAAAACCAATCGATCACGCGCTTTTTTTAAGTCTTCTTTGTTCTTCGGAAAATGTATGTTTTTCAAAGCAAAATCGTATGAACACAAACTGTATTTATCCAAAATCCACCCGGGTAACGTTTCGGTTATATGTTCAGGCAACATATCAAGCGCGACTTTTACAAAATTCGATATCTTATTGGAGGTTATTCCGCTTGTCTGAGTGTAAACAGGAAAAATACTATCCCCACTTCCAACATCTTTGACCTTCGGTGAAATTATTTCATATTTCTTCCCCGTATTCTTTACAGCGCCGCGCAAAATATAAAAATTTCCATTTTTCATGGATTGTGGCGTGAAACGATTATTAAAAAATATCGCTTCACCAATGTTTGTTCCGTCAGTCACTTCCACCTTATAGAGCATTTTTCCGCTCCTTATGCGCTGCCCGGTACACTCCCTCACTACCTTCACTCGTAAGCACTGTTCCTTTTTACCGCACGCCGCCGAAAACGTAGATAAATTAGACCAATCTTCATATGCCCTGGGATAAAAATTAATCAAATCGCCAACACTTAATATACCCAGCTTTTCCAGGCACTGCGCACTTCTGGTCCCTACGCCTTTTAATTTATTTATGTCTACTTTAAATAAAGATGCCATATCAGGCACCTCCGTTAATTAGTTAGTTAATTAATTACTCTACAGAAATTATAAAATGATAAATCGGCTGGTTTCCTTCAACAAGCGTAATCTCCGCACTATTTTTCAGTGATTTTTCTATGCGCTCTTTTACTTCTTCAGCTTGCCCCGCATTTATCCCTTCGCCATAAATCAGTGTTATAAATTCAGTTTCTTTGTTTACGATCTTTTTCGCAAGATTTACTGCGGCATCCATCGGATTTTTTTCAGTAAAAAGAAGTTTTCCGTCAGAAAGAGCCAAAATATCATTTTCTCTTATCTTAAATCCGCCAAATTCGGAATCCCTCGCCGCAAAAGTTATTTGCCCCGTCTTAACCTTTGAAGCTGCCTTTGTCATTAATTCGGCATTTTCTTGCGAATCTAAATCGGAATTATACGATAAAATCGCAGACGCACCTTGGGCTATGGTTTTGGTTGGAATTATGATAACTGTGCGATCCTTTACAAGACCTACGCTTTGCTGTGCAGACATGATTATATTCTTATTATTGGGGAAAACATAAACAGTTTTTGCCGGAGTGGCCATAACAGCTTCGGTAATTTTTTCCGTGCTTGGATTCATAGTCTGACCACCGCTGATTACAACGTTACATCCCAAATCTTTGAACAAATTTATAACGCCTTCACCCGCCGCAACAGCAACAAAACCTACTTCTTCTTCCGGATATTTAGCCTCTAAAGGTGTAGTTTCAGCAGTCGCTTCTTTTAATTTTTGTTTTTCGGCGGCAATTCTATGCTGTTCCTTCATGTTCTCAACTTTTACAGTCAAAAATTGACCATATCTTATGCCTTCTTCAAGCGCCCTACCCGGATTTTCCGTATGAACATGCACTTTTATTATATCTTCATCGTCAACAACCACAACGCAGTCACCTATTTTTTGAAGACGATTGCGAAGTCTAAGCGTACGAAGTTTGCAAAGCTTATTACGCTTTACTATAAATTCCGTGCAATATGTGAATGTAATATCACCGTCAAATTCAGCAGCGGCATTTCGGAATGTGTCGTCGCTGTCTATGGAGTTTGCCTCGTCAGAATTATATTCAATTACAACATCATTTTTAAACACACTGAGCATACCCTCAAAAACCAAACAAAGACCCTTTCCGCCCGCATCTACTACTCCCGCTTTTTTTAGTACGGGAAGCAAATCGGGAGTAATTATCAAAGCTTCATGTGCACCTTCACAAACTTCTTCCCATATATATGCTGTGTCATTGTTCATCTTTAAGGCTCTTTGGGCCCTCTCGCACGCCAAACGTGCAACAGTCAACATTGTGCCTTCGGTCGGCTTCGTTACTGCTCCATAAGCAGCTTTAACACCTATATCGAGCGCGTTAACGAGCTCTGAACCGCCAACGGTTTCTGAATCCGAAAGAAGTTGGGTAAAACCTCTGAAAAGTATTGAAAGTATAACACCGGAATTTCCTCTGGCACCCCTCAATAGCGCAGGAACAAACGCTTTGACAGTTTCACCAACATTGGCATTTTCCGAAATTTCGCCAAGTGCACTAACCGCCGAAGAAATAGTCATTGACATATTCGTACCCGTGTCTCCGTCAGGGACAGGAAAAATATTTAGCTCATTAACTAAATTTTTGTTCTTTAAAATATTATTTGCTCCGGAAATAATAGCATTTTTTAATTGAATTCCACTTATCAATTAAAACATCTCCTCTGATTTCATGAAATAAATTTATAAAATACGAAGCCTTTGCACGCCCCTCGAAAGCCCTGTATTTTCATCAATGTCAAAAATTACACATTCCATCTTACACGGTCCGTCAGCGTTTTCAAATTTTATGGGAATACGAGATTTCATCCTGCGAATTGAAATTTCTTTCTTTACGCCCAAAACCGAATGTATCGGGCCTGTCATTCCCACATCGGTAATGTATCCGGTACCTTTAGGAAGCACACACTCATCAGACGTCTGGACATGAGTATGTGTTCCAAATACAGCAGACACCATTCCGTCAAGATAATAACCGAGTGCCAATTTTTCTGC
This sequence comes from uncultured Clostridia bacterium, assembly GCA_944380895.1. Lineage (GTDB taxonomy): Bacteria > Bacillota > Clostridia > Oscillospirales > Acutalibacteraceae > UMGS1491. Next base: position 9,731 of record CALWJB010000079.1, on the reverse strand, counting down.
GGTAGCTTCGGCGTGAAAATCAACAATTTTAATAGCACAATCTTTGCATTTTTCAACCGCTTTGTCGATAGCCGTCAAAGGTAATTCCACGCATTCCATATATACTACGCCTACCAAATTTATAACACACACCGGTATATCTCTCACCATAAATTTTCGCATTCCCACTCCCGGCGTACTCTCGGATGGATAATTAACGGGACGAATTATTCGCTGATTTTCGTTCAAATACGGGAAAATTTCACGGCGTCTGAAAGTATGGTTGCCTCCGGTTATCACGTTAACACCCGCGTTTAAAATTTTGTTTGCGGAAATCGGAACTATACCGTTTCCTTCGGCTGAATTTTCACCGTTCGCAATAACAAAATCCACTTCATATTCTTTCTTTAAAGAAGGTAGCTTCGATTTTAAAAATTCCACACCTGCTTTTCCGACTATATCTCCAATAGCTAAAATTTTCAAATTTTTTCACCACTTAAACCGAACTTATTTTGCATAGTCAACCGCCCTGCTTTCGCGGATGATATTCACCTTTATTTGCCCCGGATAATCAAGCTCCGATTCTATTTTTTTGCATATCTCTCTCGCAAGAGGCAACATTTTTTCGTCATTCACACATTCGGGCTTTATCATAACTCGGATTTCGCGCCCTGCCTGAATTGCATAGCAATTTTTTATTCCATCAAAAGATAATACTATGCTTTCAAGTTTTTCTAGTCTCTTTATATAATTTTCCAAATTTTCGCGTCTTGCTCCCGGCCTTGCTGCAGATACCGTATCGGCAGCTTGTAAAATGAAAGCATAAGGCGTCTTTGCTTCGATGTCACCGTGATGCGAATGAATCGCATGTATTACCTCTTCGCTTTCTTTATACTTCTTTGCAACGCTTACACCAAGTTCAATATGCGAACCTTCAATTTCGTGATCAAGAGCTTTGCCTATATCGTGCAGTAAACCTATACGGCGCGCCAAAACGGGGTCAAGTCCGAGCTCTGAAGCTATCATTCCGCAAAGATGCGACACTTCAAGCGAGTGCTTTAAAACATTTTGACCGTAGCTTGTTCTGTATTTTAGCCTTCCGAGCAAATTTATGAGCGCAGGATGCATATTGTTTACCCCTGCCTCCATAGCGGCCTCTTGTCCTTCTTCTTTTATCTCTTGCTCAATATCGCGCTTGGCTCTTTGCACCATTTCCTCTATTTTTGCAGGGTGAATACGTCCATCCGCTATAAGCCTTTCAAGAGCAACTCTGGCTATCTCGCGGCGAACGGGATCAAATGCAGATAATGTAATACTTTCCGGAGTATCGTCTATTATTAAATCTACACCTGTCAAATTTTCTATTGCCCTTATATTTCTTCCTTCACGCCCTATGATTCTGCCTTTCATATCATCGCTGGGGAGTGGCACAACCGAAATCGTGGCTTCGGCAGTATGATCTGAAGCGCACCTCTGAATCGCAAGCGACAATATTTCACTCGCCTTTTTATTGCTCTCTTCTCTAAGCTGATGCTCATAGGCCGATATCTTCATGGCTTTTTCATGAATCAATTCGTCATCAAGACTTTCCAAAAGATAATTTTTTGCTTGAGAAACCGAAAGCCCCGAAATACGCTCTAAAATCTCAAATTGATTTTTCTTTATTGCGCTTGCTTCTTCGTACTGCTTTTCAACATCTTGAAGCCTCGAATTGATACTCTTTTCTTTATTTTCGAGAGTCTCCATTTTTTTATCTAAGTTCTCTTCTTTCTGTACTATTCTACGTTCCTGACGCTGGATGTCTCTGCGCCGTTCCGAAAGTTCTTTTTCCGTTTCGATTCTAAATTTATGAACCTCTTCCTTTCCTTCAAGAATTACTTCTTTTTTTTGAGTTTTCGCAAGATCTTTTGCGCTTAATATGATTTTCTCGGCTTCTTTTTCGGCCACACCGATCGTTTTTTCCGCCTTAAACTTTCTGTAAAATATTCCCCCGACAAAACCCAAAACGGCAACTAATATCGCCGTCAAAACAAAAACTAAACCGTTCAATTGTTTGCAACCTCCTAAAAAATTTAAGGTCGCTCGGTAATCGAGTTATAACATCAATTCTAACTTTCAGTTATAACATTTAAAATATAATTCTGTATAAAAAATATTCTATTTGCAAACACAATTAAATAATATTCTAAATTCTATGGTAAATCTCGACTACAAAGCAACTGTTGGCGCTTAAAGATTATAAAATAATGTCTGTTGCGTTTTAACAAGACAATTTTATTATGAATTAAACTGTTATGTCAAGACTTTTATGGTTAATAAAAATTTATTTCGACTTTACCGTGAATTTTAATTTAAAACACTTGAAAAAAATAACATTTGGTGATAAGATAAAATAAGTTCGTCCGTAATTTTGAGTTTTATGAGGTGCTTGTTTAATGAAAAATGTGAAATCTAAAAAAAATCAAAAACAATTTTTTGAATTTAAATCAAGACCCCTTGTAAGAAAAGGAAATACCATTTATTATGGCGATATAAAAGGTAAATATGTTGTAAAGATGGAAGTTTTGGAAACAAAAAAAATTAAAGATTTAGATGTTGCTTCCAAAGTAGGTCTGCTGATGGTGGAAACCAGCGACAAAATAACAGACAGTCAAAAAATTGTTAAAATCAGCGAAAAAAATGGTCTGTATCCGGCACTGGATATCGCAGAAGCTTGGCTCGAAAGAGCGGAATAATCGAAATTTTGTTGAGAGGTGTTTAAAATGAGCAGTTTAGAAATAGTTTTGGGTTCAGTTCTTATTTTATTTTCGGTAGCGGTTATTATGGTGGTTATTTTTCAAGAAGGTCACGAAAGAAACACAGGTGCAGTCACGGGTTCGGTAGCCGATACGTACCTGACAAAACACAAATCCAGGTCAATCGACACTTTCCTTGAAAGATGGACAAAAGTAATTTCGGTGGGATTTTTCCTGCTTGTCATAATTGCAAACATGTTGTCATACTTCCACATATTCGGATAAATGTTATTTAAAAAAGATTTGAGACTCTCGTGATTTTGAGAGTCTTTTCTGTGTGTATATTTATTGAAAAATCTGTTTGTAATGATTGTAAAAATTTTCGAAAGTGCCTTCTTCAAGTGAATTACGAATTTTCTCCATTAAATCGTTATAAAAATAAAGATTATGAAGAACCGCTAACCTCATTCCGAGCATTTCGCCACTTTTTAAAAGATGCCGCACGTAGGCTTTGCTATGACTTTGGCATGTGGGACATACACAATTTTCATCAAACGGTGTATCATCGCGCTCATATTTGGCATTCAAAATATTAATCGCGCCATTCCAAGTAAATACTTTTCCGTGCCTTGCATTCCTGCTCGGCATCACACAATCCATTAAATCTACTCCCCGTGCAACTGCCTCAATTATATTCCTTGGCGTTCCAACACCCATCAAATATCTTGGCTTATCGCTCGGCATATATGGTTCAACCGCTTCTATCGTTTCATACATTTCTTCGGCCGGCTCCCCCACAGCTAATCCCCCTATTGCATATCCGCTCAAGTCAAGCTCCGCAATTTGTTTCATATGCTCTATTCTTATGTCTTTATATGTGCTCCCTTGATTTATGCCGAAAAGCATTTGCTCTTTATTCAAAGTATCATCTCGGGAATTAAGTTCTTGCATTTTGGATTTACAGCGCTTTAACCACCGTGTTGTCCTGTCGCAAGATTTTTTTGTATATGAATACTCAGCGGGATTTGCTATACATTCATCAAATGCCATTGCTATCGTTGAGCCCAGATTCGACTGAATTTGCATGCTTTCTTCAGGCCCCATAAAAATTTTGCGCCCATCTATATGTGAAGAAAATTCTACTCCTTCTTCTCTTATATTCCTGAGTTTTGCAAGCGAAAATACCTGAAATCCTCCGCTATCGGTAAGCACGGGACCTCCCCACGACGTAAATTTTCTAATTCCGCCAAGAAATTTTACTGTTTCGTCTCCGGGCCTCAAATGAAGATGATATGTATTGCAAAGCTGAACCTGGCATTTTATTTCTTTTAAATCTATCGCCGATACCGCACCTTTTATAGCACCACATGTAGCCACATTCATAAATCCCGGCAACTTAATGACGCCATGTGGCGTTTTGAATTCTCCGAGTCTGGCATTAATCTCTTTTTTCTTAAGTGTATACAAATTAATCTCTCCGTTATGTGTTATTAAAACGTGTAAAAATTTTTCAAATTATGATATTCTTATACATACGATAATGAAACCATGAAAATGTGAGGTCTTTACTATGAAAGCATTCTTGGCTATCAAATATTATGAAGATATGCGTAATAAAAATTTGATCGAAACTATATGCAAAAGCTTTGAAAATCAAAATATTCAAGTTTTCGCCTTCGCCAGAAATATACAAAATTACGGTCCTTGCAATATGCCCGGTGACAAAGTTATGAATTTGGCATTTGCCGAAATAAAAAAATCTGATATTTTTATAATTGATGCCTCTGAACTCAGCATTGGGATCGGAATTGAAGCAGGTGTTGCTTTTTCTAACAATATTCCTGTTTATTTGATTGCAAACAAAAATTGCTATGTTTCAAATTCAGTCAAAGGTATAGCAAAAAAATTTTATTTCTACTCTTCTGCCGATGAACTTCGAAATTGGAAAATTTAAAAAATTTTAATTACATCTTTCATGGTATAAAACCCCGCATCCTTTACTTTTGCCAGATGCTGCGCCGCTCTGAGTGCTCCCACAGCAAAAATTTCACGAGATTCCGCATGATGTGAAAGCGTTATAATCTCCTTATTCCCCGCAAATATTACATCATGATCTCCTGCTATTGTTCCCGCGCGCACGGAATGAATGCCTATCTCGTTTTTTGCTCTGGGTTTTCTTTCTTTGCTTCTGTCATAAATAAATTCCGGTTTCTCAGGCATCTCTCCCGATATCTCCTCCGCAAGCATTAGCGCCGTTCCACTGGGCGCATCTATCTTTTTATTGTGGTGTCTCTCTATTATTTCAACATCAAAGTCTTCGCCTAAAATTTTCGCCGCAATTTTTGAAAGCTCTACCAGCAAATTTATTCCCAATGACATATTTCTCGAATAAAGTATCGGCACAGTCTTTGATGCTTTTTTTATTTCTTCCGTCTGCTCATCGCTGAATCCCGTGGTGCATATCACTGCAGGTATTTTCTTTTCTGCCGCGTAACTGAGAAGTGACTTCAAAAATGCAGGATTCGAAAAATCAATAATAACATCAAAATTTCCATGAATCTTGTTAATATCGGAATAAATCGGATATTCACCGCTCAAATCCTCTTTAATATCAATTCCCGCAACAACATTTATATCATCAAAATCATTGGCCGCCTTTACAACTGCTTGTCCCATTCTTCCCCTACATCCGCATATTACAATATCCATAATTTCAGGCACTGTGGTTGCAGTGCCATTTTCACCTTCCGTTTTTTACTGTATTAAAGAGTATTTTTTTAATATATTTTTTACATTACGACGATTTTCATCGCTGAGTCTATAAAGCGGCATACGACATTCTCCGCACCTAAATCCTATCATATCAAGCGCCTCTTTTACGGGAATTGGATTTACGTCACAAAACATAGCGTTCATAAGCTCAAGATACTTAATTTGCATTTTTGAACTAAGCTCCGTATTACCTTTGAAAAATTCCTTTATCATTGTATGGCACTCTTTGGGGCATATATTGGAAAAAACCGAAATTACTCCCAATCCGCCAAGTGCCAACATCGGCACTATTTGATCGTCATTACCCGAATATATAGATAAATCATCACCGCAAATTGCCCTTATCTTGGCTACGCTCGAAATATCTCCGCTCGCTTCTTTGGTGGCAACTATGTTTCCGTGCTTTGAAAGTATTTTATATGTTTCAGGTTTAATATTAACACCTGTCCTTGACGGTACATTATAAATTATTATAGGCGTATGCACTCTGTCCGCTACGTAAGTATAATGCTCAACGAGTCCCTGCTGAGACGTCTTATTGTAGTACGGCGTGACTATCAAAAGACCGTCTACTCCCAGTTTTTCCGCATCCATAGAACGCCTCAGAGCAGTTTCCGTACTATTGCTTCCCGTGCCCGCCACAACAGGTATTCTACCTGCAACTTTCTTCACGGTAAATTCTATTACTTTTTGGTGTTCTTCTTCACTGAGTGTGGCCGATTCTCCCGTCGTGCCACATGTTACTATTGCGTCTGTACCGTTATCGATTTGAAAATTAATAAGCCTTTCCAGTTCGTCGTAATTTATGCTTCCATCCTCTTTCATCGGCGTTACCAAGGCAACTCCCGCACCTTTAAAAATTATTTTCTTCACCGCTAATTTACCTCCAAAAATTTTATTTATTTATATAACCTTCACGACAAAGCATTTCGGCAAGTAAAACAGCACCCCCTGCCGCTCCTCGTAGTGTGTTATGGCTCATGCATATAAATTTTATGTCATATTGACTGTCTTTGCGAAGTCTTCCCACCGAGATTCCCATACCGCTTTCAAGATTTCTCTCCGATTTTATTTGAGGTCTGTCACTTTCTTTGAAATATGTAATAAAATTATCAGTTGAACTCGGCAAATTTCTACTCATCTCGTGACCTTTAAATTTTGTCATTCTTTCAATAATTTCTTCACACGATATCTTATGTTCGAACGCAGCAAAAACCGCTGCTGTATGACCTTCGCTCACAGGCACACGCACACACTGCGATGTGATGTTTATATCATCTCTCAGCTTTATTTCGCCGCCTTCTACATTCCCCCATATCTTAAGAGGCTCTATCTCTGACTTTTTCTCCTCTCCCGATATATAAGGAATTATATTATCTTTCATCTCGGGCCATGTGTCAAACGTTTTTCCCGCACCTGAAATCGCTTGATACGTGCAAACTAAAATATTTTTTATATGCAAATCGAAAAGCGGATGTAGTGCGGGTACATAGCACTGAATCGAACAGTTGGATTTTACTGATATGAATCCTCGTTTCGTGCCCAACCGTTTGCGCTGATATTCTATCACTTTTGTATGTTCCGCGTTAATTTCAGGTATTATCATAGGCACATCGGGAGTCATTCGGTTTGCACTGTTGTTTGAAATTACGGGACACTCCAGTTTTGCATAAGTTTCTTCTAATTTTTTAATGTTGTCTTTTTCACCCCCGAGTGCGCAAAATACAAAATCTACTTCCGAAGCTATTTTTTTTGCATCTTCTTGGACATCCATAACTACCATCTCGGCGCATCGCTTCGGTATACTATTTTTTAATATCCATTTGCTGCCAACGGCTTCTTTAAAAGTTTTTCCAGCCGAATTCCCACTCGCTGCCAAAATTTTTATTTCAAACCACGGATGATCCTCCAAAAGATTTATAAATCTTTGTCCTACCGTACCTGTGGCACCCAATATTCCAACTTTATATTTTTCCATATTATTTTGAGCTTAATTTTTAATTTTCATCTGTTAAAAAATCAAAAATAAAATCCTGAGCTCCAAACACCGCCTTTATTAATCTTATTTCTATATTACCATTATATTTTCAAATCCTCAAATTTGATTATTTGGATTTTATCCTTTATAATAAATCTTAAATAATATGATTTTTTCGGAGGCAAAATGAGTCTAAATGAATAACAACAATATAAATGAAACCACTTTAATAAAAAAAAGTCAATTTTATTATGAGCTACCCGAAAATTTAATTGCACAGAAACCTATCGAACCTCGTGACTTCTCAAGGTTAATGGTGCTTGACAAAAATTCAGATAATATTTTACATAAAAAATTCTATGAAATTATCGATTTTTTAAACCCCGGCGACTGTCTGATTTTGAACAATTCCAAAGTCATTCCGGCAAGAATGTTCGGGAAAAATGTTACAGCCGAACAAACTGTTGAATTCTTACTCCTTAAACAGCACGAAAATAATGTTTGGGAAACGCTCGTAAAACCCGGAAAAAAAGCAAAAATAGAGTCTGAATTTATATTCAGTGATGAGAAAACCAAAAAATTTCTTAAGGCTAAAATTATAGACATACTTCCCGGTGGTAATCGATTGATAAAATTTGAAAATACTAAAGATTTCTTTGATAAACTCAGTGCAATCGGACAAATGCCTCTCCCACCTTATATAAAAGAAAAACTTAAAGACAAATCACGATATCAAACAGTATATGCCAAAGATTTGGGATCCGCCGCCGCACCTACCGCAGGTCTACATTTTACACCCGAACTCCTTAAAAAAATAAAAAATAAAGGCATAAATATAGGATTTGTTACTTTACACGTAGGGCTCGGCACATTCAGACCCGTTAAAGAAGATGATATCTCTAATCATAAAATGCATTCGGAATATTTTGTCATGCCAAAAGAAACGGCTGATCTTATAGAAAGTACAAAAAAAATCGGGAAAAAAGTAATTTCGGTTGGAACTACCAGCTGCCGAGTTATAGAATCTGTATTTCGAAAATTGGGCAAAATAGATAAATGCGAAGGCGAAACAGATATATTTATTCGCCCGGGTTATGAGTTTGGAGTGTTGGACGGTCTTATTACCAATTTCCATCTCCCCGAAAGCACTCTTATTATGCTCGTTTCCGCATTCGCGGGTTATAGCAAAACTATGAATGCTTATAATTTAGCCGTGAATGAAAAATATAATTTTTTCAGTTTTGGCGATGCTATGATGATAATTTAGCAAACTATGTAAGACTAAACACATTCAATATCTTCAAAATTTTTGATAAAATCATTAAGTTCTAAACTGGAAATTCCCTTTTCATACATATTTTTTGGAATGCTCACTTTACTATGAAATTTGCCTTTTTTATCTTGGCTATATTTCCGAACACGATTTGCATATGGATTGCGAACTACAATAAACTTATACTCTTTGCCGCCAATGATTTTCGTATGAGCTCCTATAATCGAATAACAATGACGCATAAATAAACCTTTTCTGTATATCTTGAATAGTGACGTGTCTTTGGCATTCGCAACCATACTTTTCCCGCTGTCGAGCGACGATTTTATATTACGGAATAATTCTTCAGCCTTTTCGTTATAAGTTGTAAATTTTTTTGGTATTTTTCCACCCGAAGATCTTACAGCTATAGTTTGTGAACGTCGTCCGGTAATAGCTAACATAACAGTGGACAAATTACTGCCTTTAGTACCATCAATTAATCTGGATTTTAGCTTCTTAGACTTCCTATACGACTCATCAACGTCACTGTCATAACCTTTTGCACGATAAACTAAAATGGCTTTTTCGATAAGCCTAACCCACGGAACGCCTTTCCCTCTAATTGCGGTTTTGTTGATTTTTATAATTACTTTTTTGTTATCTTCAGTAAAAAATCTTATTTTTACATCCTTTGCTTTCTCAAAATCAGGAGCACTACTCTTTTCTTTGCCGTGTTCATCATAGTATTCTACAAAACACGCCATTATTTTTTCGGGCGACTTATGGGCAATGCTTGAAAGTACTGCCAACAAATAACAATCTAAATCTGTGTATCCTTGCCTTATATCCGAAGCTTTAGGCTTACCTTCCGGAAATAATTTACCATTTATTTTAGTTTTTCTGTGAAAAATGCCATAAGAAATTTTTTTATCATCTACACAGATTTCGCTATCCTTTTCTCCCATAGTCATGTTCCGCTCCACTTTTTAAATATAATTTTTGCATTTATTAT
>CALWJB010000078.1 GCA_944380895.1 uncultured Clostridia bacterium | reverse complement strand
GATTAGTGATATTATAGAAATGAAATTTTTAGGGAATGGCTATACTCCGTAGTTAGGTTCAGCGATTTCTATAATACTTATGATAATTATAATGATATGTATGTGAATAACTAACATGCTCGATGATGATTCTAATGATCAAAATATGATTTTATAATAAAATTTTATCGGAGGTAGTAGAATTGAAAATTTTAAATAAAACATATATGGCGCTAATATTTATATTTTTGTACGCTCCGATATTTGTGCTTATAGCTTTTTCATTCAATGATTCAAAAAGCAGAGTAATTTGGTCTGGATTTACATTGAAGTGGTATTTCAAACTTTTTGAAAATCAAGAAATTCTTTCGGCGTTTTATAACACAATGATTATTGCAACTATTTCGGCACTTATAGCAACAATTTTAGGCACAGCGGCATCTGTAGGAATTTCACAAAGTAAGAAATGGCAAAAAAAATTAATAATGAATGTGACAAATTTACCAATGATAAATCCTGAAATCGTAACAGGTGTTTCTCTCATGATTTTGTTTGTTTTTTTATATAATACATTTGGAATTTTCAAACCCGGACTTATCACACTCATCTGCGCTCATACCACGTTTTGTCTTCCATATGTGATACTTTCCGTAATGCCGAAACTTAGACAAATGGATCCGCATATTTATGAAGCCGCACGCGACTTGGGTTGTAGTCCTCTTAAGGCGTTTGTTAAAGTAGTTATACCGAGTATTTTTCCGGGAATTATAACGGGTATGATAATGTCATTTACGATGTCAATTGATGATTTTGTAATCAGTTATTTTGCGGGGGGCGTAGTTCAAACACTCCCGATTGCCGTCTATTCAATGACAAGAAAAATAGTCAGTCCGGAAATTAATGCACTTTCAAGCGTGATGTTTATTGTTGTGTTTATGCTTCTGATAGTCATAAATTTCAGGCAAGAAAAAGATAAGATACGCAGTGCTAAAAAATAAAAAACGGACGGGAGATTTTGTTTTGAGAAAATATTTTATTGTTGTCGTTTTTTTAGTTTTTATGTTATTTCTTAGTGGATGCGAGATCCAAAAAAATAAAGAAAAATCAATAAATGTTTACAGCTGGGGCGAATTTATTTCGGACGGTGCTGACGGAACCATTAACGTTAATAAAAAATTCACTGAAGAAACAGGCATAAAAGTTAACTATAAAACTTTTCAAAACAATGAGGAACTTTTTGCAAAAATTTCGGGCGGCGGGGGAGATTATGATGTGATTATTCCTTCAGATTATATGGTTTCAAGACTCATTGAAAAAGGTATGCTCGAAAAAATAGATTTTAATAATATTCCGAATTATAGATTTATTTCAGATAAATTTAAAAATCTTAACTTTGATCCCAAAAATGAATATTCCGTACCTTATGTTTGGGGTATGATTGGAATTTTTTATAATAAAAATGAAGTGAGTGAAGAAATCAACTGGGATATTTTGTGGAATGAGAAATATAAAAATAGAATACTTATGTTTGATAATGCCAGGGATGCCTTTGCGATTTCACTTTTACGCCTTGGATATTGCGTAAACACAGAAGATAAAAACGAGCTAAGGCAGGCAGCAGATGAATTAATTAAGCAGAAACCTCTTGTTCAAGCTTATGTTATGGATCAAATTTTTGATAAAATTTCAAACGGAGAAGCCGTCTTGGCCCCTTACTACGCCGGAGACGCAGCCATAGTTATGAAAAACAATCCCGATATAGGGTTTATAATACCGAAAAAAGGTTCCGAGAAATTCATAGATTCTATGTGTATACCAAAAGGTTCAGAAAATAAACGGTTGGCTCAAGAGTATATAAATTTTATGTGCAGAACCGACATAGCTCTTGCAAACGCAAAAAAAACCGGTTATTCCACGCCTCACAAAGCAGCGTATAATCTTTTGGATGAAGATATAAAAAATAGTGATATTTTTTATCCCGATAAAGAAACATTTGAAAATTCTCAAACATTTGTAAATTTATCCGAAGCAACAAATAAGCTTTTAGACGAACTCTGGACTGAAGTTAAATCGGGAGGCACGTCCGAAAATCCTTGGAATTTGATAGTTATTTTACTCAGTTTTGGTATATTATATTTGTTAGTCGTAATTTTAAAAAGTTTAAAACATAATAAACAATAAACAATTAATTTATAGGTGATAAATTTATGATTTCAGTGACAATTGACGGACCTGCAGGTTCAGGTAAGAGCACAATTTCAAAGATAATATCTAAAAAACTAGGCTTTGTACACCTTGACACAGGCGCACTTTATCGCGCGGTTGCTTGTTTCATAAAAAAAAGCAATATTGATTTTGAAAACGAAAATGATGTAAAAAAATGTTTGAAAGATATTAATTTAAAAATCAAAAAAGTTGGTAACGAACAAAGGATTTTATTAAACGAAAAAGATTTAAAAAATGAACTTAGAAGTTTAGACATCACTAAAATAGCATCTAAAATAGCCGCATATCAAAGTGTGAGGGATTATTTGCTAAATTTTCAAAGAGATTTTGCAAAATTTCAAAACGTAGTAATGGACGGTAGAGATATAGGCACAGTGGTTTTACCTCAAGCATCGGTTAAAATATTTATAACAGCTTCTCCGGAAGTTCGTGCAAAACGACGGTTGGAACAAATTTTAAAAAATGGAGAAAATTTTGATTACCTAGAAATATTGGATTCAATAAAAAAAAGAGATTACGAAGATACACACAGAAAAATTGCACCTCTTAAAAAGGCGGATGATGCAATTTTAATTGACAACTCAGATATGAACTTGAGCCAGAGCGTAGAAAGTATATTAAGCATTATAAAAGAAAAGGTGGATAACATATGAATGAAAAATTTTATAAAATTGTTATAGCCATAATAAAACCATTTGTCAAATTTTTTTATCCTTTTGAAGTAAAAGGCTTAAATAAAATCGATAACACCGGAGAAAGCTACATAATTTGTTGCAATCATCTTTCAAATATTGATGTCGCATTTTTGATGATAACACACAAAAAGCCAATATGTTTCATGGCTAAACAAGAGCTTTTTGAGAATAAAATTTTTGGTTGGCTATTTAAAAAAATGGGAGCATTTGCCGTTAAGAGAGGAAAAGGTGACAAAAGCGCACTGATAAATTCTGAAAATATAATAAAAAGTGGAAAAATTTTAGGTATTTTCATTGAGGGGACGCGTTCAAAAACCGGAGATTTTCTAAGGCCAAAGTCAGGCGCGGCACTTATCGCCGCCAAAACAAATTCAAATATTTTACCTGTTTGTATTACGGGCTCAGGTAAAAATAATAAAGTTAAATTGTTTAAAAAAACAACTATTTCTTATGGAAATTTTATTTTAAGCGGCCAAATCGAGTGTGAAGATGGTTCAAGAAGTTCTTTGAAAGAGGCCACAAATAAAATTATGGAAAATATAATAAAATTGAGATAACCGGAGATTAAAATCGAATGAGTGAGATAATAATTGCTAAAACTTCCGGTTTCTGCTTCGGGGTCAATCGTGCAGTAGAAACGGTTAATAATCTTTTGAGTCAGGGAAAAAAGGTTTGTACATTGGGGGAAATCATACATAATTCATATGTTATCAATGATTTTGAAAAAAAAGGAGTTAAAGTTATCAATTCTCCTTCGGAAACTCCTGCGGGATATACACTGGTTATTCGTTCACATGGGTGCGTAAAGAAAGACTTAGAGTTCATAAAAAAAAATAACATCGATTTTGTAGATGCAACATGTCCGTTCGTTAAAAAAATCCATAAAATAGTGGAAGTTAATAAAGAAAATAATCAAATTTTACTTGCTGCTGGAAATGCCGATCATCCGGAAATGATAGGAATCCGCAGCTATTTTAATAATAAAAGTTATGTTATATCGGGTAAAAAAGATTTGCAAAAATTAATTAATGATGGTAGTATATCTCATAAAAATCTGATAATAATGATATCTCAAACGACTTTTTCAAAAAAAGAATGGGAAAATTGCACAAATTTAATATCTAATGGCTTTACAAACATAACGATACATGATACTATATGTAACACCACTAATTCAAGGCAAGAGGAAGCTGAAAAATTATCAAAAACTTCTGATTTAATGATAGTTGTGGGAGGAGAAAAAAGTTCAAATACACGTAAGCTTTATGAAATATGTAAAAAAAATACAGATGCAATACTTGTTGAGTCAGTGAAAAATTTACCTTTAATTAATTATGAAAAATATACAAAAATAGGAATTGTAGCAGGAGCTTCAACGCCCATAAAGTTAGTGGAACAGATAAAAATATTTTTGGAGGGATGGTATTATGGTTGATATGGATGGAAAAACATTTGTTAAGAATCTTCAAAAAGCTAATTCTGCTCTACAAGGAGGTAATAAATTCCCATTAGTTGACTTTCCAACAGAGCATTTTCATAACGCGAATGATTTGGAGAAAGCCGCAAGATTATTACCGCGGCAACTTAAAGCGAAGTTTAATTATGAAGAATTGAGTTTCCAAGAATTAATGTTGGTTTTAAGGTATAAACTTGCCAAGTATGTAGGAATAATTCCGTGTATACTGGCTAATAAACAATCAACATTCAAGTTCCTGAAAATTTTTGTTGTAAGATTTTTTTCAAGTATACCACGAGTAGATCCGCAAGATATTTTGAAGTATTATAACGATGTTATTTCAGCACTTGATTCTGATATTTCAATAAAGTACAACTCCAGTCTTAATTCAAAGGATGATACAAAAGAAATATATCTTCCCAAAGAATTTGAACAATTTAAATCAATAATTACTGATACCATTAATAGGTGGTCTGAATTGAAAAAAATAATTGGCAGTGACTGTGAAAAAGCCCGAGTCGAATGGCTAAACGACACATTAAGTCATATTCAACCTCCATTGAATATGACTGATGATAACATTAAGGCAGAAGTTAATGAAATTTATGACAACTGCGTACGAAACGATGCTACTATTTCTGATATTAGTGCTATTAAGTCAAAGATTACGATTCTAAGACGTGCGTTAACAGAAAAAAATAATAAGTTTGAAGCTACTTTCAACTCTCTCAAATTATTTGACAATAATAAAGTAGTAAAGGAAGATTCGATACCAAATAACATTGATGGAATGTGTCCACTTATATATTTTTCTGTACTGAACGACATTGAAGAAAAAATTCGAAGAGTTGAGGGAAACGCAAATGGTGGACTGTATATAACCAAAGAAACTCAAACCGAAATTCAAAAAAAACTCGAACAATATGCCCAAAATCCTTCCGAGGATGTCCCAAAAGATCTTTCAGATGAAACTGTTGATAAATCCGAACCGACTGTTGGAACTAAAAAACGCTTATCACGGCGGCTAAGCTTATCGTTGAAATCTGCAAGTAAAAATGCCGCGCGTAAATTGCGCAGAAATTCTGCTCCTCCGGGTAGCCTCAAAAATTTTAAATGGCAAAAATCCAATTTGAAAAAAGAAAATGTAGATAGACGAAAACGCCAGTTATTTTTAAGTCTTGCCATGAAACATCACGTTTCTCGATTACTGAAGTTTGGATCTTCACTCTCGCAAAAAAAATTGAATGAAGAAGTGGATAAACTTGCTAAAAATTACTCGGATGATAACAAAGAACAAGAGAATTATAAAGAAAAATTTACCGCTTTATATGAGTTTAACTACTTTGCATTACAAAACAAAACCGCATTAAAAAAATTCTTTAAATTTATGGATAGTGCTGAAGAGGAGAATACGGAGGCGCTATTGGAATCATTGTCCGCACGTGCTGGTGCATTTTATAGCGCTGTTAAAGATTCTAAAAACTATAACAATTTTGTTAAGAAAGCGTTTGATCACTTTAAAGAATTTGGTATTGAATCGGGTGTTGTGACTAAAAATTTGGAAGGTTATTATTTAGATATGGAAGCGTCGCTTTTACTTTTATCAGAGAAAGATCCTAAAAATAGTAAGGAAATAACAATCGAAAAGGAAATAACAATCGAATTCAACGAAAAAAATAGGCGTATCACTGAAAAGATAGAGATACCTACAAATTATGGTGATTTAATTCGAAAATTAATGGTTAAGGCTAAAGAAAGATTCAAACGTTCAAAGAATATATTGTTGCCTAAGTTTAACCAAAAACTCGCAGAATTGGAAAAAGTACTGCCCGAAAAAAATTTTGAAAAAAACTACTCTACTGTTAAACTAACTGAACTCAAAAATAGCATTTTCGCAACTGAGAATTATCAAAGTATGATTTACAACGATATTAACAATGCTAAAAATAGCAAAGACTATGAACAAGCTTTCAATCGAGTGATCAAAGAAATTAAAAACACATTTATCGTATATGATAGCGATTCCGCCGACCACAACTCAGTACAAATCGGCACTAATACCACAAAAACAAAAGATCGTTGCATGGCAGACTTACTGAAGTTAATTTGGATTGTGTACGTTAATTACAATAACGAAACATACTATAATGCGTTCATGAAAAAAATGGAATCTGATTTATCTCGAGCAAAAGAGGAAGCCATGAAAGCCATGATAGAGGAAAGAAAGAGACGAGGAGAAAAAGCCAGAGAAGAAACACAAAGAAAAGGGATTTCAATTGGACAGCAGAGGAAAACGCCATCTCCCAACGGAAAAAACAATGCCACATCACAAAATAAACTTCCGCCCGAACATCTTCCACCGGAAGTATTGGAAGCGACTAAACTTCCTAACAAAGATAGCAATGCTACATCATAAAATAAACTTCCGCCCGAACATCTTCCACCGGAAGTATTGGAAGCGACCAAACTTCCTAACAAAGATAGCAATGCTACATCTCGGAACAAGCCTCGTCCTAATGTTGAAAGGCTTAGAAGATTTTTTGAAGGTCAATCCAGGTCCAGATAAATTTAGCACAAAAACAATTTTGTATATTTAGCAAATACCGGCAGATTCTAATTATTTTTGAAATCAAAAATGGAGGAATTCGAAGTATGAAAAATAAAATTACAAAATTAAATTCTGACAGTCTTTTGGAAGTTTCAGGAGGTTTTGAAGAAGATACCAGAAGTTCTTGGGCGAAAGAATTGGGAGCAATTAACCCTGAAAATGGTAAACAAAAGGGAATTTCAGATGAACCAAATGGCAAGCGTGAAAAAGATAATCATGTGGAGGAGAATTAGCGATGTATGATAAAACATACCCTTTGACGTGTGTTTGGGAGATTACGATGGCCTGCAATATGCGTTGTAAACATTGTGGCTCCTCTTGTGAGAAACCATTGCCGGGTGAATTGACTACAGAAGAAGCTTTTGCGTTTATTGATATGTGTAAAGATATGAATCTCAGATGGGTAAGCATTTCCGGTGGAGAACCCTTTACGAGACCTGATTTAATTCAGATAGTGAAAAGATTTGAAGATAGGGGAATACTTGTCAATATAATTTCAAATGGCTGGCTCATAAATGATGACATAATAAAGCAGCTGAAAGATTTACGTGAAGGACTTCGTGTTAATATCAGTATAGACGGACCGGAATATATACACGATGATGTTCGTAAACTAGGATCTTTTTCACGCTCTGAAATATCTTTTAGCTCACTTCAAAAAAATGGCATAGCTTCCGGCTGTATTACGACTGTGACAAAGAAAAATATTGATCATTTAAATGAAATAAAATATTTTTTGATAAATCATGGTGTTGAAACCTGGCAAGTTCAGATAGGACTTCCCATGGGTAATCTTGCTCAGAGACCTGATTGGGTTATTTCTCCTTCAGAGGTCAATAAAATAATAGATTTTTGCTATGACACTGCAATGGAAGGAAAAATAGACATTTATCCTGCCGACTGCATCGGGTACTACGGAAAAAAGCAAGGGGAAATATACAAAAAAATTTATGATATAGATTTTATTCCTGAGTGGGAAGGCTGTAATGCGGGGACTAATAGTTTTGGTATGCTTCATAACGGTGATATTGTAGGATGTACATCGATAAGGGATAAAGAATATATTGAAGGAAATATAAGAGAGCGTACCTTAAGAGATATTTGGAGTGATCCGAATTCATTTAAATGGATAAGAAATTTTGATGTCAGCAAATTGAAAGGCGACTGTTTAAAATGCGGTTACACTGAAAAATGTAAAGGTGGCTGCCCGAATACCAGATATTGTATTAATGGAACGATGGATTCCGAAAATCTTTATTGTACTCAAAACCTGATTATGAAGTCATAGATTACGAAAGTTATGATTTATAACAGACTTGAAATATAAAAATCATGTCATAATAAAGATGTGCTTAAAAATTTTAGGGAAGCACTCAAAAAATTTAAATTTTTTCAAAACTTTGCTCTAAATTTTTGTTATTTTCAAAAAATAAATAATCCCTCAGTGATAATACTGAAGGGATTGTTGTTTATGTGATATAAAACTGCTCTAACCACACTAAATAAAATATTATGTTATAAAATTATCATTCTTAATTTGTTTTACATACCGTGTCATAATACTGATTATAACATAGTTACAGCACGAATTACATAGAAAAATTTACGAATGGTTTCACGCCGTGACTTAGGATATTTTAATGAGGATTCAATTACAATTTTAACTTTCGGGTGATCTCTAAAATTGTAAAAAGATTCTCCGTCATTATTTTTAATATTAGGGTCAGCATCACATTCATCAATCAATAGATCCATAATACGAAAAATGTAACGGTTGTTATGTTTAAGCACGGCCTTGGTAATTATAAGAAGAGGTGTATCTCCATGATTGTTTGTCTCGTTGACATCGGCTTTATATTTAGCTAATAAGTTTATAATATTATTCACGCGACAATAATAATGGTCTTTGTCAAATTTTGGATAATCGTGAACGATTTTTGCAAGTAAGGTTAACGGTGTATCTCCATCTTTATTTTTAAGATTAGGACCGGCTTTGTAATCTTTTAGAATGGTCTCGACGCGTTTTGAAGAGCATTTCTCCATAGCATCATGTAAAATCGTATTACCGGAATCGGGGTCTTGATAATCTACACCGCAAAGTCTAACATAATGATATAACGCCCAACTAAAAACTGCATAAGATTCAGCGTTGATGTTATTTTTCATGCAGGATAATGCTTCTGTTTTGTCTTTGGGATCTTTCTTTCCCATCGGTGTTTTAGGAGCTTTTTTCTCTGCAACAGTAGTAGCTGTTGCAGCGGTTGTAGATGTTGCTGTAGTTGCTGTAGTTGTTGTAGTTGTTGCTGTAGTTGTTGTAGTTGTTGCTGTAGCTGTTGAATAACCTGAAGCTGTAACCTTCTTATTCGGGGAGTCGTCTTCTTTAGCGCCCGCGAAAATCAAAGCGGTTTTTACGTCATCATGCCGTCGTGCTAAATATAGCGGAGTTTGACCATATTTGTCCGGCTCATTTACATCAATGCCAAAGCGATATCTATTTTTTAAAATAAAATCTACAACGTTCTTATGGCCTAGTTCAGCAGCAGTATGTAAAAATGTTTTTTCGTAGTCATCATGAACAGATGTCAATTCAGGTAAACTACTGCAAACCTCTTCTAGGAGATCGGTTTTATCAAATCTATACGCTAATATATGCAGAAATGTACCGCCTGTGCGGTTCGTCTCTTTAAAATTAATATTGTATTCAGACCTGTTTTTCCATAACCATTTAAGAAAATCATAATCTGATAAATCATGACAAAATATAGGATAACCTTTGTTATATAAAGATGAAGTGGGTGCTCCATTTTCAATAAGGTATTTTAAAATCTCTTTACCATTTTCAAGATCACTACCAGTGCGTTCTGTTACAAGCGTAGTCACGGAACAGGCTTTACCTTTCTCATCACGATACAACTGTTTCACTGATGAAGGGTCGGATTCAACGATAGCACGAATATCATCCACTGTCATATTTACACCGTCTTCTAGCCTTTCGTGTAAAGTTGTCCATCCCGCAAAAGCGTGCGGGCACAGCGCTTGACAAATCACTGATAATGAAAAAATTACTGAAAAAATTTTTAATCCAATATTTTTAAATTTCATATAAAAACCTCTTTTTACATATTTTAAATTTTTGTGTTCGGGTCAAATTAATAAAAGAAATGTTATGGTTTTTTTATTGTTTCATATATTCAAATATTCATAATCACACCTTTCTCAGTCAATATAACGTAAATTCCCTCTACAATTTTACGGTTTCCATATTATACCATATAATGAATGTGTTAGCAATATATTTTTAAAATATGAAAGTATTGAAATTTTTGTAAAAAATTTGCTTGTAGATGTAAACCACATCAGCAAATAACCTAAATAAAAAATATTCCATAAAATGTTTTTACAGTTGTTTAAAAATTTTAGGGAAGCACTCAAAAATTTAAATTTTTTTAAAACTTTGCTCTGAATTTTTGTTATTTTCAAAAAATAAATAATCCCTCAGCCGATAATACTGAAGGGATTATTGTTTGTGTGATATAAAACTGCTCTACAACTACACAGGTCAACATTTTAATCTGTTACAACACGAAAGATTTGCATATACTCTCAATTATAAAAACCCACACCAGTTCAAAACTGATAGAGGGTTTATCTTAGCTTTTTTTCATCTGTCCACTTTTGACTGACAAGTTCGCTTTTAATATTTATCCGTTTGGCTCCTATTCTTCTTTTTCTGCTGCCGCTGCCGCTGCTGCCGCCGCTGCTGTTCCTGCTCTTAACTTATCACGTTTTTCCTGCAACTTATTCTGGGTATATAAAAGTGTATTAGAAAGACCTCTCCCCAGAAATCCTATATGTTGATCTTTTTTACTACTTATAGAACATGCAGCAAAATAAAATTTAGCAACATCAGCAGCACTCATTATACTTTTTTGATGAATATATTTTTTAAAAAGTTCGCTTACCTTAGTGGCAGTGCCCGCCCCTTGGCGATTTAAGTCAGACAACATTTCGTTATATTCTTTATCGAGATTTCTTTTATCGAGTTCATCGAATTTTACTATAGCTTTAAAGCAAACACTACAAAACCTGTTTAGAAGACCTATGACCTCTTTTGTGGTATTCTCAAATACATGATTTGCGGACGCTCTTTGAAGGTTACTTAACTCTTCACAGAGTCTTGTGTATTCTTTTAAAGTTTCTCCTTCCATAAAATTAAAATTATATCCCTTTTCTCCACTTGCCTCATCCACCATTCCTTTTTTGAGTTTTTTAAATGCCTCAATACACTTATTTGCCTTGGCAACGTCCTCTTTAGACCATCCTCCTTCTTTCTTAAGTCGATCCATTATTTCTTTTTTGTTATCCTTCGACAACATATCATCTGCTCCAGTAAAATATTGCGCCACTCTTGATTTAAATTCTGCAAGAGCCTTAGATGGCAAGTCAGCAGGTATTACTTTAAACCAACTAACAATCCAGTCGAACATCCCCATGATTAACATCTCCTTTTTATATTTTAGTACACGATTATTATAGTCAACTGATTAAAATTTGTCAATTGTTTTTTAGTTAAATTATCGTTATTTTTATTATTTATATCGTAAATTATTATTTATATATAATAATATTATTTTTTATAAAAATTAAAGGGGAAAAATCAAGTTGGAACATATTAAAGAACATACCGTTGCAGCTTATCGCAAATAATCATGTCAAGTCCACAATTTTTAATCTGCGGTTCAACCCTCCAAACAGACTCATAATTTACCACCGCTATTTGTTGGGAAGCATCGTCTATTAAATTAAATACTTTGGATTCAGTATCCAGATGTTCCTTTTTGCGACAAATTTCTGCTGGCAAAAATGGTAATTTTTTAGTATGAAATAAAAAAGGGGGGAAAAAATATGCCTAAAAAAGTATTCGTTACGTTGGCAGCTGTTGCTTTAGTTTTTGGTACAATTTCGCACACAAGCACTCCTAAAAATTTAGCAGATGCTTGTTCTCCTGTCTGCCGTAAACACGATGGAGATGTGTGGTCTAATTAGTAACAAAATTTATTTTTTATTAAACGAAAAAAGATACATAAATCTGAATTTGTCGATTTATGTATCTTTTTCTAATTTTTCCCTCTATAATATATTTAAGAGATTTTTAAAAATGAGGTAGTGATTTTTCTTTGGGCCTTTGGTAATTGACATCATAAGATATCTGATAAGTGGATT